>JAAXQN010000152.1 GCA_012974305.1 Candidatus Methylomirabilis sp. | reverse complement strand
CCCTGGGCCAGAAGGAGTTCCTTTCCCTTCTCGCCGCTATAGCGGGTCGAGATGGCGACGAGGGCCTTGGCGATGTCGTGGGACACATCCTCCCAGGAGATCTGGACAAACTCATCCTCTCCCCGCCGGTCAAACATGTACTTTGCCTTGTTTTCCGGGGTCAGCTCGGGAAACCCTGCGTCGGCCCAAGCCTTCCATCCCTTGCGGACAATTGGATGCCGCAGGCGATAGGGTCCATAGATGACCCGATGAAAGGTGTAACCCTTGGCGCACTGGCGTGGGTTCCAGTTTCGCGTGGCTTTGTTCCCGTAGAGATCGGCGTACGTCTGGTAATCATATGTTGATCCGAGTCTGGTCACAATCTCGTTTCGCACGTAGGCCCGCACCCGACAGGCATGCGTGTCGTTAGGAGAGCAGACCCAGTCGAACACACGATCATACTTGTACTGATCGCGGTAGACCTTCTCCCAGGCACGACCCACCGAACCGGCAAGTGGATTCTCACCAGGCCTGGCGGCTGCGAGGAGTCTAAGCGGCAACCCTGTGCTCAGTGCGGCGGTGCCACTCCCTATGCCGAGCCAGCGTAGGAAATCCCGGCGAGTTAAGCCAGTTATCTCAGGACTCTTCTCCCCCCCCATGGTCGGACTCCTTTCTTAGTCTGCGCCCTTCACGGCTCGATCCGAAGATCCTGCCAAATGGTTACCGACTTTTTCCCGTCTACGTCACCAGCACTCCCGTTCCAGATCGCGAAAGCCACCGGGACCGTCGTGCCAGGTCGAAACCTCGTTGCGTGCTTACCGGTTGGCTTTAACGTTCGGCTGAAAATGACACGGTAGGTACCATACCTATAGACGCCCTTGGCGTGGACCTTCTGGTCGATCCGAGGACGAGCCCGGAGCGTGCCAAATCCCTGAGCCGTGAGATCCTCGGCCGGACTCTTACGCTGTGGATCGGAAACAATATTCCCGGCACCCCAGCCGGTCACGAAGGTCTTATCGGATTCGAGCGTGAGCGCGTTGCGCAAGGGTTGCTCCTCCGGCGAGCGTAACAGATTCGGATAAGAATCGATCCCGAGATTGGGATAGATCTTATCCAGGTCCTGGAAGGCAGGTTCAAGATCGGCCTGGCGCTCTGACTTCCACATCCAGATGTTGACGAACTTCCCGTTCTCGCCCATGGCAAAAAACGGGGGATTGCTGGTAAGCGAGGACTCCACCGCAGCAGCATCCCGGAAGTCCTGCGGGCGTATGGCTGTGTGATCATGGGTCGAATCAGCCCAGACCAGGAGCACAGCGAGCTCCTTGCCGTCATGGAGCGCCCGCACGGTCAACTCCTCTGGCCGCTGGGAGCGCCACCAGAGCGGCATGAGGTGGAGGTTAACTGGGGGGGTGAGACGCCAGTCGCCAGAATTGGGATTGTCCGGCACCTTCTTGACGCGCGTGGCCACGATCTCAAATTTCTTCATCTCCGCGCGCTCTCGCTGCTTGTCGCTAGAGAGTGAGCGGACAAAGTGAACGAGGTGCCAGGCGTCATCCCCGTAAGCCCAATCGCTCATGGCCATGGGGCTCCCTGGCATTCCAGCGATGATGCGGCGGTAGAGGTGAGCGGGATCCGGGCTCCCCTTGAAGATTCCGACTGTGAGATTGCGCGGACGGGTAGGAAAGCCCTCCTCGTCCACCTGCTTTTCCACGCCATCGCCTTTTCCCGTTGCGCCATGGCAGGAGGCACACGCCTCTCCGAAAAGATATATAGCGCGCGCTTTCGCTGCGGTATCGTAAGGAGGCTCTGGCGGAACATCGATAAATCCTTCACCACCGTCGCCATCAGGGTCCGGGTTCTTCTGAGGCTTGACGGTTATGGGCTTTTCGGCAAACGACTTTACATAGTAGACGAGGGCCCAACGCTGTTTTTCCGGCAGATGTCCCCACGAGGGCATCGCCGATCCCGGCATGCCGCGTGTAATCGTATTGAAAAGGTCCTGGTCAGTAGGCTTGCGATCCCAGGTAGATACGAGGCGGTATCTCGTCATCACGAAATCGCGAGGCCTGGGATAGAGGAGATAGGCCGCCTCGCCATCCCCTCGCCCATTCACCCCATGGCAGGCTGCACATTGTCTGTTGTAGATCTGTTTTCCAAGAGCGAGGAGTTTGCGTGATGGTGGGGGTTTCGATTCAGCAGAGTAGTTCACCCCTGTGGCGAAGAGCAGGAAGAATACCCCAGCTATAGTCAAAAAAAGCCTTCTCATCTGTAACCTCCCTATCACGAGATCAGCCTTCTCACGCCTCCTGACTCGTATCTTCAATCTCATCTCCGTTGGCGCTTGACGGGCCTCTTCCAAGCACGACCTTGAGCCAGGTCCTCCAGCGTCCTCTGCTGTATGAGCTCGACGAACTGTGGTTTGACCATTCCCCACGCCTCGTGGAGAGTGCAGGCATTGTCATTGCCGCACCGGTCGCCCCAGAAAATGCACCGTTGGATGAGGTCCGGCCCCTCGATCGCCTCGAGCAGATCTCCAAGCAGGATTTCCGAGGGCTCGCGAGCCAGGCAGTATCCTCGCCGCCGGCCCCGGAACGATTGGACCAGGCCGTGCCGCACCAACTTCTGAAAGGTCTTGGACAGGAACCCGGCCGGGAGATCTCTCGACTCGGCGATTTGGTTCAGCGTCAGGATCGTCGCCGGTGGCTGCTGGGCCAGGTAGATCATGGCCTTCAGTCCGTACTCGCTCTCGCGGCTCAGGTGCATAGTCTCAAAAGACCTTTCGGCTCTTTTGGGTCCGTTCGGCGATCCCGGGTCAATGATGGGTGGCAGGAAAAAATATGATCTTGGTCATGTTTAGATGGAATTCTTCACGGAGGGGAGACGAAGGCTTGCTAGGGGTAGGCGAGCAGATGCTGCTCTTTCATATTCTTCCAACAAAGTCTCAATAAGCTCTTTCACGGAGATAATGTTATCTGTCCGATAGGCGTTAGCTCCCGCAAAAGCAAATCCGTTCCGAAAGTTTCCCTTCTTGGCATTGGTTAATGCGACACCAATGCAGTATGGCGTATTTTCAACATCACAGGTTTTCAGACACTTCCAGGGGCATTTAAAGGGTTTTTTCACTCCTGCTGATACCTCCTCAAGAAACTTGTTCTGTATGGCCCTTCCCGGCAATCCAACGGGACTGTCAATTATAACAAGATCTTCTTTCTTGCATTTCACATATGCCTGCTTAAAGCCTATAGAAGCATCACACTCGTGAGTTCCAACAAATCTGGTTCCCATCTGCACTCCCTGAGCCCCTAACTGGATAAAGTTATGAATATCCGCACCTGTATATATGCCTCCTGCAGCAATTACTGGAATGCTCTTACCAAAATGCTGCTCATAGGGTTTTATTACAGAAACCACCTCCGGTAGTATCTTTTCCAATGTATGGTCAGGGTTACTGATTTGCTCTTTATTGAATCCGAGGTGCCCACCGGCCAACGGACCCTCAACAACCACGGCATCAGGCACATGATTGTAGTTTTTCCTCCAATATTGAAATATGACATTAGCCGCTCTTGCAGAAGAGACTACAGGAACAACCTTGGTTGTGCCGTTCCCCGGCCTATCCAGCAACGATGTTTTAGAAATCCTGAGTGGAAGTCCTGCACCAAGAAAAACTGCGTCTGCGCCTTCTTCCACTGCAACCCGTACAAGATCATCAAAATCTGAAAGGGCGACCAGTACGTTCACACCAATAATACCCGTTGTCATCTCCCTTGCCTTTTTGATTTCATTCCGCAAGGCTCTTTTGTTTGCCTCGGTGAAATTTCTGCTAAAATCAGGCTCAAGCATACCAATCCCAGTCGCAGCAATAACTCCGATCCCACCCTCATTTGCAACAGCCGAGGCTAACCCTGATAAGGAAATGCCAACAGCCATTCCTCCCTGAATAATTGGTATATGAGCTTCCAAATCACCGATTCGCAGTTTTGGTATCTTCGTGAAGCTCATATATTGCACTCCTGCAATTTACATTCCTTTCCTTTAGCTCAAGCGGACGAGCAGCGCCTCCTGCTGGGAGGACCTCTATACCTAGAAGGTATGACCTCGCGGGTCGCGGATCAATGACGCAAGTCGGAAAAATACATGATCTTCGTCATATGTGGAGAAACGCGCGGGGGACCTATGGGACCATGTTTGGCAGGGTTGGCTACGGGAAAAAAAGACGCTACCGGGATACGGAGACGGTGGCTTGAAGCACTTCCTCCGCAAGTCCCTCGAGGAACTCGGGGTCCGCGTTCAAGGACTCAGTCCGGCGAAGAGTGAGCCCCAGCTCTCGGGCTTTCTCTTGGGCCTCGTCGTCAATGTCGTACAAGACTTCGAGGTGATCGGCCACAAAGCCGATGGGGACCACGAGCACCTGAGAATGCCCCTCTGCTTTGAGCTCCTCAAGGACCTCTACGATATCGGGACCCAGCCAGGGAAACGGCGTCTTGCCTGCGCTCTGATAGGCGCGGCACCAGTGGGGCAGCGGCGGCCGTTCCGCCAGGGCCTGGGCTGTTTCCTCGAGCCGGGTGGGATAGGGATCGGGATCTTTCGTCGCAAGAATCTTCTCGGGCAGGCTGTGGGCGGTAAAGAGCACCATGGTCTGTTCCGGTCCCGGCTGGGGGAATGCCGCCAGTTCCCGCTGAATTCTTTTTCGTAACGCCGACAGGTACTTGTCATTCAAATGCCAGGTCCGGATGACGTGTGCTTTCACGTTCGGTTGAGATCCCAGGACGTCTCTCGCGTACCTCATGTAATCATCAATGATCATTTTGGATTCGTGGGGGGCCAGCACCAGGGCTACCATCTCCCGGATTCCATCCCGGATCATCTGCTCGACCACCTCGGGGATGAAGGGAGGGGAGTGTTTCATCGCAAGGTAGACTCGGAGGCGTTGCGGTGCCTTGCGATCCAACATCTCCTGAAGCCCCTTGGCCTGGGACTTCGTAATCTCGGTTAAAGGCGACACCCCACCGATCGACGCATACCGCTCCTTGAGTTCCTCCACTTCCTCCTCCGAGGGCGCACGCCCTCGACGGATGTGGGTGAAATACGCCTCCACCTCGTCGAGACTTCTCGGTGTTCCATAGGCCATGAGAAGCACACCGATCATCGCCGCTCTCCCTTTGTGTGCACGAAATCCACCAGACGCTCTACTTGCTCAGGCGGGGTCGGGGGAAGTATGCCGTGCCCGAGGTTGAAAATGTGTCCGGAGAGCGCCTGTCCCTCCTCCACAATCTTGGCCGTCTTGAGGAACAGCTCCTCCTTGGTACCGAGGAGCAGGCTGGGATCCAGATTTCCTTGCAGCGCAAAGGTGTCATCAAAAATTCCTCTCGCCTGCGTGAGGGGAACCCGCCAGTCCACCCCCATCACCTCTGCCGGCAGGTTTACAAACTCCGGGAAGAGGTGAAAACTTGCGGTGCTGAAATAGATCCGGGGCACGTCATTACCCACCTGCTCGAGCTGTTCTATCAAGTAGGGTTTCACCGATTCCCGGAAATCCTCCGGCGAAAGGACTCCCACCCACGAATCAAAGACTTGGACCATCTGCACCCCCGCTTCGATTTTGGCCCTGAGGTAGCGGGACAGGTTCTCGGCAAGCCGCTGCATCAGCGCCTTCCACTCGCGAGGGTGGGCATGGAGAAACGCCCGGGTCTGGGGATAGTCCCGCGAGGGTTTCCCCTCGATCAAGTAGGATGCGAAGGTAAAAGGCCCGCCCGTAAAGCCGATTAACGGACGATCCAGCTCCCGCCGGAGCATGCGGATGGCGTTGAACGTAAATTCCAGGGCGGAAAGATCTACAGGGGGCAGAGCCGCCAGCTCGGAGGGCGTGAGGGCCTTCTGCAAGACAGGGCCTTTCCCTTCGACCAGGTCAAAGGCAATTCCCATTCCCCACAATGGGACGAGGAGATCCGAATAGAGAATGGCCGCGTCCAGATCGAAACGCCGGAGCGGTTGGAGTGTGACCTCCACCGTGAGTTCCGGTGTTCGACAGATCTCCTCCATCGAGTATTTTTTCCGGACCTCTCGGTACTCGGGAAGGTACCGACCCGCCTGACGCATGATCCAGACGGGCGTGGTGTCCACGGGTTCGCACCGGGCGGCCTTCAAAATTCGGTCACGCATGTTTCCCATCCTGGTGTCCGGTCCTCAAAGCCACACTGACAGGTATACAATTACAATACCCAGGAAGACGTTGGTCCGCCCGATCCAGAGCGCGGCGTGGAAAAATCCGCCCCGTTTGCGTGCGGCAGCCGGCGCGATCCAGAAATCATGCAGGACCTTGAGCAGCAGGACGACTCCGACGATGACCAGCTTGAGAGACAGCGGCCATGCACGGTAGTCCCAGCCCTGGCCGAGAAAGTACGCTCCGGTCGTCAGGAGGATGGCCATGGCGATCCAGGACAGGACCCGAAAGGTTCTTCCAAGCACCCGAAGGGCGGCTGGACCACCCTCGGGGTCCCTCCTGAGGCGGGGGGCCACAGCGAAGAAGAGGATATTCCCTCCGACCCAGGTGATGGCTGAAAGCAGGTGCAGAAAAAGGATGCCGGTATAGGTCATGCCTTACTCCAGAGGTCCTGACTTTCCCGAGCATATTACTCCCATCCCGTCGCCTGGGAGACCGCACCGGTGGGAAGTTCAAGAAGGTAGCGGTTTCCCCACCCGAAGTCTTCCTCCGAAAGGATAAATATTCGCTCTGGCAAGAATCGAAAGAACCGGAGGTCGAGGCTTTCCTCCAAGACTGCGCGAATGGTAAAGCGCCTCTTGGCTAGGGGGAACCGACGGAGGTAAAACCTGATGACACGCAGGGCCTCTTTCCCCCGAAGCATTTCCACCCTGCCTTCTGCCTGAAGACCTCGAAGGGGGCGGGTTTCATTCGGATGAATGGCGGCAGCCACATGGGGTGTTTCTAAGAGGTGCTTGACATGGCGGGTGGAGAGTCGAGACATAAAATAGAGGGAAATCGATGTGGAATGCGTTTCCCACGCGTAAATGACCGGTGCCGCCCATGGACCTTCCTCCCCGAAGGTGGCCAAGGTCATGATCCGGTTCTCTTCGAGGAGGGAGAAACAGATCTCACGAAGTCGTGTGGGATCCTGAGACATAAGCGCGCGTTCTCAATCCTCCTCCCCGAAGACCTCCTGCAGCACTTCCTGCAACGAGCCGAACCGCCCAGTGTAGATCGGGGTGTCCCGGCGGGTGTAAGGCCGGCCCTCTGTACTCCGGAGTGCCATCACCAGTTCGGAAAAGTGGAGGAGATCATCCATTTCGTACCCTACCACAAATTCCCAGTCGGCGATGCCGGTGCAGTACGCGAGCAGCTGCTCGATCTCCTTGAACGAGTGTCCCACCCGAGCATGGTCCTTCATCAGAGCCCGGCGATCATCGGTCGAAAGCTGGTACCAGTCGTGGGTCTTAATAAAAGGATACACCACCAGAAACCGCTTTCGTTCCCCCGGGACTTCGACGCTGATTCCGCTCTGGCCGGTGTACTGTGAAGGACGCACGAAACCCCAGAGACTCGCCGCGAGTTCGAGATTGGTCTGGAGAAACCGGCTTCCTACACTCTGATAGGCCTCGATGTATTCCGCCGCCACCCAGAAACCGACATCTGCCGAGGCTCGAAGCCCGACAAGGCTATACGGGTAGAGCGCCACGACTCCAGGAATTTTCTGCGCTTCCTCCACCGCGTCGTGAACCTTCTTTCTTACCTCGCGGGTCCGCAACCCTCTGGGAACCCGATAATAAAGAAACCCGTGCACCTTAAGCTCGCCCATTTTGCTGTCTCCTCCGGGAAGACCTCGAAAAAGCCTGCATCACCCGGATGAATATATGCCCGGAAGCGGTCCCTGGTCAACTGAATCCATTCACGCCGAGGAGAGGTACAACACCTGGAGGGAACCGATGTAGGCCGAGTCATGGTATGGTAATGGGGCTGTTGGTCCAGGATCATACCGGTTTTCCTGCGATTATTGAGTGAGACAGGCATGGTCTATTTGGGTCTTGTGACTCTCCATGTGCTGGCGGCGGTGGTCTGGATTGGCGGGATGCTTTTCCTGGGTCTGGTCATCACACCGGTCCTTCGCGGTCGTCCCCCAGGGGAACGGGCGGCCCTCCTGCACATTGTCGGCCGCCGCTTCCTGAAAATCGGGTGGACGGCCCTGGCAATCCTCCTGGTGACCGGACCGACCATGTGGGCGCTCCTAGACTTCAGGCTTACGCCGGTCCTGATCACCAAGCTGGTCTTGGTGGCGGTGATTCTCATGCTGAGCCTGCTCCACGACTTCTCTCTGGGGCCCAGACTTGTGGCCGAAATGCAGAAGGGAGGTGAGGGGAGCGAAACGCCTCGGCTCCGACGCCGTGTCGCGCTCCTGGCCCGCTTGAACACTCTGTGCGCCATCGTGGTGTTGATCCTCGGATTGGCCTTCAGCCGAGGACTGTGAGGCTGCCGTCCCTCCGTCGAAGAAAAGGCTCACTGATAATATGAGGACCCTGCCAGTTATTTCCGATCCGAAAACCAGACAGGCCGAGTTTCGTATCGGCTATATCTGGGTGGCGCTGGCAACGGCCATCTGTGCAGGATTTACCATCGGCGCCCATGTGTCTTTTGTCATCGGCTTCGATTTTCCCCTCGGGGAAGGGTTCTACAGCTTTATCCAGACTCATGGCCACCTGCAACTCGTCGGCTGGGCCGGATTATTCATCATTGGGATTAGTCTCCATGTGATTCCTCGATTGGCCAGCGTGCCGCTGACTCACCCGCATTGGATCCCACGGATTCTCTGGCTGATGGCCGCCGGTCTCTTACTGAGAACCATTGGTCACTCGGTCTTGCCATATCTCGCCGGGGGTGTCTTCTACATTCCTGTGAATTGGCTGGTTGCAGGCTCTGGACTCCTGGAATGGTGCGGTATTGCGATGTACGTATCGCTACTTCTCAGGACGCTAGGTGGAATTGGAGACATCCGCATGCAACCGGCGCTGCTTTCGGTCAGGCCTTACTTTGGCATGATGATGACCGGTTGGCTTCTGTATGCAACCCTTAACCTGATCTTACTGGTGCAAATGGCCGTGCGGAAGGGCATCGTGATGGATAAAGGCTGGAATGAATTCGCCTTACAGGTCTTTATTGGTCTGGTGCTGCTCCCGGTCGCCTTCGCCTTTTCGGTCCGCATGCTGCCGCTGTATCTGACCCTGCGAGCTCCAGATTGGCCAATTCGCGGCACCGCATACGTCTATCTCATCTCCTTTTGTTTGCTGGTGGTTCCAATGTCCCCCCTCTTCTCAGCCCTGGCTCCTGGGCCCGCCCGGTTCGTCTCCAGCCTGGGGATGCTCCTGCGAGGGGGGATCATCCTCTGGTTCGTGTGGCAGTTCGATATTCTCACCCGTCGCTATGAGCCGTGGACAGCCAAGCAGGACGTGCAGCCCAGTCCGGGCCGCCGCCCCACGCGGCTGGGCCTGGCAGATTACGGAGAGTTTGGCCGGTTTGAAAAGTTGGTGTACGCGGCGTACACATGGCTCGTCCTCGCTGCGTGCTTCGAGGTGCTGGACGGAGCTGCAGCCTTGCTCGGGTATCAGCCCCCGGTCGGCACCGATGCCGTCCGGCACATGTACGTACTGGGATTCATTACCCTCCTCATTTTCGGGGTGTCCGTGCGGCTGATTCCAGGCCTCCTCAAGAAGAAATGTGTTGCCAACGCCACACTGGTGGAGGCCACCTTGTGGTTGGGCAATACGGCGGCGGTCTGCCGCGTGCTCCCCTCACTTATACCCTTAGGGGTGTTCGAGGCGATCCCCGCAAGCCTGGTCGTTGCCCAATCCGCCTTTGCGCTTTCCGGAGTGATCGGCTTGGGAGCTGTCCTGTGCCTGGGGATAAATTTATGGAGGACCGCTGGGACATGAGACAACACCTTAGAGGGGGTGCGGCCCGGGTAGAGGTGCCGATTGATTTTTCGATTTGACATATTCCAGGGAGAGGGTATAAGGGTACACTCACCTCACCAGCCGAGAGTCCGGCTTTTCGGGCCGAGGGCTCAGCCGGATGACTCCCCAGGTATGACCCTGCCAGAACATCTGTTATTATCGCGGTGGAAGCCCAAAATTATTCCTTAGTTAGGGAGTACGGATCATGGAGCAACAAGGACAGCGGATGGGAAGAACAGTCACCTTGAAGGAGCTGGGTCTCACCGGTGACGCGTGGGGGCCGCTCTTTATCAGTGTTGTTGTTTTCCTCTTGGCAGCATTGTCGGGACTCCTGGTGACGCAGCAGGCCTGGTATACGCTGGGGGTCGGGCGGCCATTTGTGCCCGAGTTTTTGCTGCCGGTGACCGCCTTTATGCTGCTGGTCATCACGACCGGAGGGTTGAGTATCGCCTGGGGTGGAGGGACCGTCAGTCTCCTTGCACTGTGGGAGGTCCTGGGGGGTAGGACGACGTTCACCTCAGTCCGGATGTTCGCCGGGCTCAGCCTGTTGATCGTGTGGTTCATCGTTGGGGTGCACCTGCACGTCCTCGGCACACCGGGGCCCGCGTTGGAGGCTAAGCTGTTGTCTCAGAACCCGGCTCTCCACTTTCCGTTCTATACCTTCCACCGTTTTAATGACATCATGCACTTTGTGTTCGTCGCCGGGGCGTTGGGGATGATCTGGGTATATGGCGAGGGCCTCCTGCACAACCGTCTCGCCCAGGTGGTCACCCTGGTCCTTATCTGGCTTACCTTCTACAGCCTCTCGTTGACGCTTGGGATTGACTCTGCTGCGGCCCGCGTGATCCTCGGCTAATACCACCGTCCACTTGATCACGATGACCGATCCCGAAGGGACTCTCGTCCCATCGGGACGGAGCGACCGACGAGAACAGCTGTCGGCACTCAGCCGCCAGCTGCTGGAATGCTGGAATACTAGTGCCGTTCCAACTTGATAAGTGGTTCGACAGGCTCACCACCCCGAGGAAGATCGAGGGGCCAATTTTCAGATGTCTGCCTCGTGGCAAGGGTCGTGAACGAGTGCAACGAGAATGTTGGCACAAATAGTTGGAACGGCACTAGTGAGAAATAGTTGGTGCGGCACTAGTGCGATGCGATGTCGGGGAAGAGGACTGCAGTCAAAATGAAGAAAAGCAGGAGCGGGACAATCGCCAGGCTATAAATCAGAAGCCGCTCAAATCTGAGATGCATGAAGTTCAGCGCGACCAATACGGCCTTCACCACAGCAATCGTGAAGATCACGACAACGGTGGCCGATTCCGAAAAATGGAAGAGGCTGATCGCGACCGAGGCGACCATGAGGCCGACGAGCCAGAACCACACGGCCACGTAATTGGGGTGTGCCTTTTCACCAGCCATCCGGGTCCTCCTTGAGCGACTTACGCGGCGAAACCGCAGAATCCGCCCTTACGCCAGGTACAGGAGTGGGAACAGAAAGATCCACACAATGTCAACAAAATGCCAGTACAAACCGGCAAGCTCGATCCGGTATTCATGCGGCTTGAGGCGGTCCAACACCGCTGAAATAAAAAGTATAGTGTTGATCACGATTCCTGCCATGACGTGCAGCGCGTGGAGACCAGTCATCGCGTAGTAAAAGGACCAGAACCCACCGGTACTCGGAATAAATCCCGCTCCAATTTCAGTGCTCCATTCAAACGCCTTGATGCCCAAAAAGACGAACCCCAAAAGGATGGTCAGAAACAGCCAGGTGCGCATCCTCCGCGAGTCTCCCTTGTCCACCGCCGCAAACGCCATCACTATGGTCAGACTGCTGGTCAGCAGGACAAAGGTGTTGATCGTTCCGATGGTAAGGCTCAGATGTTCCGCTGCCGCCACCCACTCGGGATTTCCATGGCGGAACAGAATAAAGGTGCCAATGAGTCCCCCGAACAGGATGATCTCCGACGCGAGGAACCACCATACGCCGAGCCGTCCGGAGGGGATGCCCGTACCTGTAAGGGTATCTGTCCGGCTTTCGATTGCGTGCGTTTGGCTCATCGTCCTGGCTCCCTCCTCCTACCCGGCCGGCACAGGCCGCGGCTCGACCGGGCGATCCTGGGGCAGCCAATCCTCGGAGACCTCCGGTAGGCTGTACTCGTACGGGCCGCGGTAGACCACCGGGATCGCCTCGAAGTTGCCGTGGGGTGGCGGTGATGGAGTAGTCCACTCCAGGGTATTCGCCTCCCAGGGGTTCTGCTCTGCCTTCTTCCCAGCCCAGAGGCTCCAGAAGAAGTTGACGACGAAGGGAAGCTGCCCCAGAAAGAGCACGATCGCGGCGTAAGTGATGAACACATTGAGTGGCTGCAACGACTGGAGGAACTCGTACTGCAGCGGGTTATAGATCCGCCGCATCATCCCGCCGGCGCCGAGGAAGAACATGGGGAAGAAGACCGCGTTGAAGAAGATAAAGGTCAGCCAGAAGTGGATTTTCCCCAGTGTCTCGTTCATCATGCGGCCGAACATCTTGGGGAACCAGTAGTAGATCCCGGCAAACCCTCCGAAGAAGACCGCGCTAAATAGGGTGTAATGAAAGTGGCTGACTACAAAATAGGTATCATGGATGTAAATGTCCGCCGGTGCCGAGCCGTTGAAAATGCCGGTGAGCCCCCCCACAATGAAGACGGCCAGCGTCCCAAGGGCGTAGAGCATGGGCGTGGGGAACCGGATCGATCCCCCCCACAGGGTGGCGATCATGGCAAAGACTATGATGGCAAAGGGAATAGAGATGAGGATCGTGGTGAAGCTGAAGGGCATCGCCAGCCGGGGGTCCAGGCCGCTCGGAAACATATGGTGGGCCCAGACGACGAAGCTGAGGATGCCGGCGGCGATTGTCGAGTAGACGATCGGGCGGTACCCGAAGATCGGCTTCCGGGAGAAGACAGGCAGGATCTCGAGCGCAGCCCCCATGCCGGGCAACATGATCACATACACCTCCGGGTGGCCGAAGAACCAGAAGAGATGCTGCCACAGGAGGGGATGACCCCCACCTTCGGGGAGAAAGAAACTTGTTCCTGCCAGGCGATCGAGCAGAAGCATCACGGCCCCGGCAATGAGGGGCCCCACCGACAATAGGAACAGGACGGCGGCGGTGAGCTCCATCCAGACCATGAGTGGCAATCGAAACAGTGACAGTCCCGGCGCCCGCATATTAATGGCCGTGGTCAGAAAATTGACCCCGCCCATGAGGAACGAGGCAAATTCGAGGGCGAGGGCGATAATCCAGAGGTTCTGCCCCCAGTCCACCCCGGTGTAGACGGCCTTCGCGGAGAGGGGTGCATAGGCGGTCCAGCCCGAGGCCGCGGCCCCGCCGGGGACGAAGAAGGAGACCAGGAGGACCACCGAGGAGAAAGCCAGGACCCAGACCGAGAGCATGTTGAGCCGGGGGAAGGCCATGTCCTGGGCCCCGATCATGAGGGGAATGAGGAAGTTGCCGAACGCCCCCAGGAGGATCGGCATGGCCACGAAGAAGACCATGACCGTCCCGTGCATCGTGATGAGCATGTTGTAAAATTCGGGCGGAATGATGCCGTCAACCATGTGAGGTTCAGGAACCCAGCCGAACCCCGGGACCGCCGTTTCGGGATACGCGAGCTGCCAGCGCATCAGATAGGCGAGCAGCCCCCCCACGATCGCCCAGAACAGCCCGATGGCGAGGTACTGCTTTGCGATGGTCTTGTGATCCGTGGAGAAGACATAGGTGCGCCAGAAGCCCAAATCCGTATGATGGGGATGAGCTTCAGGCGGAGCTTTGCCCGTGACGGAGTCGCTCATCGCTGACTATCTCCCCTGTTTTGTCTGACACGCTCGCTCACGATACGCAATCAGCTATCAGCTTTCAGCATGTCTTCCTTTTCTTGCTGACCGCTGATTGCTGAAGGCTTAGCGCTTGCCCCTAGCCCGCATTATTCATGAACGGAGTACCTTCGTGAATAATGCGCCTACTCGTGCGGCCTCGGCCGCACGGTAGGTTTCGACAGTCCGCGTCCGCGGCCTGCTCAAGGCTAGCCCTGAGGGACGCCCCGCAAATGCGGGGCGGAGTCGAAGCCCGGAGGGCGGTTATTCACCTCCTCGTGAATAATCCGGGCTAGGAAGAGGGCCACGTGCGCTTTACCCACTTTTCATAATCCTCGGCGGAGTGCACGGTCAGGTAGCCGACCATCCCTGAGTGCCCGAATCCGCAGAGCTCGGCGCAGGGGATTTCGTACACGCCTGGCTTGGTTGCTTCAAACCAGGCCTCGATCTCGCGTCCTGGCAGCGCGTCCTGCTTCAGGCGCAAGTTGGGAAGAAAGAAGCTGTGGATCACGTCCTTTGCCTTGAGAGTCACGCGCACGACTTGTCCGACGGGGACGTGCAACTCGTTGTCTACTTGTAGATCATCCGCCGTGCCGAACCGCCCGTCCGGCCCCGGGTAGAGGATCTCCCAGTTGAACTGCTTGCCGGTCACCTGGACCCGGACATCCCCAGGCGGCATGTGGACCTTGATACGTTCCCAGATCGGTGCGCTTTGAAAATCGATCCACAGATCCAGCCCTAGGACAATCAGCGTCGGGACAAGGATCCAGGCCATCTGGGCCAGGGTGTTCCCATGGATATACGTTGCCCGGCGCCCTTCTCGGTGGCGATATAAGAAGAGAAAAAGGACAATGATCCCTATGGTGAGAAAAAACCAAGCTCCGGTAATGTAATAGATCAGATAGATGATGGAGTCGATGTCTCCCCCGTAAGTGGAAACATTCTCGGGAAGCCAGCTCCACATTTGGAACCACCCCTCGTGACTTGCGGTCTAGGCGCAACAGCCGGCCGCCACCCTGAGTTTTTACCATTTGCCATACCAGGTCATGCCATTGCAATGACTGCGCGCATGGGAAAACATGATTTTGGTCATATTCTGATCACGGGGTCTGATGCCCCATACGCTGGACGAGACTGGGCTGGCGGAGTCTGCTACTGTCGTGTTGAGGTGGGGGAAGAGGGGAGTGTGGGTGATTCGGAGTGAGCGCCTAGTGCCCGCCGACTAAATTCTCGTAAGCACCCCAGGGTTCCGCCGGGGGCACTGAGGGGTTGTAGGGG
>JAAXQN010000149.1 GCA_012974305.1 Candidatus Methylomirabilis sp. | reverse complement strand
CTGCAGGAGTGCCTGATACAGGAACGGATATCGGTCCTCCCACACGTCCATAGGAACCGCGGTGGCGTCGAGCCAGACGCCCCCTTGGATACCCCGTCCCCCCTCAACCTCTGCGGCGAGGAGGCGTGGCATGTCCTCTCGGAAAGAGGCTTCTTCTCCCTGAGGATTATGCTTGAGGATGAAGCGGTCTCCCTCGGTGTTCCGTAATACTCCCCCATAACTGAAGAGATCCGGCGGCAGGTTCGTAGGCATATCGGGATACAGGAGGCGACACGGATTGAACTCCACGAACTCCATATCGCGCAACGTGGCCCCTGCCTCCAGGGCCAGGGTGAACGAATCCCCGGTGAGATCAGGACTGTTCGAAGTCTGGGCATACAGCCACGCCCCCCCACCACTTGCGAGGATGACCGCCCTCGCGGGGAAGAGGAAAGTCTCTCCTGTCTTGAGATGTACGCCGACGGCCCCAAAAACTTCCCCTTCGTGAAGGACCAACGTGGTGATGGCAACGTGATTCACCATCTCCACCCCGCGCCGGCCAGCTTCAACTGCGAGGGGATGCGTCAGCGCCATTCCCCTGACGGCAAAGTCGTAGCCGGTGTAATCCGGCTCGACTCCGCTCGGGAGGACGGCGTCCGGGCCCTTGCCCAGCAGAAAGTCCCCCTTCTTGATATGCAGCTTCACGCCAAAATCTTCGAGGGAGGGAATTTCCACGCCGGCGTGGGTCACCAGTTCCTCGACCAGTGCCTCGTTATTCAGGAACTTGCCGACGGCCATCGTCTCCTTGAAGTGATTCTCGACCGCCCCGGGGGGATCAGCGGGAAGAGCAGCGATCATCGAACAGCCCGCGTACATAGTGCTCCCGCTCCGCCCGGCCTCCTCCTTACAGCACAAGACAACGTCAGAGACCACCTCCCTCGCCGCGATGGCAGCCCTGAGGGCGGCTCCCCCGCCTCCGATAACGAGGATGTCACATGGCTGTCTGGTCTGCATCGCTTTCCTGTTTGATCATGGAAATTGGTTTATCGAGCGAGGATCAATCCAAGGCGTTGCGGGCAAACAGCTCCTCGAACGCGAGCTTCCGATCGATGAGGTGCTGTTCGGAGAGGTATTGGATGTAGGTCTCAAGGACGTGCTGGTTTGCCTTGAGGCCGTACGGCCAGAAATCCTGCCCCATGGTTTTCCAGAGCTCCTCCACATGAGTATCCAACCATGGAACCATATAGCGCAACCGCTCCAGAGTGTCGCTCAGATCCCGATAACAGATTTCCTTGGCTTGCACGAATGCCCGGTACAGACTCGACGCAACCCACGGGTGCTTGTCATAGATCTCCTGTTTGATGACGACCAGGTGCAGGATGGGAAAGATCCGGGTCCGCTGATAATACTCGCGTTCCACGGCTTTCGGTTCGGGAAAGAGGCGGCGGACGTGGGGATGATCCCCCCGAAACTTCGGTGGAATGGTGGGGGCGATCAGGGCGTCAATCTCGCCATCCTCGAGCCGATCCGCCAGCATCTTCCCCGGAGGGAAGAGCGTCACCTGCAACTCCGGGGGCAGGTTGAGCCCCACCTCCGCCCGGCCCGTGTGCCAGTGCACCTCTCTGGGATCCACGCCGTATTCGTGCTGCAGAATCCCGCGTGCCCACACCGCGATCGACATCTGAAACTGCCCAGAGCCGACCCGTTTTCCCTTGAGATCTTGCGGTTGGTGGATGTCGGCTTTCTTATGGACGAAGATCGCGCCGTGGGGAAACGCTCGGGAGATGAAGACGGGAATGGCAACGTAGGGTGCCTCGCCCCGAGCGCGCAGAATCGTGTAAGTGCCGAGGGTCATCTCGGAGGCGTCAAACTCCTGGTACCTGACCATCGGCCAGACCGAGTCATCCGGGGAGTACGGCAGGATGTTGAGATCAATCCCGGCCGGCTCCACCGTTTTCAGCATCAGGGGTTTGACTCGGTCGTAGTCGAGGCAGGCTAATGTGAGGGGGAGCTTGCTCACCGGGTAGGTCCTATCAGGAGCTCAGCCTGCGGCGCCTCCTTGAAATGGGGCATGACCTCCTGGGAAAAACGTTCCATCGACTTGAGGCAGAGCTTGTGTTCCATGGTGATGAAGTTCAGGGTACACAGGAGATAGGTGACTCCCAGCGCTTGCAGCTCCTTGATCCTTTCGATTACCAGACCGGGAGCACCAAAGATGCAAAAATCTTCCAGAAATCGTTCTAGCTTGAACCCTTTCTCGCCATACTTCCCCTGAAGGGCTACTTTCAGGTCGGGCGCCTTATGCTGAATGAACGACCAGAAGGGCTCCGCCATTTCCTGCTGTGCCTTCGCATTCGACTCGCCAACGTACAGGAACCGGTTCACCGGCAGATCCATTGCAACACCATCATGGCCGGATTCCCGGAACGCCTGCCAGTAGAAGGCGAGGCTCTCTCGCAGCTCTCGGGGAGTTTGGAGCGCCCCGATAAAGACCGGATATCCCTTCTGGGCCGCAAAGGCCATGGTGTGGCGGCTCACGGCGACAAGATAGATCGGGGGACGAGGCTTCTGGACCGGCTTGGGCAGGACGGAGACTTCAGGGATCTGGTAGTACTCGCCTTCGTACGCGAACCGGTCACAGGTCCAGGCCTTCACGATGATCTCCAACGCCTCTTCGAACTGCCCCCGACGTGTGTCCTCCACAGGCCGTTCAAAAATCTGGTGGAACCGCTCATCCAATCCGGCGCGGGTCACCCCCAGATCGAGGCGACCTCCACTGAGGAGATCCAGCGTGGCCGCATCTTCGGCGATGTGAATCGGATGGTCCAGAGCGAGGATGCGCCCCGCCGTCCCAATCCGGATCCGGTGGGTCTTCGCCGCCATCGCCGCCGCAGCGTGGAAGGGAGAAGAGTACAGGAGCTCACTATGTTCGAAGTGACGCTCTCCCAGCCAGACCCCTTCGAAGCCGAGCTCCTCGGCGAGCTGGACCTGTTCTAATATGTCCTGATACGTCCCAGACTCGGTTCCCATGACGAACCAGCCAAACCGCATCGACGTCACCCTTTTTCTGATTTTTCCCGCGCTGCCGGATCCCCTCACCCCACGGAGGGAGGGAACAGCTGCTTTATCTGATGTGGGGCATGACGTATTTCACAAAACGTTCCATCGACTTCTGGCACCGATCGTGATCGATCGTGTAGTAGTTGAAGGTACAGATGATATGCCGGAGATCGATCTCTTGCTTGAGCGCATTGATCTTCTTGATGCAGGTGTCAGGATCGCCAAAGATGCAGACCTCCTCATAGAGCCACTCAGGTGTGATCTCCTCGGATGCGCGGAACAGATAGTCCCGGATGGCCGTTGCACCCCGATGGATAAAGGCGTTCAGAGCGTCCCGGGTTTCATCGATTGCCTGCTGGTTCGACTCGGCGACGTACAGAAACCGATTCACCGGAAGCTCGATCTCGCGCGCGGGAAACCCGTGATCCGAGAGGAGCCGGTAATACTCCTCTTGGGTCCGCTTCACGATCGAGACCGGCTGCGC
>JAAXQN010000235.1 GCA_012974305.1 Candidatus Methylomirabilis sp. | reverse complement strand
GCCCGGAAGCGCCTCCCCCCTTATTTTTCGGTGAGTTTCCTTTTCTCGGTGTATTTCCCTCCTGGCACCAAAAATGCCAGAAGCCCATATTCCTAAATCCTAAATAGAACGGCCAAAAACCTTGTTGGCGAGGGCTTTCCAATTTGAAGGGAGTGGGATCTAAAACGACCAAGTATGCCCAAAACTGACACCGAACTAGCACCTGTACTAGCACCGGCAAGGGGGTGGGTGGGAGTGAATCTCGACCCCCGCGTTTGTGCTATATCGCTCTCGCGATTTTGAAGAGGGGGGCAAGGAATCGCAGAGCTATCCTAAAAACACCACGAGCAACGGGTATCTTGCTGAGGATGCCGTCCAAGAGTCGTTGCAGTGATGGTCTCGCTCAGGTGGCGTTCGACGTCACGTGCCAACACTACGCTACTTTTGGTGGCCGGTGACCACTAGTGGGTTACCATGGATTTGGGCCTCAATGACTTGTTGACAATGCTCGACAAAAGCAACTCGCTCATCAGCCCCCCCGAGGAGGAAACCGAACCAGAAGGTGAAGATCAGGACACCGAGCAGGATGAATGAATGGATCACTTTGGTGGCCATGGGCCCTCCAGCATCCCTCGCGCGACTAGAAAGGGGATGCGCTCCACATAGTCAAGACCATTTTCTCAGGCGGGACGCCTTCTACGGGTATGTGGAAAGGGCCTTTTTCCCACGCCATGGAGGGAAGGGACCAGGCCAGACTGGTTCCTCGTTAGACAGCAGGCCCTGCCTCCCTGTAGATCTGCCGTTGTTGCCTTTCGCGAGCCTTGGCCTTCATAGCCTCCGGAAGACGGTCATACGCAGCCCTCATAGCTATGGCCTCGTTTGATGCAATAAAAGCGTAGCCGTCTACCGTCGGCAATGGCACACTAATATACCCTTGGTCCCGAAGAACACGGATAGCCGCGATCTGTCCTATTTCCCCACGGCTTGCGCGTTCTCGCCCCTCCCATTGAAACGGTTCCTTAAACGGATCCCACTTGATTCCAATTTTCAATTTCTCAGTAAGACGGAGAAAGGTCTCGAAAAGCATAGAAGGTCCTGCGAGTAAAGCAAGAACTCCCACTTCAAGATTCGACGCACCCGGCCTAACCCGTGCCGCCTGTATGCGTGCCTCCTTATGCTCCGACGCCATCTTCATTTGCTCCCTGAACAACCTGATGGTTCCGTCTTTCTTCGCACAGATCGCACGATAGCGTGATTCAAGGATGTGTATGAGGACCCCCGCGATGAGAAGGGATAGAGCGGTGGTGAAAATGACAACGTAAAAAACCAAGTCTATGTACATATCAGCAACCATTTTCTGTCCTGCAAAAACGTGTACAGTTGTGACGTTAGCCACGAACGCTCTGAATTGCACTCCATATGCCAGTACAGATTGCAATGCCTGCTTGAATCGCCTAAGTCCTTTGTTTGCAAGGACAGTAATGAATTCGGCCAGGGGCATTGAAGTCGCGGAGCGGTCCTGATGCTAGTGCAAGTCGTTCATGGTCATGCAAAGATTTCGTTTCTGTCAGGGGGAATACCAAGGCTTGTCCGCAGAAGTAATGTCATCTGGAGCGCACCGTAGGGAGTGCCTGACTCTTGACACTCCTTCCCCCGTGGGGGATACTGAGGCCCCCTACGGCTCCCAGCAGCCATAAAGCGTATGAAACCGGGGCGATCAATGCCCTACAGCCCACCAGCGGCACATTCGACGGCGCATCACAAAGTCAGACGCCTTCTCGGGCGGAGCACGGTCTGGGGGGGCGTTTTGTTTTTGAGCAATCATAAAAACGGCGAGAGGGCGGAGGGGAGTCAGTGAAGGAGAAGGAAGACAGGCGCGGCAATATCCGCTGCGCGGTAGAGGAGCAAACCCCAGGGCGGATTACCGCCATCTACGACGCGTTCCTGATCAATGTCAGCATGAGCGGGGCCCTAATGGAACATTCGGACCTTGTCCGCCTCGGGACCCTCTCGGTCCTGACCTTTTCCATCCAGGGACAGAAGGTAAGTCTGAAGTGCCGGGTCGTTCGATCAGCGGTCCATCGTACGGAGGTTCGGACTGACGGGGAGCGAGAACTGATCTTTCGGACGGGACTAGAGTTTCTCGACGCCCCGGAGGATTCCCTGCGGCTGATCGCTGAATACGTTGACTCGCTGAGAGGGGAAAGGTAAAGGGAAACCCCGCCGAAGCGCTGCCATTAGGGAACGCCGAATGTGAAGCACCAAGACCTATTCCTGAAGCTACAGCGGGAGGCGAGGGAGCAAAAACGGGGGCTGTGGAGGTGAGGCCTACCAGGCCTATTCACTCCCTGGTTCGGTGAAAGTCTCAAGGAGGACGAATAAATGCCGCGTGTAGTCCCAAGTCAAGTTGTCGAGTTTATAGAAGGTTTCTTTCCTTTCTCTACTACTGAACATGAATGTCGTAATCTTTCGTTTGGGGTAGGCCCGAAAGAAGCAGCAGGGTTAACGGCCATTATTGACTTAGTGCAGCAAATTCCCCATCAGTTGATAGTCCTCGAAGGCCATCAATACGCTAGTTTTATTACCGGCCTCGCTGCGGTCCGAACCGCAATCTTTCGGTGGCAAGAACAAGGTAGATCATCCCTAGAATATATGTCCGCGTTCGACGACCTCAACCCTGTCTACCTGATTCGTACAGCACTGTCCGCTTGTCCGGATGAATACCCATCGCCTGGAACCGTAGCACTGGATTTCATTTCTGATCAGGAATTGATAGAAAGCTTGCGGACGGATATAAGCACGATAAACACGGCACTTTCCAATGGCGAATGGAAGGCAACAACAGTTCTGGCCGGGTCTGTAGTTGAAGCATTGCTGCTTTGGGCGCTGCAACAACACCCCCCGGAAAATGTCTTGGATGCTGCCGGTATTCTTGTAGCAATAAATACTTTGAGGAGGAATCCTGGAGGGAATCTCGAAACTTGGGACCTTCACTCGTATATAGAGGTAGCAGCGGAACCGGATTTGATAAGTGAGGAGACGGCTACTCAAGCTCGGCTGGCAAAAGATTTTCGGAACTTAATTCATCCTGGCCGTGAGTTGCGTCTAGGACAAACCTGCGATCGGGGTACAGCGCTGGCGGCTTTAGCGGCCGTGGAGTTTGTAATTCGCGATTTAACTCCGTAACAGGCCGGAGGAAATCAAGGCGGTGCGGCGAGAGACGGAGGGGAAGCGGGGGAGTTAGAATGGAAGGGCGTTGTGGACTACGAACGCGATTTCCGCTGCCGGGCCGATTCCTTCGCGTGAAACTTCCAAATCTCTTCCTGTTCCTGGAGTGTCAGGTGGGAGAACTCCACCCCGACCGAGCGCTCATCGGCCCACCTCACTGTGCAGGCCGTCCGGATGGGCCGGTTGCTGACCGGAAGGCGGAAGTTCAGAACCATCTCGGTCCCGAGCGGGACCGGCTCCTGGGGGGTGAGGAGCGCCCCCGCGGTCCCGAGCTTGACGATCCGCCCCTCCTGCGGGCGGTCGCTTTTGATGTGGTACTCCACCGGGATGTCGCAGGGAACACGAGGCGAGCGTCGCGTATCAGTCGGGTTATTCATGGTGACGGCGGAAGGGAGGAGTCCGCCGAGGAGGAAGCCTCTCCGAGAAGCCGGTCGACGACGTTGTCGATCAAGACAGCCTCCTCCGGGTTGACTGCGAGGAACTTCACCCCTATGCCAGTGACAGCACTCGGCCCGCTTGCCTCCTCGCGCACCCAGGCCACTTCGGCAGGGATCAACAGCATGTGGGAAGTATCGTGCAGCTTAAAACGGAGCAAGGTCACAGTCCCTAGTGTGGGCGGAACATCCATAGTGGTGATAAACATCCCGCCCCTGCTCTGACTCAGGCAAGTGCCATGTCGCTCCTTTCCCGCCCCGGTGAACTCCACATCGAACTGGACTCGGACTCGGGGATGGGCTCGTTTTCTTGCGTTGAGCACCCATTGCCGTATCCGGTCTGCGTCGACCGGCTGATCAAAAGCGACACCATGGGGGACGCTAGTTACCAAATCAGTTGAGATGGGCCTGTCACGCCAGATAACAAGCCCGGGCAGCGGTTCCTCCTGACAGACCTGGATCGATAGTGAGGTCCTGAGGGGGGTCGTATCGGGAAGCAGAAGTCCCAGTCCACCGGGACTGATGGACCTGGTTTTGCCGGTGATCACCTTTGCCATGGACGTCCCCTGGCTTGGAGAAGTACACTGAACGGGTAGATAGGCCACGAGGCGTGGGTAACCACGGACATTAGTGTAGGAAGACACGAATTTCCTCCACAGCGAAAGTGAGCAAGGATCATGCCAGACCGGGGGGTTCTTGCAGACAGGACGAGACGCATTGGACGCTGTTTGAGCGAAGACAGGGGGGACGACGCGATGAACGAGCCAACGATGGAAACCTTGGCACGACGGCTGGACCGCATGGAGCGGGAGAACTGGTGGCTAAAGAGGGCGGGAAAGGTCACGGTCGGGGAGGGATGAACGATGGTCGAGATGGGTAGCGAGGAGCAACATCTCCTCCACAGGGCCGTCGAGGTCTATGAAGAGCACGGGTTGGCCGGCATTCACCGTTGGGGTCAGGAGCAGGGACTCCCGTTACGTTTGTGTGCCCTCTGTGAGATCGAGACCCCGTTCGTCGGTGACACCTGCGTGCTCTGCTGGAGTAAGGGTAGTGGTAACGGATGACGGAGCGTCTTTGGCTTACTTGTTCGAGCGGATAAGAGGTCATTTAAGCAGAGCTGATCCGTGATGAAGCTCCTCATCCTCAAGGAAGCTGCCGACGGTCTCAGTTTCTCCGCGCAGACCCTCTATAATGTTGAGGCTTTTCTCGAGTTGTTTCCATAAGGCCGGGAAGGTCATCTGGAGCGTACCTTAGGGATAACTTTTTAG
>JAAXQN010000270.1 GCA_012974305.1 Candidatus Methylomirabilis sp. | reverse complement strand
GCTGCCAGAGGGGCTTATCGAGGCCCAGCCGCGCCCGCTCCATGGCCAGGACCTCTTCCGTGACGAAACCCCCTTCGCTGGTAAGCCTCAGCTCGACGATGTCGCCGGGAATCACCCGCATGAGGAGGAAGATGAAGACCGCGACCCCGAGCAGGGTCGGGATCATCAAGAGGAACCGCTTGATGATGTATCGTTGCATTGCCTCTCAAAAAGAAGGCGGCCCGCCGCCTTCCCCTGCGCGGCGGGCCACCGTTTTGAGGAGCGCCGAGCGCTCAATCCCCCTCACGAGGGCTACTATTTCGCCAGCCAGACGTCCCGCAAGTCCTGATTCAAGTAGTGGCTGGGGAGCTGGTTCCAGCCTTTCACCTTGTCCCAGTGCGGATTGATCTTGAACCACCACAGGGTCGGGAATGTATAGACTTTTTCGTTCAACAGTCGCCGCTCAAACTGCCGGATCAGCTCCCGCCGCTCTTTGGCACTCTTGGCGCGACTCTGTTTCACGTACAGCTCGTCCAAGACCGGATCTTCGTAGCGCGAGTAGTTGGCCCCGCTCTTCCCACTTGAGAGGTATTTGTAGAGCTGCAGATCCGGCTCGTCCATGAAGTCGCAGGAGTAGTCCATGATGGTCTGGAAGTTCCCCTTTTTCCGATCAGAGAAGTACGGGCCTTTCTCCTCGATCTTGTGCGTGACGTTCAGCCCGATCTGCCGCCACTGGTCAATGAGCCAGATCCCCATCGGCTCATACGGCATCGGCAAGTCCCGATTCTTGAAGGTAAACTTGAACCCCTCAGGCACCCCGGCCTCCTTGAGCAGACGGCGTGCCTCTTTCCGGGCGGCCTTGATGTCCTTGCCGTAGCCGACGAGCCCCGTCAGCTCTGCCTTGGTCGCGCCAAATTCGGAGCCGGGGCGCATGACGCCCCCCACCGGCTTGATGATAGCGATCTTGGACAGGGTCTCCGAGGCCTCCCAGCGATCCAGGGCTAACGACAGGGCCTTGCGGACCCGGACATCATTGAAGGGTTTCTTTTCGTTGTTGATGGCGACCGAGAGGTAGCAGAGCCAGGGGCCCGACTGGACTCGGATCTTGTCTTGAAGGGCGTTGACCAGATCGTCGCGGCTCGAGGGAGGGAACCCCCGGAACTCGATGAGCGCCCGACCGCCCCGGACCGCGGCCACCCGCGCCGAGCTCGACTTGATGAAGATGGCCCTGTACCCGTCCAGGTACGGCCGCCCCTTCACGAAGTAATCCTCGTTCTTCTTGCCGATCCAGTGAGACCCGGGGACATACTCCGCAAACTTGAAGGGGCCGGTCCCATTGATGTTCTTCTCATACCAATGCGGGTCCTTCGCGAGGATGTCCGCCTTGTAAATGAAGTTCCAGGGGGAGGCCAGGTTCGCTAAAAGGGAGGGGTTGGAGATCTTCCAACTCTCCGCCACGTCGCCCACAATCGTAGGGTAGTTCCACTGATCGAACTTCAACAGGAGGCTGTAGTGGGGGGCCACCGGGTGAATTAACGCAAAGGTGTTCTCCCGATGCCCATCGAACGAGGGGGGATCTTTCGGCACCGCAAAGTCCAGGGTCCCTCCGTACTGGGGCTGATACTGCCCCTGCGCCAATGCCGCTGGCGCCGCCAGCAAGGCCAGGACAAACACAGCTGCGCATACGGCACCGACAGACCGGCTTTGGCGGGACCATGTTCTGACCTTCATGCCTCACCTCCTTGTCAAGAGTTCCCTTCTGATATGAAATGAAAATGCTGGTCCGGGGTGTCGACTGCCCCGGGCTCTCGCGCAGAGGACCCTGGGGCGGGGGAAGTACCCTATACAGGATCCCCAATACCTGTCAAGATGAAACCCTCAACCTCTGTTTTTACAGAGCATTAGGAGGCAATGGACCGAACCTTCAGGAAAGAAAAGCGGCGCGCTCTTACGGTCTGAGAGGCCTGCGGGACGAATGACCGCCGGACAGCGGAAGGCATGAAGAAGGAGTGTTTAAAAGAGAAAGGCCCCGTCAATTGACGGGGCCTTTGGCAAAGCAGCGTGGCCTTAGTTCTTGAGGCCGTACAGGGCAAGGATTTTTTCGGTGTACTTCGTCAGGTTCTCGCGGGTCTCCTTGCCGGCCTTCTCCAGGAGATTTTGAAGATTCCCGGTGAACCGGGTCAGGGCCTCCACCTGGGCATCCCCGAGGCTCGTGAACTTTTCTCCCTCCTCCAAGTAGAGGCTCACCACCTTTTGGGGAAAAGCCATCGGATCCTTCGGAAACTCCTGAGCCACAGCCCACTGACGGTTCAAGAGGCCCCTGGCCTCTTCAGACGCGCGCCGGATCGTTCCCTGGACCTCGTCCAGATACTGAACGCCTTCCCGCGCGATGGCGGCGTTGGCATCGACCGTCCGGCCCGAGACGTCCCGCTGGACCTCGCCAGCCAGGGATAAGGCCCCTAGCGCTTTATCAACTGTCTCGGTCCACGCCTCATTCGCCTTGGTGCTGATCTCTGTGAAATCGGGCTGATTCATAACATCTCTCCTTCCCTTACGGTTATCAGTGTTTACCCATAATCTCTTCTTGGCCAACCCAAGAGGATCAGGACGTTCTGCTAGGGAATATAACACTCTGCGTCATACCTGTCAAGTATTTTTTGCGTTGCATTATAAAAAATAATGTGGTGAGCCAATTGATTGATTCTAAAGTATTTTACTGGATGCATGGATGCGAAAGACACCTTGGGGAGGACAAGACAGGTCTCGGATGAGAGAGGCGTATTGGGAAGGTGCGTTACCGAGCGCGGGAGTCCTGCTCGGCCGCGTAGGCGGATGGCTCCACAGCTTCCCTCAGGTCATCCGCGACCATCCGATCGGCGGCCAGCGGAACCCGACCCCGATAGGCGGCCCGAGCGATCATATGAGCCCCGACGGGTGCCGTAATGAGCAGAAAAGCCACCGCCAGGAGGGACTTAAGACCGATTGGAGAGTATCCGTACTTGATCGTCGCAGCCAGGAAAATTGAGCAGGCCCCGAGCGTGGTGGTTTTCGTGGTGGCATGCATCCGGCACAGCACATCGGGAAACCGGATGAGACCAATGGAGCCGGCCGCGAGAAAGAAAGTCCCGATCAGAATCAGGATCCCCGCAACGACGTCAGTCAACGATATCCCCCTTCTTGATGTACTTCGCTATGGCCATGGTCCCCACAAATCCCAGGATCGCCAGGACCAGGACGACATCGATGAGCTCGACCAAGCCATCCCGAATGACCAGCAGCACGACGACGACGGCCAGGTTTGTGGAGAAGGCATCAAAAGCGACTACCCGATCAGGGACCGAGGGGCCCGCCACAATGCGGTACAGACACAGAAGAGTCGAGCAGGCCGCCACCAGGAGTACCCCATTCACGAGAAGCGTCATCAGTCTGCCACCCCCAATGTGTAATCTTCGAGCCCCCGCCGGATCTCCTCGCGCACCTCCTCCGGGTGACTTATATCCAGCGTATGGATGTAGAGTATCCGCCCATCAGGAGTGAGATCCATCGTGAGAGTGCCGGGGGTGAGGGTGATGCTGTTGGCTAACAATGTCGTCCCGAGAGGGCTCCGGTGCCGGGTCGCAAAGGCAATGATCCCCGGACGGATCGGCATCTTGGGATGGAGCGCCAGATAGACCACCTGCAGGTTTGCCTTGGCCAGCTCGTACAGGAAGTGCACGAGGTAGCGGAGGAAGGCCGGGATCTTCCGTAACAGACGGAGCGGAGAGGGACTCCAAGGAAAGAACGGGCGAAACAGCACGAGGGTGAGCGTCCCCACCAGCAGTCCCATGAGGAAGTTGGCCAAGGTGACAGCCCCGCTCAGAAAGCACCAGACCACGGCGAGCACGATGGTGAGGATCCAAAGTTTTTGCTGCTTCATTTCGGCTCCACAGTGGAGGCTGTCACAGGCGGCGCCTCCCGAAAAACGGCCGTGACGTAGGCCTCCGGCTGCCTCAGTTGAGCTTCCACGGCTCGTAGAAAATTGACCAGGGGGTTGAGAAATATTGTGCCGACCACGATGACCCCGGCCAAGACAAGTCCCGATCCTTTCATGAGCCGAGGGGCCGGGTGGAGAGCGTGTCCGCTGCCTTCACGCCAAAAGATCTGTTGCCAGGCAGCAAAGAGATACCACAGGGAAACGATGGCCAAGCCTGCCGCCAACGCCGCGAGGAATCCGTGCCCCGCCTCGAGTGCGGCCTGGATGAGAAGAAACTTGGCAAAAAAGCCGAGGAGGGGGGGGACCCCGGCAATGCCCATGGCTCCGATCAGAAAAGCACCTGCCGTCCAGGGCATCTGCCGGGCAAGTCCCCCCATGCTTCCCATCTCCCTCGTCCCCGTCGCCTCAATGACGACCCCTGCCGTGAGAAAGAGCATCGCCTTGGACAGGGCGTGATTCACGATAAAGAGGAGTGTGCTCACCCAGGCGAGGGGGGTTCCGATCCCGATGCCCAAGATGATGTAACCCATCTGACCCACGCTCGAATACGCCAGGAGGCGCTTGACGTCCGACTGGGCGAGGGCTCCATAAGCCCCCACTACCATGGTGACCGCCGCGAGGGCCAAAATCCACTCCTGCGCGCCGGGCCGGAGGGGGACGAAGATCACACTGGAAACCCGGAGAATGCTGTAGGCGCCCACCTTGATCAGGACGCCGGAAAGTATGGCGCTAATCGGAGTCGGGGCACTCGAGTGGGCGTCAGGCAGCCAGAAGTAAAAGGGAAACAGGGATGCCTTCACCCCGAAGACCGCGATGAAGAGTAAGAAGATGGTGGGGAGGGGGCCCGGCTCCTGAAGCCCCCCGATCTTGAGACTGAGATCGGCCATGTTCAAGGTTCCCATGACGCCGTACAGCCCGCCCACCGCCAATAAAAACACCGCAGAGGCAATCATGTTGATGGTAGCGTATTTGAGCGAGGCCTCGAGCTGATAGTCCTCACCAGCAAAGGCCACCAGGGCGTAGGAAGAGATCAAGAGAATCTCGAAGAAGACAAACAGGTTGAAGATGTCCCCGGTGAGGAAGGCACCATAGATCCCCATCATGAGCAGATGGAAGAGAGGATGGTACGTGAGCCGCTGCCCCTCTTCGTCAACGTATCCCACGGAGTAGCAGAGGGTGACCAGAGCCACGCCGCTCGACAGGACGACCATCCCGCTGCTTAACAGATCCGCCACCAGGATGATGCCGAAGGGGGGAGACCAGCTGCCCATGACGTGGACCACGGTCCCCCAGCTCCAGACGCTCCTGAGAATGAGGAGGGCACTGGCGAATGTCGCCCCACCTCCGACCAGGCTCACCAGGATCTTTCCGCGAAGGGACCGTCCGAGAAAGATCGTAACGATGGCGGTCGCCAACGGAATCAAAACGGGGAGGACCACCAGCGCCTTCATCCTCGAAGTCTCCGGATTTGATCCATGTCAACGGTTCCCGTCCGCTGATAGAGACGGTACAGGAGGACCACCAGAAAGGCGGTCACCCCGAAGCTGATCACGATGGCGGTGAGGACCAACGCCTGCGGTAACGGATCGACGTACACCCCCCCGCCAGGCCCGATGATGGGCGGACGATTTCCGGCAAAGCCCCCAGATGTCACCAGCAAGAGGTTAGCGCCGTGGGAGATGAGGGAGAGACCAATGATGACCTTCAGCGCATTGCGGCGAAGCACGAGGAACGCCCCGGTTCCGAAGAGGACCCCGATGGTTACGGCAAGTAAGGTCGTCACGGCTGCTCCCGTCCCAGAAGGGAAATGATCGTGAGCGTCACCCCGACCACAATGCAATAGACCCCCAGATCAAAGGCGACGGCCGAGACGATCTCCACGTCTCCGAAGATGGGGAGATGCAGGTGCAGAATGCCGCTCTTGAGAAATCCCCATCCCAGAAAAAGGCTACCCAGTCCTGTCGCCAGGGCGAGGCTCAGTCCAAGGGCCACCAGCCCAAGATAGCTCGACGGGGTAAAGCGTTGCACTTCCCGCATCCCAAACACGACGTACTGTAACACCAGGGCCGCCGCGGTCATGACGCCGGCGATGAACCCTCCCCCCGGATTATTGTGGCCCGCCAAGAAGAGATATACCGCAAAGAGGAAGATGACGGGAAAGGACCACTGGGTGATCGTCTCGGCAATGACCGTCGTTGGCCGCCTCATCGCGTGTCCTTTCTGCTAAGCAGGGTGAAGACACCCAGAAGAGCGATGGCCAAGACGGTGACCTCCCCCAGGGTGTCGTATCCGCGGAAGTCGATGAGGATTACGTTGACTACGTTTCTGCCGCCTCCCCCAGGGACACTTTCACGGAGAAAGAACTCTGCGATCGAGGGGAAATAGCCTTGACCGGCGGTGGCCAAAACGACCGCCGACACCGCGCCACCCACCACGGTGGCCAAAAGTCCGTCCCGCAGCAAGCGACCGCGAGAGGCCTGTTCCGGGATAAACGGGGGAAGACGATAGATCACCAACAGAAAAAGGACGAGGGAGACGGTCTCGATGAGGATCTGGGTGAGAGCGAGGTCCGGGGCGTACAGGAGGATGAAGAGAATCCCCACGAGAAATCCCACCCCTCCGAGCAGAATCACCGCGGGGAGTGGTCGGGGAGCGAAGACCACCGCAATAGTGGTCACGACCGTCAGGATGAGCAGGATCCCTTCGTAGGAGAGGACCGATCGTGCCTCCACAGGGATCAACGAGACCCGATTCCAAATGAAGGTGGAGAGGACGACCAGGCTCAGAAAAGAGAGAATCCAGAGCAGGTATTGTCTGAGAAAGCCCGATTGGAGCCAGAGCGAAACGTCCCTCCCCGACCGCGACAGGACCTGGAGACTGCCTTTGTAGGTGCCCTCCAGGCTGAACCGGGAAAAAACATCTCCCTGCCACCGCTGGATCCCCAACCATGCCGGATAGAGGATGAGGCCGGCCGCAATGGCGATGACACTCATCAGTAGGGGTGCTCCGAAGCCGTGCCAGAGGGCTAAGTGGACGTGTACGTTTTGCCTGAGAATGCCCGAAGCCATGGGCTCGAGGAGGAAGTGATCCGCGGGAGCCGGCCACAGCCCGAGGAACGGGTTGAGCGCGGCCAGAATGAACGGCGACCACAGCATCCCCAGCGGAGCCTCGTGGGGATGTTTGGGGGGATGCCCGGGCTCCCCGAAGAAGACCCCATAGACGAGCCGCAACGAGTAAGCAAATGTGAAGGCCGATCCTGCCACCGCCAGGACAGGCAACAGGACCCGCTCCGCACCGCCGGTCACGTCCAGCGTGGCCGCATAAAAGAGCTCCTTGCTCACAAATCCGCCAAAGGGCGGCAACCCGGCCATCGCGGCCGCCGAGACCAGAGTGAACACTCCTGTCCAGGGCATTGCCCGCCACAGGCCTCCCAACTGGCTCAACCGCCTCGTCCCGGTTTCATGTTCCACATTTCCCACGCAGAGGAATAAGGCTGCCTTAAAGGCTGCGTGATTCATGAGGTGGAAGGACCCTGCGACCACTCCCTCGCGGGTGCCCAGGCCGTACAGGGCCATAATCAGCCCCAGTTGACTCACCGTGGAGTACGCCAGCAGGGCTTTCAAATCGTCCTGGGCTAACGCCAAGAATCCCCCGACACACAGAGTAAGGATGCCCACCCCCCCGACCAGGTACACCCACGCCTCGGTCCCCGAAAGGGCCGGATGCAGGCGGGCCACCAGGTACAACCCGGCCTTGACCATCGTCGCGGAGTGTAGATACGCACTCACCGGCGTCGGGGCCTCCATGGCATTGGGGAGCCAGAAATGAAAGGGGGTCTGCGCCGACTTGGTCATGCATCCGAGGAACACCAGGCCAAGGATGGGAAGATAGAGGGGGCTGGCGCGGATGATGTCGCCCTGGCTCAGGACCGATTGCATGTCCCAGGATCCGGTGACTTGATGCAAGAGGATGAACCCGATGAGCATGGCCATCCCGCCGCCCCCGGTGACGAGGAGGGCCTGGGTCGCTCCGTAGCGTGAGGCCTCTCGGTGGTCCCAGAAGCCAATGAGGAGAAATGAAGACAGACTGGTCAGCTCCCAGAAGACAAACAGGGCAATCAGGTTGCCAGTCAGGACCACCCCCAGCATGGAGCCCATGAAGAGCAGCATGTAGGCGAAAAATTTCCCGTGCTCCTCGCGCGGGTCCAGGTAAAAGCGGCCGTAGGCCATGATGAGACATCCGGCGAAGGAGATGAGGAGGGCAAAGAAGAGGCTCAGCCCGTCCACCATCAGCGTGAGATTGGCGTCGAGAACAGGGATCCAGGGAAGCGTGTATGTGAGGGTGGTTCCGTGGAGTATGTCAGGGAGCAGAGAAAGCAGCGCTAACGTATTTCCCAGGGCGACCGCAGCGGCCCACCACCCGGTCCGCGTTCCCAAGACCCGCGCAACAAGAGGGGTCAGCGCCGCGGCGACAAAGGGAGAAAGGAGGATGACCAGCAGCAGAATCACCCGGTCCTCCGGGGTGGAAGGTCCACGTCGATGTGTACCAACCCCTCGAACCGGGTCGGCAGACGACGAATATCGAGAGGCGTGTGGGATACCCGCATGCCGCTACGTCATCCGTGTCTCGTGTGATCTAGGAATTTCGCGCCAAGGATATAGGGCGCGAGGTTCTGAGCCAAAACGGGAGGGACCATACCATAACCCAGATAGGGCGGCAAGGAGCTTTTCTCTCCAGTCGGGCCGGTCGGGTGATCAGCGTTTTGGGTGGTCCAGACCGAGCGGCCCACATCCAAGGAAGAGGATCGCGACTGAAGCCATGAGGAGGACGAGGGCGTATTCGTACCCGCCGGCGATCGCCTTGCCCGCCGCGGCGTCCACGATGATGCCTTGCAGGAAAAAACCCTGCCCCAGGTGGACGAAGAAGACTGCACCCCCCATAATCACCACATGGACTAACGCGCCGATACGAGTGTAATACCCCAGGACGAGCGATGCCCCACCCAGGAAGTGGCCCAGGATCACAAACCAGGCCGTGACCGTCGGGAGCGGAATGCCCATGGAGGCATTAAAGCCGGCCACACCGGCAGGGGTATAGACAAAGCCGGCGAAATAGCCGTGCATCACGAAGACTACTCCCAAGGTGACCCGCAGCACTGTGATCCCATACTCGCGCCCACCCCGCATCGCCTACTCCTCCTGTGCGATTGACCTCCTCGGGCGTTGAGCTGTCCCACCTTCTTCTTGGACCTCCCGTAATACACCGAAGAACGCCGAATTTGTCAACGAATTTCAAGCCATCGCCCTCCTATCTCCCCTGGCTGAATCGCCGAGGACGCGGACGTCACCTGCTTTGTAGCTCTTCCGAGGCCCCAACTACGCAAACCCAAGAAGACCTATCCCGGCAAAAAAACCGCAAATAGCCCCTGGCACAAGCTTTGCACCGCCTTCTCGAAGTCGTCGACCATATGGGGGGCAAGAAAATGGAGTTTGTCACCTTAAAAGAAGCCATCAATCAGGTTGAGCGGATTCTTGTCATGAAGCATAAAGCCAGAGAGGATATTGAACGGGCTCAAAAGTATATACAATCGGCGCGAGCGTTTTTAGTGTTTGACCGAAAAGGATTGGCAGGCCCGCCTGTGATTTGCCGGGACACATTACATGTGCACGATGATCGTACAATCTCGTGCATGGAGTCGAGAAAGGTGCTGCGCGCTTCAATTGCCGAACCTAACGGATCCAGCCAGGAGCTTGCGAGTGGCTTGAGTTATGATGATCAGGTGATTTTTTGCGAAAGCTGTCAGAAAAAATGCGCCGAGACAATGGCGCGCCTTGAGGAGGAATTGAAACGTTTAATGTAGAGAAATCATCCCGCATCATTGCGGGCTTTTATTTGTTCCTTCGCCGTTGTTTTTAACAAAACCTTCCCTATTGCCGCATTGTCTCACCCGAGAAGCCGCGTCCCCAAGCAAACCCAATCAAGATTACATGCCGGACACCATACGCATGTTCTTGTGACGTTTGGTTTCGGGGGTATTGACGTCGATATCACGGACCTTCACGCGATCTCCGAAAACGCCGCAGTCATGGTTGGTGCGCCGTCGCTGGTGCGGGAATTGCATTTCTCTATCCCCAGGGGCAAGCCGCGGCGTACAATAGGCACAACGGGAATGCGTAACATTTCGGTTTGGCAGACACCCGGTGGGGGGAAAGCAAAGAATTGGCTCATCGTCGAAATCGTGAGAGGAATACAAAGCCCCGGATCACACTGGGAAGGTTGCTCTTCGCCTGTATCACCTTGCTCTTTTTGAGCGGAACCGCTGTATCCCAGGATTGGCCTCTTGGGACGTTCTACTATGAGATTACTCGCAACAACAACGAAACAGGAATACAGAAGATTGTATCTAGACGACAGGGCGAAGATGTCGTCGTGGAAACCGAGGAATGGGTGGATGATACCGGTTACTGCCGTGCCTCGAAACGAAGAGAGGTGTGGCGCAACGGCACGCTGGTCGCGTTCGAATCTTTTACTGCAGGCTGGTGTTCCATTTTCGTGCGCATGGTGCGACCAAGTGTATGTCCATGGGATGAATTCGGAGATCCGATCACGGTCTCGGTATTTCGGAAAGATAAGGGACTCTTCAAAAAATTTGGATCAGAGAAGAGTCAGCAAATTTCCGGAGAGGCCGTCCCAACAAATTTCTTGAACCCTGCATTTAGAGGGTCGGACCATATCGTTCAGGCCATGAGTCCAATTACTGGCGAACTTGAATCAATGATTATCTCCAATAAGGGAGTGGAGACTGTATCTGTCGGAAATAAGTCCGAAACGGCGGAACGGTACGTTGTACAAGATCAAGATGGTCAAGATCGTGAGCTCTGGTACGATTCGCGGGGGGTATGGATCAAGATGTTTCTTCACGGCGACGCTGTGACATTCGCAGCTGCCAGCCCCGCAAAGATGGAATCTGAGTTGCCGTCGTTCGTCAGAAGATCGGATTGTCTAAGAAAATTACCGAATCATACGAATTGACCGCATCCTCGACCCCCCTCCAATCCCGACCTCACCTAACTGAACCCGCTCGAAGATGATGGCGATCATACCAATTAGCAATGTCTGACCCCAACAACGTGGGTGTGGAACGAGACTCCCATGGAGGGTGACCCGGGGGGATCTTAACCCTCGTTGGAAAGTGACTGGATGTAATCACCGATTACCTGTAGCGTTTCGTCCGAGGGTTCGACAAATTGCAGCCCGGTGTGGTAGATCAGCTCCTGCTCCCCATCCGGCTGCACCTCTATCCGATTCCCCACCGAACGGGCCACGCGGCACCTCAGGCGGATCCTCTTTCCACGAAGGTCAAGCTCCAAAGAGGAGGGGGTGCCTGGTCGGACAACACCGGCATGTTCGATCAGGGCCCCTCCTAGACTGATGTTCAGGAGGACCGCATCCGATACGGCAGCTACCCGCCCCTTGGTCTCCCCTTTTACGACGAATCGGGGGTGTTTCCGCCGTCCTAATTCTTGTTCTTCCTTTGCATCCTCCCTGATCGGACCTGACGCCTCATCCAGGGCGACAACCGGTGCCTCATGCTCGACGATGACCTGGACCTCATCTTGGGCGGAACCCGGCGCCGCATCCTCAGTGGGCACGAACGCGTCATCCACGAGGGGCACTAGCAGCTCATACTCGGGGATGAGCGACGCCTCACCCTCGGCCGATACGTGGGCCTCGGCCTCGCCGATGTCGAGTATCTCATCCTCGGAAGCTACGGCCGCCTCGTCCACGACGATGAACCGGACGTTATATTGGGTCGTGACCCGCGGTTCATCCCTACGGAGTACCGGCGCCTCATCCTCGGCGCTTACCCGCATTTCATCCTCGAGGAGGACAGACGACTCATCGTCAGCGGATGCCTCATCAGGGGAGACTCCGGGCGCCTCCTCTTCCGCGCTTACCCGCACCTCATCCTGGTCGGGTACCCGCGCCTCATCCTCCCGTTCTTTGCCGGATTCGGCTTTTGACCATCTCGCTAGCCATTTCCTTATTTTTATCGCCACAGCGGCTCCTCGGCCACCATCGGGGGTTTCCTTTCCATTCGTTAATCTTCAAACTTGCCGGGCCCCGCAGCCGCAAATGGGGACTCCGAGGGCCCACCTTGGGGGGAGTCGACGGATTGTTTCCCGGTCTGATAGACCGTGCAATAAGCGTGCTATGAGCCTGCTTGCCACCACACGAATGGACCTGGAAGGTGTCGCCGTCGATGACACGGACGACTTGGACTACGGCTGAGTCACCCTGGGGTGCGACAGGAACAGGAAGAAGGGCAAGGGGGACTACCACTCATGTCTATCCCCCTTGTAGATATGAAAAAACTACATATTGACAGGCAGTTTCTCGTAATATAGCTTTTCAGTTCCTGGCGCGACCCTGCGTGCTGCCGCGTGAGTAATCCCAACCCTCCCAGCCGGCCGAGGGCGCCGGCGAAACACCAGGCTGATCGGAGGATTTGCGTGTCTCTGCCCCATGAATTGATCCCCACGCCGCGCTTCCTGATGGGTCCCGGCCCCAGCGACGTCCACCCGCGCGTCCTGCGCGCCATGGCAACCCCGCTGATCGGCCACCTGGACCCGCAGTTTCTGGTGATCATGGACGAGGTCAAGAGGATGCTCCAGGCCACTTTTCAGACGACAAACGAAATGACCCTTGCCGTTTCGGCCACGGGCAGCGCTGGAATGGAAACGTGCTTTGTCAATCTGCTGCAGCCGGGGGACGAAGCGCTGGTGTGCGTGAACGGCGTGTTCGGCAACCGCATGGCCGATATCGTGGGGCGCTGCGGTGCCAAGCTGCACCGCGTAGACGCGCCGTGGGGGTCCCCTATCGATCCGCAACAGGTTGAAGATGCCCTGCGAGAGTGCAAACCCAAGCTCGTCGCCCTCGTCCACGCAGAGACCTCCACGGGCGTGCTGCAACCGCTGACGGACATCAGCCGGATCGTACATGAGGCTGGCGCGCTCCTGCTGGTCGACGCGGTCACTTCGCTCGGTGGGACAGACGTGCGCGTGGACGACTGGGGCATTGACGCCGTGTTCAGCGGCACCCAGAAATGCCTCAGTGCGCCGCCCGGACTGTCACCGGTTTCGTTTAGTCCACGCGCCGTGGCAGCGATGGATGCACGCAAAACGAAGGTCCAGAGCTGGTACCTGGACATGAGAATGGTGCGCAACTACTGGGGCGAGCAGCGCACGTACCATCACACGGCCCCCATCAGCTTGATGTACGCGCTGCACGAGGCCCTGCGAATCATATTGACAGAGGAACTGGAAGCGCGCTTTGCGCGGCACCGGCGGAATCATGAACTGCTGCGCGATGGCCTGGAAGAGCTGGGCTTCACGCTCGTGGTCGAGCCGCCTTATCGGCTGCCCATGCTGAACACCGCCTGGATTCCTGAGAGCCTGGCAGACGCCCCCACGCGCCGGCGTCTCCTGGACGAGTACAACATTGAAATCGGCGCGGGGCTTGGCGAATTCGCCGGCAAGGTCTGGCGCATTGGCCTGATGGGGTGTAGCAGCACCGAGAATCACGTCCATATGCTGCTTTCGGCCCTGAAGCGGATTATGCGGCCCACCTAGTACCCCGCCAACTAACTCCTCCTAAGCACCCCAGGGTTCCGCCGGGGGCACTGAGGGGTCGTAGGGGAGAGGCTCCCCTACGCCTGGGGGGTGCTCAGCGAGGCCAAGGCTGAGCGCCGAAGGGGGGCCTGCCCCCCTAGCGGAAGTGCCGCACCAGCGCGGAGTGTGATTGACAAACGAAAGGAGGTGCGGCACTAACTGGGCCAGCCGACGTATTGGCCATCCTCCCAGAGTTTGACCATCCGCTCCACAATGGCCAGGCGATCCTCAAAGCGGTCGCTCTGGGAGAGACCCTGGTCATGGGGCCAGACGTCCTCTAGGAATGGACGGGCAGCTTCGGGAATCGCGTAGTAGGCTTCCCGAAGTTGCACGACTGTCTGGTGATTGATTTCTTGCAGATTGGAGGCGGGCACGATGAGGGGTTGTGGGTTGTC
>JAAXQN010000256.1 GCA_012974305.1 Candidatus Methylomirabilis sp. | reverse complement strand
AGATGTGTATAAGAGACAGGTTATCGGCTAAGACCAACAGGAGCATGAAGAAGACAAAGAGATTGAGAAAGGCAAAATACCTTGCGTAATCACGATCCTCCGCCATATATCCCACCGAATAGAGATGGATGAGAAACCCGATCCAGGTCACCACCAGGATCATCACCGCCGACAGGGGGTCGAGGAGGAAGCTCACAGAAACGTTGAAGTCCCCAATACCAATCCAGGTGAAAAGCTCCTGGGACAACTGCCTGTGCTGGAGACCCGTGAGGTGGAAGAAAAGGGCGAGGCTTAACGCAGCAGCAACACCCACGGTGCCGCAGGCCACCAGGCCCACCCAGCGCCGTGAGAGTCGCCGCCCCAGCAGGATGTTCACAAGAAACCCCACCAAGGGCAATGTCGGCACCAGCCAGATGAGATTAGTCATCGAAAATGCCTCGTTCATAGTTCAGGGTTCATGGTTCAGGGATGAGGGATTGGAATGGCCTCGGGCTGTTGCTCTGAACTCTCAACCCTGAACTCTGAACTGTCGCTAGCCCTTGAGGAGGTGGAGCTCGTCTACATAGACCGTCTCCACATTCCGGAAGAGGGCAATGATGATTGCCAAACCCACCGCCACTTCCGCAGCTGCCACGGTCATGACAAAAAAGACAAAGACCTGCCCGTCCAAAGAGTGGAGGAACCGGGAAAAGGCCACGAAGCTCAAATTGACCGCGTTGAGCATCAGCTCGATGGACATGAAGATGATCAGGACGTTGCGCCGAGTGGCCACACCAACGACTCCCACGATGAAGAGGAAGCCGCTCAGCAGCAGGTATGCCCACAAGGGGACCATGAATCCTTTACTCCGGCCTGCGTTTGGCCAGGACCAACGCCCCGACCATGGCGCTCAGAAGAATCAACGATGTAAGCTCAAACGGGATCAAATACTTTCGAAACAGGACTCGGGCCACCTCCTGAGTATTTCCAAGGATCCTGAGCGTCTCCACGTCATGAGGGCCCCGCGGTCCCAGGTTGATCTGGGGGCCCACGCCCAAGGCCAGTTCAGCCAGGAGGGCCCCTGCCAGGACCAGCCCTAGCACGACTCCGATCCGGTTGAACTGCAGCGGAGGGTGCTCCTCGGGCCGAAGGTCGAGGAGCATGATGACAAAGAGAAACAGGACCATGATGGCCCCGGCATACACGATGATGTGCACAAAGGCGATGAGCTGTGCATGGAGGAGGATGTAAAGGCCCCCCTGGGCGAAGAGCGTGAGGATCAGGCAGAGGGCACTGTAGACCGGATGCCGCTGCAACACCATCGCCAACGCTGCCGCGCCAGCCAGGAGAGCAAGGGTCAGGAAGAGCACCCACTCCATCCCATCACCTCAGGCCAGGATGAGGATCAACGCCGCCGTGAACATCACGTTGGCCAAAGCCAGCGGAAGTAGGACCTTCCAGCCAAACCCCATGAGCTGGTCGTACCGGAACCGGGGCAACGTGGCACGGACCCAGATAAAGAGGAAAATGAAGGCGAAGACCTTGAGGAGGAACCAGATCACGGGAGGCAACAGCGGCCCCCGCCACCCGCCCAGAAACAGGGTGGTTGCAAGGGCAGCCACGGCGATCATGTTGGCGTACTCCGCCATGAAGAAGAGCGCGAACTTCATGGAGCTATACTCTGTGTGAAACCCCGCCACAAGCTCCGTCTCCGCCTCTGGGAGGTCGAAGGGGGCCCGATTGAGTTCGGCGTTGCTGCTTATCAGGAAGATGACAAATCCCAGAAACTGGGGGAAGATGTTCCATCGGGGGAGGATCCCGAGCCACGTCCCCTTCTGGGCTTCCACGATATCGACCAGGCTGAGTGATCCGGTCATCATCACGACCCCCAGCACTGAGAGCCCCAGGCCGAGTTCGTAGCTCACCATCTGGGCAGAAGAGCGCAAGCCTCCGAGGAGCGAATATTTGCTATTCGAAGCCCAGCCGGCCAGTACACTCCCGTACACTCCGAGCGACGCCACGGCAAAGACGTAGAGCAGCCCGACGTTCACATCGGTGATCACAAAGGACGGTCCGAAGGGGATCACGGCGAAGACGATCAGGGCCGGGACGAAGCTCAGGGCGGGAGCGAGGAAAAAGATCAGTCGGTCTGCATTGGCGGGAACAACATCCTCCTTGAACATGAGCTTGATGCCATCGGCGATGGGTTGCAGGAGCCCGAAGGGGCCAACCCTGGAGGGGCCAAAGCGGACCTGGATATCGCCGATCACCTTCCGCTCGAGCCAGGTGAGATACGCCACCGCAAGGAGCAGCAAGCCTACGACCAGGCAAATCTTGAAGAGGGTGGCGAGCAAGAAGCCCATCATTTCCTCTGCGATCACCGATGACCGTTATCCGATGACCGTAAGGAACGAATAGGGCCTTTGAGTTGTCGGTCGTCGGTCATCGATCTCCGTTCGTCGGACTTCGGCGAGCCCCTCGGCCTGAGGAGATCGGCTGAGGCTCACTCGAAGCCCTCGGGACGAAGGCTCAGTCGAGCCGTCATCGGTCAACGGGAATCGGAACCCCCAGCGATTCGATGGCCTCGTACTGTATCCCGCCGAGTGCAGTGTGCTCCTGTGCCAGGCGCTGCCAGATCTCCTCGGGGGTCATAGGAATCCTGGATCGGTCTAGCCCGATTGCCACCTGCCCAAGAACCTCCCCTAAGGACAAGACTTTTCCCTTGGACTCTATGGCCTTCCGCAGGCGTTGGATCCGACCGGCAAAGTTAATGATCGTCCCCTCCTTCTCTGCGTATCCCAGCGCTGGGAAGACCAGGTGAGCCCTGGAGGTGGCAGGCGACTGGCGAACGGTCCAGACGGCCAGGAGGTCCAGCCGATCTATGGCTCCCGCGAGCTCGCCGCCGAGCGTCGGCTGCTCCCATGGATCCACCTCAAAGAAGAGCAGCGCTTTGAGGCTTCCCGCAGTTACCGCCTTGAGCATCTGCTGTGTCCCCAAGCCTCCTGGGCCAGGGCCGATCTCTAGGAGCCTGGCGCCCTGGGTGTTCGGGCTTTTGTCGGTTCGCCTGAGGAGATGGTCTTCTGCCTCATCCCCCTCCCGCATCTCGACCGGATCCACGTGGTAATCGAGGTGGGGCGTCTGAAGCACGTCCCGGAGGAACATACGGGTCGCATACAGTTCCTCAGTCGTCAACCACGTGGAGAGCAGTCCCCCGATGGCTCCCGCTCCGTGCCGATCGATGATCCCCTGGAGTTGGTCGACGAGAATGGAAATTGCTTCATCCCACGACACCGACACCTGGGCCTCCCCTCGCCGCACGAGGGGAGTCTGAAGGGCAGTCTGTCCTCGTCGAGGATAGGCCTCGAATCGTCCCTCGTCGCACATCCAGTAGCCGTTCACCTCCGGGTTAAACCTCGGGCGCACCCGGAGCACCTCCTCTCCCCCCTCCCGCACATGTCGAACATCCAGCACAATGCCACAGCCCCGGCTACACGCCGGGCAGGTACTCTCTACCTGTTTCACCAGATCCCAGAGACGGGACTTGAACCGGTAGGGTTTGCTGGTCAAGGC
>JAAXQN010000189.1 GCA_012974305.1 Candidatus Methylomirabilis sp. | reverse complement strand
CTTAATCTCGGCAACGAAAGCACGATCCTCGTCCAGATTTCCGTGAAGCAACTTGTCCGCTGCGCCTTTCCAGAAAAGCGGATGAACGAACGCAGGATCCAAATCAGCTTGAATGTTGGCAGCATATAACCAGTAGGCATGGCTGCTGATGAGGAGGCTCGCGTAGGCGTGGTTTGAGCTGAAGCGGCGGACCCCCAGTCGCCACCGGTTCATGCCCTCCTGCTGGTTCTTGAGCACATCGGCGAGGCCTGCCGGAAAGCGATCGACGTCCGCAAGCGCAGGGGTCGCATCCCATTCCCACCAGCCGTTGTCGTGCTCAGCGATGGCGAAAACCATTTCGGCGCGAAGTCGCTCGGGATCTGCTGAGTCGGCGAAGTACCCCGGGCGTGCAAACTCCTCATTCCCCCAGTGGGCGGCCAGATATCCTGAGACCTGTGCGTGATCTGGCTGGGTGACTAACCACATCTTTTCCTGGCGTTGCGTTTTTAACATGGCGATATCTGCTCCTTCTCTTAGGCGAGGGACTATAGCGATAGCGGACGTGCATCGTACCACGGTAGAGCCAAGATGCACGCGTGACCTCTAGAATCGCCAACCGAGGGATGCGGCGATCCTAGCCGGTCTCCAGATATCTTGTCAAGGTTCTCCGGAGCCCCATTTCCCTTTCCACCTTCCCAAATTTTGTGCTTGAATTGGGGTCGCAGAACTAAATTTAAATCTGTATGACGTCCCCGAATTTCGTACAGGCGTTAGGCCGCACTGCAGAACCGCGAGGATGAGCGATGGCGTCCAGCGTGGACTGGACATTCGGTGGCACGTGGCCGTATGAACCCCGCTGGTTCCAAACCCCGGAGGGGCGGCTCCACTATGTCGATGAGGGTGCACGGGACGGACGGCCCCTCGTTCTCGTGCACGGGAACCCGACGTGGGGGTACCTCTGGCGCAACTTCATCCCTCCGCTCGTGGGCGCCGGCTTCCGCGTGATCGTTCCCGATCATCTCGGGTTCGGTCGGTCCGACAAACCCGATGATCCCTCGCTGTACCGAATCCCGCGCCATGCAGCCCGGTTCGAGCAGCTCCTCGAGTCACTTGATCTGCGTGAGACCACCGTCGTGCCTCAAGACTGGGGTGGGCCCATCGGGCTCGCGTGGGCGGGCAAGCACCCCACGCGGATTCACTCCCTCGCGATCCTGAACACGATCGCGCATCGGCCCCTCGGAGATGTGGCGCTCCCCCTCCCACTCCGCCTATTCCGTACTCCCGGTGTGGGCGAGATCCTTGTCAAGGGCGCCCACGCCTTCGTTCGGGGCTTCTTGTTCCGGGCGGGCCTGCGCCATCCCGAGCGCCTCGGTCCGAATGAACGGGCGGCCTACCTCGCCCCCCATCCCACGTGGTCCTCGCGTACCGGGATCTTGGTCTTTCCCCGAGAAATCCCGGCGGGACCCGAGGGCAATGTCAGCGAGTTCCTCGACACAGTCCACGAGGGACTCATCCAACTCCGTTCGAAGCCCACTTTCATCGCTTGGGCGATGAAGGACATCGCCTTCTTGCCCACCTATCTCGAAGATCTCTGGATTCCCGACTTCCCAAATGCCCAGGTGCTTCGGCTCCCTGATGCGGGCCACTATCTGCAAGAGGACGCGCACGAGGAGATCGTGCCCGCACTCCTCCAATTTTTGGCACAGGGATAGGGCGCGGTCTTAATGGAATTGGGGTCGGACTGGAATTTTCTGGTAGGTCATGCTACAGTCTGGACATGTGGCCATTCTAGGATTAAAGCATTTTTATATCAGCTAGTTATTGTATATTTCCTCGAAAAAGAATTAGAGTTTTTGGCGCACATAATCTGACGGCTCTTCCTTCCTTTTCGAACCCAATTCGACCCACCGATATTTTCTGCTTGACAGGGGATAGATAACAGAGGTTATCCATAGGGTCCCACCAGGAGGTGGCCTCATGAAAGGGCTCAGTCCAAAGCAACGACAGGTGCTCGAAGAGATCCTCCGCTCGCTCCGGCAGCGGGGGATGCCTCCTATTTTAGAAGAGATCGCCGAGGCGATCGGGGTCAAGAGCCGGTTCGGTGCCTTTCGTCATGTCCGGGCGCTCGAGCAAAAGGGGTACATCCGCCGCCTGCCGGGTCCCCGCGGCATCCAAGTCCTGAAAGATCCAGCCGGTAACCCGCTCCCCCCCGAAGAGCAGGTCGGATACCTCCCCGTATACGATCGCGTGACCGCCGGGCCGCCCGTGCTCGCCCGGGACGAGGTAGTGGATTATATCCCGGTGCCGGCCTTCTGGCTGGGCGGCGGCGATGGCTTTGCCGTCCGGGTCCTCACCGACAGCATGGCCCCCACCGTGGCTGCCGGCGATATCGCCATTGTGCGCTGGCAGCAGGTGGCGATGCCTGGCGAGATCGTGGTGGCCCTGATCGAGGACGAAGCGGTTCTGAAGCGTTTCGAGCGTGAGAGCGATACAATCTTCCTCACCTCGGATAACCCGGCCTACACTCCGCTGGGGTTTCCGCGGGGGAGGGGCATCCAGATCCTCGGCAAGGTCGTCGGTTTGCTTCGCCGATTCAACGGCTCGACTACATCAAGAGAACAGTTTCAGCGGGTCTAAGATCAGACCTTCAGGAAGTCCTTCCCGGCAGGAGTCTCTATCATGCGCACTCTTGCTTCGCTCGCCAAAGGTGTCCCTGACGATGGAGTGGCCAGTGCGGATTCCCAGGACCAGCGGTTGCCGGCACTCATTCAGGCCCTGGTCCAATCTCCACCGGCAGGTGTTGTCGCGCTGCTCCGAGGATCCAACGTGGTCCTCTCCCTGGCGACCTTTGCCGCGGGGCTCTACGCCCTCAAGGGGCAGAGGGTCCTCCTGGTTGATGCGGGCAACAGCACCGATCCCTACATCGTCTCTCGCCTGGCCCTGGCCGCAAGACGCGATCCCCAGCCGGTCCTGTCCCGGATCCACATCATCCGCACCTTTACCGTCCACCAGCTCGCGGCCTTGGCCTTTCGCAGACTGGAACCCTTCATCCAGAAACGCGCCCCGGGTCTGGTGATCCTTTCCGGGGCGACCTCGCTCTTTGCCGATGCCAATGTCCCTCTCAAAGAGGCAAACTTGCTGCTTCGCAAGATCGCGGTCGAGATAAAACGGCAGGCCGAACAGGGATGCAAGATCCTGGTGACCGCGGCGGATGCGCCCGTCGAATCCGGGCGAAGGAACCTTCACCTGCCTTGGCTTGATGTCGCATCACGAAGCATGCGGGTCGACCCTTCGACGAGCTCAGGGCAAGGCGCTTCGAGAACCTCAGGGCAGGGCCTCATTTTTCGGCAGGAAAAGCCGTTCGTGGGCCGGGCCGAAATCCTGCCGGCCGATCAATTCGCTGCGGTCCTGCGGTGAGTCTAATCGAACCGTGAGGTAAGTCATGGGTCGAACCGTGTAGGGTGAGCTCAGTCGAATCCCCAGCGGTGAGCTTTAGGGTGAGCCTGTCGAACCCCCAGGAGGTAAGTCATGGGTCGAACCGCCTGCGGTGAGCCGAGTAGGTGAACTATGGGTCGAACCGCCTGCGGTGAGCCGAGTAGGTGAACTATGGGTCGAACCGCCTGCGGT
>JAAXQN010000254.1 GCA_012974305.1 Candidatus Methylomirabilis sp. | reverse complement strand
TGATGTATTGGGGGCGGTCCTCCTCCAGCCGGACCACCGCTTTCTCTTTCTGGCCTACCGATAGTCTGTTCCAAAAAGGAGCCATCTTAGCCCGGAAGTGTAACATGGAGGGGGCCCAAACCGAAGCCTAACTTTGCGGTTCCTGCTCGACCTGCATTGACCTTCACGGCTTGGAGAGGATCCGAGGAAGAAGGTCTGGCCTGCCTTGCAGGCTGGAATAATTCACGCGCGTGACCCGTTTACCGAGCCAGGAGTATGCGCAGCAACCACAAGGCATATCTCAAAGGAAGGGAAGAGCGAGATGCCTCTTTCCCTCAGCTTCCTGAAGCAATATCTCCTCCGCAGCGAGGCGACGGAAGGGGGTGCGGCGACGTTCCAGCACGAGGCCGCAAAGCACCTGACCTCCCTGTACAACTTTGCCCTCGGCCTGGCCAAGAACGAGGAGGACGCGGCGGACCTGGTTCAGGAGACCTACCTCCGGGCGCTACGGTTCCAACACCGATTTCAGCGGGGAACCAATCTGCGGGCTTGGCTGTTTAAGATATTGAGGCATGCTTTTATCGATAATTACTGGCGCCGGAGCCGGGAACCGGTGCTCGAGGATGCGGAGCCCGAACGGGGTTCCGCCACGCTGGCCGAGGTAGAGGGAGTCCGTGGAGAAGAGGCAGGGCCCCTGAACCGCCTGGTGCGCGCCGACCTCACGGAGGCCCTCGAGCAGCTCCCGGATCCGTTCCGCGCGGCGATCCTCCTCTCTGACGTGGAGGGGCTGAGTGTCGAGGAGATCGCCGACATCATGGACTGCCCAAAGAATACGGTCAAGACGCGTCTCTTTCGGGGGCGCCAGTTGCTGCGAAAACTGTTGAGGGAATACGGGAACTGAGATGAAGAACAGAGCGACGTGCGAAGAAACTCAAGAGGTCCTGCAAGAGTTTATGGATGCCACCCTGGCGCCGGATCAGGTGGGGCGGCTGCAGGCCCATCTGGAGACCTGTTCGGCGTGTGCGGATGCGCTGGCGGTTCAGCGTGAGATTCGAAACCAGGTGGCTGCCGGGGTATCGCGGCGAGAACCCCCTGCCGAGCTCCGCCAGAAGGTAAGAGAGATCCTCACCCCCAAGGAGGCGTCGACGCGGGGACTGCTGCCGAGACCGGCCCTGCAGTGGGGCATGGCGTTCGCCGCGCTGGTGTTGATCAGCCTCGTCTCCCTCACCCTGCTGAATCGGAGTGGTGAGCGAATCCCGCGCATCCTGATCGAGGCCGTCAATGATCACCGCAGCTTCGTGATGCGTGGCACTCCCCCGACCGAGTCCACCGCTGATCGGCAACAGGTGAGAAAATGGCTGGCGGCCAAGGTAGGCTTCGAGGTCGATCCCCCGGCGGGGCAAGTTGGAGAGCTCCGCTTCATGGGGGGCGATGTGACCTTCTTCCTCGAGCGAAAGGTGGCCTGCCTGCTGTATGGCAAGGGGCATACGCTTGTCTCCCTTTTCGTTCTGCCTGATCAGGGGGTCGAGGTTCCGCGGTCGGGTTTTCGCCGCGTGGACGGCCTCGAGATGTACGTTACGTCCCAGGATGGCTATGGCGTGGTCCTCTGGAAAAAGGGTAAGCTGCTCTACTCGCTGGTCACGGATCTTCCCCCGGACGAGCTGGTGGAGGTCGCCAAACAGATGGCCCAGACGTAAGTCCTTCCTTTCACCAAGTCCTATCTGACCCGGGCACCGCGCGCCATTTTTCTTTTGACAGAAAACACCGTCAGGGGATTGCGCTGATTGCGAGGAGTACTCGAAAGAAAAAGGGCCCCGGACATCCGGGGCCCTTTTTCTTTTTGAAGTTCAACCGACAAGATTACCCACCAGCCAGGTCGGTCTCCACGAAATTGTCCCCAAACATTTCCTCCAGGGACGGGCCAGACCAGTCTGCGGACGAGTCGGAACAGCCTGCCAGGGCCACCGTCGGAGCCGCGAAGAACATCACGGCCAGCATCAGAGCTGCAAATCGTTTCATAACTTTCACCTCCTTCCCTTGGTATTTGCTGAATGGAAAACGGTCGGTTCTGTCGTCCTTCTGTACCGTATAACCGGCATCGAGCCCTACAGGTTCCCGGCCTCCCCTTCTTGCCTTGACATTTCGAGGACGCCGGTGCTAGGTAGAGGCCCTATCCCCGAGGGGGAACGGAGGTCTGATCCATGCCCGTGTTGAACCAATTAGAGGAGCGGATACGCCAGACCTGGGCGGCCAGCCGTCGTCACCGGGCCTCCATCCGCACTCGATTTCAAGCCGAGGTCGAGCGCGTGGGCGGGATTGTTCAAGTCGTAACTGATCTCCAGGTGGTCGGTTTTTCGATTGCCGGTGTGGCCAAGGCGAGGGGGATCACCCGCTGTCAGGCGGCCGAGCCTGACCTCGCCAGAGATTTGAACCTGGAGCGTGCCTTGGCCGAGGCGGGAATCGAGCTGGTGACGGGCCCCGCTCCGGAATCGATCCCCGGTACCGGCATCGGAATTACCCGAGCGGCACTAGGGGTAGCCGAGACCGGCTCGGTCCTCATCCACCTGGATGAGGTGGATGGGCATCTCTTGAGCATGCTTCCAGAGATCCATGTGGTGCTCCTCCACCAAGATGCGCTGGTCGACTCATTGGAAGAAGGCCTGCTGCTCACCCGGTACCTTGTCCTGAAGTCCCAGGCGCGGGGCCTCCCGTCGTATCTTTCCTGGGTGACGGGCCCGAGTCGGACCGCGGACATCGAACGGGTGCTAACCATCGGGGTCCATGGACCGAAAGAGCTGCACATTTTCCTCTTGCCGCCGACCGGGGAGGGGTCATGACCCGCCAGGAAGCATTTCGGCGCCGCGCAGCCGAGGCGTTAGCAAATCGCCGGATTCGAGAAAACCTGGGCCGATTCGGAACCGCCTATCGGACCGCCAGAGAAAATGCCCTCGCCGTCCTCGACTACACCGCAGAGAGCGCGCGCCTTCGCCGCATGAAGGAAGACGCGGTTGAGCGCCTCCCGGAACTCGCGGAGCAGTTCGTGGAGGCGGCCAGGCAGGTGGGCGCCCACGTGTACCGAGCCAGGACGGCCGAGGATGCCTGCCGGTATATCGGCCAGCTCGCAAAAGAGCGGGGCGTCCAGCTCGTGGTTAAGTCCAAATCCATGGTGTCCGAAGAGATCGAACTCAACCGGCACCTCGAGCAGATGGGGATCCAGCCCCTCGAGGCGGACCTCGGCGAATGGATCATCCAGCAGGCAGGAGACCATCCCTCACACAGCGTGATGCCCTGCGTGCACATGAGTAAAGAGGAAGTGGCACAAATCTTCTCCAAGGCGTTAGGGCGTGCGATCCCTCCCGACATCAGCCTGATGGTGCGCCTGGCCCGGGAAGAGCTCCGCGAGAAATTCCTCGCCGCGGGGATGGGGATCTCGGGGGCCAACATCGCCGTGGCCGAGACCGGAACCGTCATCATCGTCACCAACGAGGGCAATGGCCGGCTGGTCACGAGTGCTCCTCCCATTCATGTGGCCCTGCTCGGCTACGATAAGATCGTCCCGACCATCGAATCGGCTGCTCCACACTTGAAGCTTCTGTCCAAGACGGCCACCGCCCAGCAGCTCACGGTCTACACCACCTTCATCACGGGCAAAACGGGGACCAGCCAAATCCCGAGACCTCGGGAATTTCGGGGCTCCAGCGAAGCGGAGATGCATATCGTCCTCCTCGATAACGGCCGATGGGCGATGCGGGATGATCCAGAGTTCAGGGAAGCGCTCTACTGTATCCGATGCGCCTCATGCTCCAATGTCTGTCCGACCTACCGGGTCGTCGGCGGGCATGTGTTTGGTCATATCTACACCGGGGTCATCGGCACCGTCATCACCCCGTTCCACCACGGCTGGGAGGCCGCGGCGGTCCCTCAAGAAGCATGCCTCCTCTGTCGGGCCTGTATCGATGCTTGTCCCGCCGAGATTGACCTGCCGAGGATGGTCGTGGCCATGCGGTCCCGGATCGTGGAGCAGGAAGAGGAGAAGAGGGAAGCCAGGGGGATCCGCCGCTTTTTCCTGAACCGGATCCTCCCGAACCCAAATCTCTATCATCTGGCTGTCAGGCTGGGAGGCGTCTTGCAGCTCCCCTTCACGCGGGGACGGACGGTACTCCGCAATCTGCCGGGGCCGCTGAAAAAATTGACCATGTTCCGGGCCATGCCAGCGGTAGCCGCACGTCCCCTCCGAAGCCGGGTGGCAGCAGTCCTCCCCGCTCGCGGCGAAACCAAGCGGACCGTGACCTTGTTCGGGAGCTGCCTCATCGATCAGTTCTACCCTGAAATCGGGGAGGCGGTGATCAAGGTGTTGAATCATTATGGCGTCACGGTGCACTATGCCAAGGGCCAGGGATGTTGCGGCCTGCCGGCCTATTATGAGGGACAGCAAAAAGCAGCGGGTCGGATGGCCAGAGATCTGATCGCCGCTTTAGAGTCGAGTCCGGGTGAGCACATCGTGACCGCCACCCCTGCCTGCACGGTCACCTTAAAGCAGTACATCCCCAAACTGGTCCAGAAAGACCCCTCGTGGGAGGGGCGGGGACGATCCATTGCGGGATGGACCCAGGACTTCTCGGAGTATCTGGTCGAGGTTGTCGGCCTTGGAGACGGGACGCTCGGAGAAGCCACCGGTGAGAAGGTGACAGTGACGTACCACGATTCCTGCAGCGCCCTGAGAGGTCTCAGGATTCAACAGCCACAACGCCGTCTCCTCCGAATGCTTGCCCGCTACGAGCTGCGGGAGCTCGACGACGTCGGAGAATGCTGCGGCTTTGGCGGGCACTTTTCGGCCGACTACCCGGAGGTCGCCGGCGAGGTCCTCAACCGCAAGATTGCGGCGATCGAGCGGACGGGTGCGGACGTCGTCGTCCTCGATAGTCCCGGCTGTCTTCTGCAGATCCGGGGCGGGCTCCTCAAACAGGGAAGCGCGATCGAGGTCAAGCACATCGCAGAGCTCCTCGCTGAGGCACTCGACTGAGCTCGTGCCAAGGCCCTCGGGCTGAGTTCGTGTCGAAGCCTTGCAATACTTCTTTTTACTTGCTAGCCTCATCCGGAATTGCTGAGAATAGCGATGCGGGAAGAACATGGTGTCATTCGTGTTCTGGTGAAGCAGGGTTCGTGAAGGAGTGAAGTCCTTCGGGCCGGTGGCGGCCATTCTCACGTTCCAGGTTTCAAGGAGTCGGGCCTCGGCCGCGAAGGCGGGAAAGAGGGGGTTGCCGCGTACATGGAGGTCAAGTCCATCGTCGTTAATGTCCCCAAGTAGCACGGTGCCGAGAGTGCATCGACTTATCGCGTGCCCACGAAGGAGGGAAACCGGGTGACAGCGACCGCAACGTCCGTATTGGTGTCAGGCGCGACAGGGTTTATCGGAAGGACCCTGTGTGCGGCCATCAAGGAGCGGGGGGTGCCTTTCACCGCCTTCAGCCGGCGTCCCGACAGGGCCAAGTCGCTCTTGCCCGGCGTAAAAGAGGCGTACAGGTGGCGGCCCAAGTTGGAACCCGCCCCCCTGGCGGCGATTCAGGGAGCGGGCGCCCTGGTGCATCTGGCGGGCGCGAGTGTCATCGGCCGGTGGAACAAGCACAAGAAGCAGGACATTCGGGAAAGCCGGGTCGTCGGCACCCGCCATCTGGTCGAGGCGATTGGCGAGGCCAAGTCGAAGCCAGGAGTCCTGGTGTGTGCCTCGGCCGTCGGCTACTACGGCAGTCGGGGGGAGGAAGAGCTGACCGAAGAGTCTGGACCGGGCAGTGATTTCCTTGCGGAAGTCTGTCAGGCGTGGGAAGCCGAGGCCCGACGGGCCGAGGAATTCCACGTGCGAGTGGTGATGCTACGGATCGGGATGGTCCTGGGCCGCGAAGGCGGGGCGCTCAAGCAGATGCTTATCCCGTTCAAGCTGGGGCTCGGTGGACCGGTGGGGAACGGGCAGCAGTGGGTGCCGTGGGTGTCCATCGACGATGTGATCGGCATCATCCTCCATGCCATAGAGGTTGGGAAGGTGAAAGGCCCGATCAATGTCACGGCCCCGAATCCGGTTCGCAATGCGGAGTTCACCAAGACGCTGGGCCATGCCTTGCACCGGCCCGCGTTCCTCCCCGCGCCGGCCATCGGCCTCAAACTCCTTCTGGGCGAATTCGCAGATGTCTTGCTCACCAGCCAGCGGATCATCCCCAAGCAGATCCAGGAAACGGGCTACAAATTCACGCATCCCACCCTGGAGGCAGCCCTTCGCGCGACCCTCGCCTGACCAGGACCGATTCCCAAGGGCAAAGTTCTCGTCCAACCAATCCGAGGTATGTGGAACGCTACGGGAGGGTAAGGGAAAAAGAATAAGTCCCAAGTGATCCTGTCCGACCTTTCCTTCACGGTGACCGGTTCCCCTCAGCTGCCCCCCATCCGCCGCTTCGCTCGGACAAGGAATTCATCTTTCAACAGCTTCAGGCGTCCCGCATCACCTCAGATCGAATCGAACCTCTTGGGACTCATCTGGGAATATAGTCAGAAGGGCTGGCCTGTCAAGGGGGGAAAAGCGCCTCACGCAAAAAAAATTGTGATATCGGCAGAATGAAGATTCCGAATAAAGTCAAACCTGATCTGAATCATGTCTTGAACCTGACGCGGACGCGTTTCACTCAGCTCTTGACGAACAGCTCTTCCCTCTCAGCGAAAAAAGCCATGAGCCCCTAGTGACTCGTATCTGACCACAACCTCCAGGCGGTCAGTCCCTGCCTTCATCTCCCTCCCGCTCCTACGGACCGCGAGAGAGACCCCGTTTCCACGAGTGACAGGAGCCGCCGGTACCCCCCGGATCACGAGACCCGGTGATTGGGACCAGATCGAAGCCTCTCGGGGCTCACTCAAAATATGGTCTTGAAAATTTCACCTGTCAAGACCGCGACGGCCAATAATAAGGCCTTGACACCTCCTCGCACCGAGGCCTAGCATCGGACTGTATAGGAACGGAGGGCATGGACCAGACAGGATCAAGCACGCCGAAACTCTCCCCGCGTTTCGACGAAGCCCTCCAGTATGCCTTCTCCTTGCACGCCACCCAGGTGCGAAAGGGGACCGGGATTCCGTATATGGCCCATCTCATGAGTGTGGCCGCGCTCGTCCTCGAAGATGGAGGCGACGAAGATGAGGCCATCGCGGCTCTGTTACATGACGCGGTCGAGGATCACGGGGGGCCGCCAACCCTGGAGGCGATCCGCCGGCGATTCGGTGAGCGCGTCGCCCGGATCGTGGACGGCTGCACCGACTCTGATACGGTTCCAAAACCCCCGTGGCGCCAGCGAAAAGAACAGTACCTTGCCGATATTCGGCACGCGTCGCCCGACGTGCGCCGGGTATCCTCGGCTGATAAGCTCCACAACGCCCGAGCCATCCTCGCGGACTTTCGGCGGGTGGGGGACGCCCTGTGGGTGAGGTTCAACGGCGACAAAGAAGGGACCTTATGGTACTACCGCTCGCTCGTCATGGCGTTTCGGGAGACCGGCTCAGGCCGCATCGTCGAGGAGCTTGACCGCATCGTGACCGAGATCGAGCGGCTGGCGTCCCCCTGACCCGTCAAGCTTCACCCATTCTCTCCTGACCATGAAGTGAGAGTCAGGTACGCGCCGGCAAGGCTTGCCGACCCTATAATCCATTACATTTCAAGCAGTTACACGATTGTCACCGGTATCTGGGAACCTGCCCGAGGGTTGGGCGGTTTTCTGAAGCAGGGAGGATTGTGTGATGAAGAAAAGGTTGCCACATCTCATAGCTATCGGAATTTTCCTGGTCGCCCTCGTGGTCCTTGCCGTGCCGGGTCGAGTAGCGGCAATGGAAGGCTTTTCATCAAATATCCATCGGAGCCATCGATTTTTCCCACGCCGTCATAGCGTCCAGCCCGGCCGGGTATTCCACTTCCCGCATCACTTGAGCCACTCCGCCCACCAGATCGACCAGCACCCGGTTATTTCCCCTGATCCCCTTTTCGGCCGCCACTTCCAGCACGGCCATCCCCTTCAGCAGGGCCATGGCTTTCACCAGAGAGGGTTCAACCACGGCGGAATGGTCCTGTTTTTCAGGCGTTGACCCCCTCGGCGGAGCCTGCCCCGAGCCCTGCCATGAGCCTGTCGAATGGGTGTCGAGGGGCTCAGGGCAAGCCCCTCGGATCATCCCAAGCAGATGAGTGCCGAGTGCCAAGGACTTGGCATCCATTTTGCTTTCCCTTCAATGCCTCGGTGAGGGGCTTGCCCCGAGCCTGTCGAGGGGTGCGAGGCGCCCCCATGCAGAACTACCGTTTTGGAATGCCAGAAAGGGAAAGCCAGTGGATCCTGTAATGTTGTTGATCATTTTCGGACCCCTCATGGTGATAACCGTAGGCGGGCGACTCCTGCAGAAGTCCGAAGAGCACCAACGCGACGCGATCGTCCAGGCCGGAGGGGGGCTTGGCCTCGACCCAGTGGCGGACCTTCCCGCGGTGACCAGACAAGTCACCGACCTCTTGCTCCCTATGCAACTCGACAGGACGGGGAGGGCCTTCTCGTTCAACGTCGGCGGACAGGATGCCTTCGTCTACGAGTTTCGCAGCTTCTACAAGGCCTACTCTTTGCGGGGCAACTTTACGTACGATGCAGAGCGATACTGGCACGCCTATGTGATCCCCGGCCTGGCCAGCCCCTACGTCCGCGTGTATTCCAAGGGGCGCTTCCGCCCACCATCAAAAGGCACCATAGACTTTCCTGAGGATCCCGCCTTCTCAAAAGATTTATACGTGCAGGGGAAAGACGAGGGAACGATCCGGCACTACCTCGGGCCAGATCTGCGTCGCCTACTTCTCGCCCAGAGCGAGCGATTACACGACGTGTGGTTTCGGAAAAAATCCGACATGCCGAAGATCGCAGGCTTCCACGCTGGCCCCGAGGGGGTGGCGCTGGTGATCTCGGGTGAGATTTCGACCACCGAGGCGCCACAGATGGCTTCGATCTTCATGAAGCTCACAGCGATGGCCGAGGCCAGCGGGACTCCTTTTCATGTTCACGCTTCCACCCAAGAAATCCTTATAACTTGACACGCCTACCCCAGTAGGGGATACTTAAGCGATCTTCGGCTCCCGGCAGCCATCGGACTTATGGAACTGGGGCAATCAATAATCCCGAGCCCAGTTCAGGCACAATTGAAGGTATACCAAACATTCAGACGCCTTCTCGGGCGGAGCATCCCCCGGGAAGGCTTTTTGCGTTTTAAAAGGCAAACGTTTTAGGAGCGACCTGAGCTCGCGGAAAGAAACAGCTGCGGGAGATCGCTGTGGGGAAAACGGACCTGGCCCTTGAATGGGCTGAAAACGAGTTGATGATCCAGATGCTCAAAGAGCTGGCGAAGGCACCTCTGTCGACGATAGATCGGTTTCGGCAGGAGGTGCCGAAAATGGTAGACGATCGGGCCATTCCTGCACACGAATTGATGAATCGCATCTCGCAATTTCTGGAACAGCTCTATCAACGGGACGAAGGTGAGTTCGCCCGGTTTGAAAGGGAGGCCGAGTCTGCTGAGCAGGAGCTTCAGAGGCGACTGGAGCAGCTTCGGGAAATCTGGGAGCGGGCCCAGGTGGTCCATACACTCGTGAGTTCCATGTTCGCTCCAGCGGTGCCGACACATGTACCACAAGCGGAAGGAAACGTTCACTACTATGGCATAGACCATTGCGATAAATGCGGCAAGTCCTTGGAACATCGTCAATGGCTTGTGGGCTTGTGTCGCAAGTGCGAAGCGCAGCAGAAATAATGGATGCTTGCCATGAGCTTTGGCCCGAGCCCCTCGACCACGCTCGGGGCAGGCTCTGTCGAGGGCTAGCCCTGAGTCTATCGAAGGGGCTGTCGTATGGAGCACCGGCAAGAGGTGCACCCTCGCGTCTTGTCATCGAATCCCTGACCTGCTGATTACGAATTCTCCCCAGGCCCCACCTGAGCAGATCCAAGAAGACCGATCCCTTCAAGAACCCGAGAATATCGAGTGAGCGTATGGCTGGATGCTCCTGGTATGGGGTGTTCTGGTAGGAGGGAAGCCCTTCATACCCAACGACCTGGGGTGAGCGCCACGGTTTTAAATTGGTGTAGGCTATGGCAAATATCATAATTATTGATTTGACCTATGGGTTGGGCCCATGAAGAATGCTCCCCGGGGGTCAATTCGCTGATTTCCCGCAGGCTTAGAGATGGGGAAGGTAACCCTCAGGGTTTGCGACCATCCGGCGGAAGAATCAGGGCATCGCCTGAGCCATGGAACACCATGAGGTTCACGTGAATCCACCTGCAAAAGAGATCCGCCTGGGGCTCAAAGAAAATTGGCAGCAGTTCTCGCTGCTGGTCCTGACGGTGGCCTTTGTCGGCTCCCTGGTGGGTCTGGAGACCACCGTTGTCCCCCTCATCGGCGAGCAGGAGTTCGGCCTCGCCTCCAAGACCGCCATCGTCTCGTTCATCATCACTTTCGGCGTGGTCAAGGCCCTCTGCAACTTCTTCGCAGGCTATCTCTCGGAAACCTGGGGGCGCAAAGGGGTGCTCGTGATCGGCTGGCTTATCGGCCTGCCCGTACCCTTTATCATCATCTACGCCAATGCATGGTTTTGGATCGGCGTGGCCAACGTGCTTCTCGGCATCAACCAGGCTATGACCTGGTCGATGACCGTGACCATGAAGATCGATCTCGTCGGCCCGCGGCAGCGGGGCCTGGCAATGGGGCTCAATGAGTTCTCCGGCTACTTCTCCGTGGGGATCACGGCCTGGCTCACCGGCGAGATTGCCGCTCGCTACGGCCTTCGGCCCGAGCCGTTCTACCTGGGCATTGGCACCGCCGTGGCGGGGCTCCTGGTGTCGCTTTTCTTTGTCCGAGAGACCATCGAGCACGCCCGCTACGAGGCCCGCCTGCGGGCGGCACCGAGCAACCCTGGGACGGGTAATCCCGAACCCCAGGCCAAAGAGAAACCTTCCGTGAAGGAGATCTTCTCCCTGACCACGTGGAAGGAGCGGGCCCTGTCCTCTTGCAGTCTGGCCGGGCTGGTGAACAATCACAATGTCGGGATGTCCTGGGGGATTTACCCGCTCTTCTTCTCATCATATGGGCTGGGCGTTGCGGCCATCGGCGTCATCAGGGCCCTCTACCCCGCCGTGTGGGGACTGCTCCAACCGATTACCGGTCCCCTGAGCGACCGGATTGGGCGAAAAAGACTCATCGTCGGCGGGCTGATCATTCAGGCCCTTGCGATTTGGATGACGGTCCTCTTACCCACCTATTCGTGGTGGATCGCCGCTGCGGTGCTTCAGGGGCTCGGGACGGCGATGGTCTACCCGGTCCTGCTGGCGGCCATCAGCGACGTCGCCCACCCGGATTGGCGGGCGACCTCGCTGGGGGTGTACCGCCTCTGGCGAGACTTGGGCTACGCCGTCGGGGCCTTGCTGGCCGGCGTGGTGGCCGACCTGTTTGGCATGGCAGCCTCCATCCACGTCATCGCCATCCTGTCGCTCCTCTCGGCGTTCGTCGTGGCCGTCCGAATGTACGAGACGCTTCCCGCTCGGCCTCTTCCTTCTCCTGGCCCTTCTGCGTAACCAGTTACCCGCCACCGGAGTGTCTTTCCGCACTCGTCATATGTAATTTCCGGGTGTACAATAGGCACCCGCCGAGTGAGGACCGGGGAAATAGGCTGCAAAGGCACGCTCGGCTCGCTTAGAGTAAGGAGGTTGCGCGAGCTTGCGAAAGTGGCTATTCGCCCGCTGGTACAACAAGATCATGGAGAAGTACGAAGCGTACATCTCCCAGCGGAAACAGGCGTTATTCACAGACCTGCCGACTACTGTAATGGAGATCGGGCCGGGAACGGGGGCGAATCTTGGGTACCTCTCGCAAGGGTGCAAGTGGATCGGGATTGAGCCCAATCCCTATATGCACCCGCAGCTCCGGGAGAAAGCCGCGAGTCACGGGGTAGAAGCAGAATTCCGCGTCGCGACTGCAGAGGGCATCGATGTGGATGATGCCAGTGTCGATGCGGTGCTGTGTACTTTAGTGCTGTGTTCGGTTCGCGATCCGCAACAGGTATTGAACGAGGCTCTTCGTGTGCTCAAGCCAGGTGGTAAGTTCTATTTCATCGAACACGTCGCAGCCCCGCAAGGAACATGGCTGCGTCGCTGGCAACGTGTCATGCGGCCCATCTGGAGTGGCTTCGCCGATGGCTGTCGGCCCGACCGGGAAACAGGAGCCGCAATCCAGAATGCGGGTTTTCGATCCGTGGAATTGGAGGGCTTCCGTGTCCCTTTTCCGCCGGCGCTTCCGTTCGTGTCGCCGCATGTTGCGGGAGTCGCCGTCAAGTAATGGGGGCGACCCAAGAAATTTAATAAGTTCAAGGACGCCGAGGTGGTGGGAGCGCGGCTGGAACGCCAGGGACTGGATCCCGACGAGGGTCCGATTCTCTACGTCGACGTGCATGTGTTTGAAGGATATCGGAACGACGAGACACCCTCCGGAGTCAGCTGGAAGAACCACACCATCGTCACTTTTCGCTTCGCGGGGGTTGCGACCCTTTCCCTCAACGATTTTAACAACTAGAAGGGGATCGAGATCCACGACGTACAGTCAAAGATCCCGCCGGGCAGCGTCTACGCCGAATAGCGCCAGGCACCCGTCCTTCTGGGGTGCCGTCTCACACGCCGCGGCAGCGAACGGGCCAATCCGTGAGGCGTGACCAGAAAGACAGCCGCATGAGGGTGCGTGTGGAGGCACATAGAAACGTGACCATATGGAATAGGAGGTCGCCGTGAATCTCCCCCCTGCGTTGACGAGATGGATGATCGCAAGCCTGGGTTGTCTTGCTGTGCTACCGCTGTTGTTGCCATCGCCGGGCTTTGGAGGCCCACCGAAAGCCATAGAAGTCCGAGTGGAAACCGGCTCGGAACAGGGGCAATTACGGTTCTTCCCCAGCCGGTTTCAATTCAAGCGGGGCAAGTACTATAAGCTGCTGATCCACAATCCGAGTCCGGACGCACATTACTTTGCGTCGGACGAATTCGCCACCAGGATCTTTACGCGAAAGGTGGAAGTCCTCGACGCGGGGGGCAAAACACTGGTCGAGATACACGGAGACATCCGGGATGTGGAACTTCTCCCTGGGCAGACTGTGGCCTGGTACTTTTATCCCATGACAAAAGGAAAGAATCTCAAGGTGTACTGCCACAAGGAGGGGCACGCAGAGGGCGGCATGGTCGGCCAAATTGAGATTTCGGGTCCGCCGCCGTTTACTGGCCAATAACAACACGGACGACTGTAGAATCCCTGGAGCCGGCGAGGAGGGTTGAACTCCTGACTTGCTCATGACGAATCCTGCGCTATGGCTACTAAAATTAATCACTTCAAGTACTTGGGTGTGCAGGACGCGGCAGGATGTGCGTTTGCTCTTCGGACCATAACATGGTAATTAATTGTGGTTGGGACGTGACCCCTTCCCTCTACGATGACGTGACGTCGTGCTTTCCTGCTACCACATCGATGAATCACTCGCAGTTGGTGCTCCCTGGTGGCGCTTTCTGGTTTCGAGAGCCTCTGCAGGGGTTCTTCTGAGAACCAGCAGAACCTTCCCGCCCAGCCACCCCACCACCAAGATGTGCCTCCGCCTCATGCTCCAAGACCTCAAAAGACGACGGTGCCGAACCCTGGTGGACGTGGGGTGTGGCAGCGGGGTCTTGGCGCTGGCAGGATTGAAGCTTGGGGTAGAGCGTGCTGTAGCTACAGATATCAGTCCCCAGGCTCTCGTCACCAGTCGAGCGAATGCTGCGCTGAACCACGTGCAGGACCGGATACTGCTCGTTCAAGGGTCAGCAGAGGCGGTGGCTGGCCGTTTTGACTTGGTGCTGGCGAATTTACCTATGCCCATACTGAGAGATAAACTGGCGGAACTCGTTCGATTGAGTAAGGGCGAAGCCTCGCTGGTGCTGTCTGGATTTCAGGATGTGGACAAAATCCTTCTGGAAGAGGAAATGGATCAGCTCGGCCTCGCCGCGCAATATTGGTTGAGTGAAGATTTGACTTTTTCTGCCGTACCGCCGTCAGGAAGTTTCAACTGGATGGCCGTTCTTGCCCACCGAGCTGGCAGTGCGCAGTAAGTTCATAGATATGAAGAGAAAATTGATCAACAGAAGATGTGGCACTTTCTCGTGATCTGACAAGGATGAAACCATCGTGCGCTCGTATCGGTCGGAGAGGGTGATAAAGGTGATCCAGGCCACACGCATAAGTGCTGCCGTGGCGATGGCTGTTGCCGTCGGTGTATATCTCTGGCTGCATACGGCCACCACAAAATCTGCCGAGGTTGCAGTCAGTCCGAGCGATCCCGGACCGCACGCGGTCTTGCAACACTACCTGGCGGTGCTCTACGCGCGCGAGTACAAGGACGCGTATCGCCTGATCGCGCGTGTGGACATGGAATTGAAGAAGGAAGAGGAGTACCTCCGCGAGAATGAATCCTTCTCCGGCGCGGTGCTCACCCTTGCCCGTACGCTTGCGTCCTTCATCGAATACCACGATGTGCACACGGAGTTGCAGAACGGACACGCAACGGTCAGGTTCACGGTCAAGCTCCCGAATGCGAACGATCCCACCATCCGCGATCTTCTCTTTGACTTCGATGCAGAGCGCCTCGCGGGCCTCACGGAAGGCGACCTGCAACGCCTCGGCAAGGAACTCGAAGGCATGGGGCAAAGAGGCGACTTGCCAATGATTGAGGGACAGGAGGCCTGGGAGCTGGTGAAAGAGCCCGAGGGCTGGCGCGTCTTTCTGAACTGGGCTGGCGCGGTCCGGGTCCAGTTTACAGCCGAGGCGAAGGACGGGCTTCCGTGGAAGTTCTGGCCTGTGCAAGAGGTAGTCCTGGCAAAGCCGGGGAAAAGCCTGCAGGCGGTCTATCGCGCTAAGAATCTCTCGGATAAGCCGGTGACCGCCAAGGCGAGGCACATCGATGGCCCGAAGGAGATTGCCGACACATATCTGCAGATCATCCAGTGTTTCTGCTTCATCCAGGAGACGCTCGACCCGGGGGAGGAAAAAGAATTTCCCCTGGTCTTTCGGATCCGCTGGGACGCACCCGAGACAATCAAGAAGTTGTCGGTGCGCTACGAGTTCTACCCCATCGAATCCTTTCCTGGCCAAGGGGCGGACGAGTAGATCCACCTGACCGCGGTCCGGCAATTTTTTTGTCATTAAACATTTGGGCTCCCAGTTCCGTCTGAAGTTATAGAAGAGAGGGAACTCGTTGGGATGGCCCGCTGTTTTGTGAAGGGGAGGAGAGAGATGAACAGGAGCAATGTCAGGAACCTAATGACCCTAGGGGGGATGCTGGTTGCCCTGGTAGTGTTGGCCTGGCCGGGTTCAGCGGCGGCCCGAGGAGGATTTGCTTTTGGATTTCATCGGGCCCCTCGCCATCAGAGGGTGGGCTTCAAGCGCCATCGATTTTCCACGCATCGTCTTGGTCACCGTCACCAGCGGCACGCGTTTAATTTCCGTCACTCTCTGTCCCGCCACCGCTTGGGCCATGGTCACCGCCTCGGCCACGGCCCTCGCTTTGGTCCCAGCCATGACTTTCACCTCGTTCCGCCCATGGGGCATGGCCATCGCCTTCACCACGGTGGGATCCATCACGGGGGAAAGGATGTGATCTTTCGGCGGTAAGCCCCTCGACAACCCCTCGACGGGCTCGGGGCTAGGCTCAGGGCAGGCCCTTCTGGGTGTCAGTGACCTGGCATTTTGGGCGCGTACGAGCGGAGCACGCGCATGTAATTAGCCCGCTCGAACGCGGCGGGCTCGGCCACCGACCGATAGCTCATGCTCCCCTGCATCTGGCGGATCGACTCATACTCGTGTTGCTCCATCCAGGCCACCAGCTCTGTGCGCACCGTGGCCAGGTGATGTATCCCATACTTCAGCAGGGCCGAGGTCATCATGGCGACCCGGGCCCCAGCCATCATCGACTTCAGCACATCCTGACCGGTGTGCACCCCGCCAGTGACCGCGAGATCCGCCCCGATGTGTCCATACAAAATCGCCACCCAGTGCATTCGCAGCAGCAGTTCGTACGAACTGCTCAGGGTTAGGTGAGGCACGACCTCTAGGCTGTCCAGATCGAAGTCCGGCTGGTAGAAGCGGTTGAACAGGACCAGGGCGTCCGCACGCGCCTCGTCGAGACGCCGGGCCAGGTTCGCTATTGCGCTGAAGGCGTGACCGAGCTTCACTGCCACAGGGATGCTGACACTCGCCCTGACATCGCGCGCCAGATCCACATACATCTGCTCGACCTCGGCCCCGGTCATCTTCGAGTCGGTCGGGATGAAGTACACGTTGAGTTCGAGGGCGTCGGCGCCGGCCTGCTCGATTTTCTTCGCGTACCGGATCCATCCGCCGCTCGAGATACCGTTAAGGCTGCCGATGATGGGAATGTCCACGGCGGCCTTGGCTCGCCGAAGATGATCCAGGTACCCGTCCGGCCCGAGGTTGTAGTCCGTCATGTCGGGGAAATACGTCAACGCTTCGGCGAAGGACTCGGTCCCGTGGGTGAGATGGCGGTCCAGGTCGTGGCTTTCGAGGGTGATCTGCTCCTCGAAGAGAGAATTCAGGACGACCGCCGCAGCCCCCGCGTCCTCCATCTTCCGGATGTTGCCGACGTCCTCGCACAGGGGTGAGGCAGAGGCCACCAGCGGGTTCTTGAGGATCAGACCCAGGTAGCTCGTGGAGAGGTCAGTCATTGCGGTCCTCCTTGGTGGTGCCATCCACCTGCATGGCTGCCCAGTGCTCGTACAGTCGCCATCGGGTCCGCACGTCCTCCTCTGCCTGTTCCAGCAGCCACCGTGCCTGTTCCGGTTTGCTGCGGGCCAGTATCGTGTAACGGGTTTCGTTGTAGACGTAGTCCTTCAGGGGCAGCGTCGGAGCCTTGGAGTCGAGCTGGAGCGGATTCTTGCCTTCTTTGACCAGGTCGGGATTGTAACGGAACAGAGGCCAGTATCCCGAGAGGACGGCCGCCTTTTGCTGCTCCAACCCGTGGGCCATATCGTAGCCATGGGCGATGCAGTGGCAGTAGGACACGATGAGCGACGGGCCCTCGTAGGCTTCTGCTTCCAGGAACGCCTTGACCGTTTGGGTGTCGTTGCCCCCCATGGCCACGCGAGCCACGTAGATGTTGCCGTACGTCATGGCCATCATCGCCAGGTCCTTTTTCGGCATGGGCTTGCCCGCGGCGGCAAACTTGGCCACGGCCCCGCGCGGGGTGGCCTTAGACGCCTGTCCCCCGGTGTTGGAATAGACCTCGGTGTCGAGCACCAACACATTGACGTTACGGCCAGACGCCAGCACATGGTCCAATCCACCGTAGCCGATATCGTATGCCCACCCGTCGCCCCCAACAATCCACACGGTCCTCTTGACCAGTCCATCGGCTAGGCTGAGCAGGTTGCGCGCCTCGGGCGTGTTGAGTCCTCCCAGCCGCTCTTTGAGCAGCTTCACGCGCTCGCGTTGCTGCTTGATGCCGGCCTCGGTGGCCTGATTGGCGTTGAGGAGCCCCCGGACCAGCTCGTCGCCGATGCTCGCCGAGAGGCGAGTGAGCAGTTCATGGGCGTATTCTGTTTGTTTATCCAGGGCCAGCCGCATGCCTAAACCGAACTCGGCGTTGTCTTCGAACAGGGAATTGGACCATGCGGGGCCGCGGCCGTCGCCGTTGAACGTCCACGGTGTGGTCGGCAAATTGCCCCCGAAAATAGAAGAGCAGCCAGTCGCGTTGGCGACGAGGGCGCGGTCACCGAACAGTTGGGTCATCAGCTTGATGTAGGGGGTTTCGCCGCAACCCGCGCAGGCGCCGGAAAATTCGAACAACGGCTGCAGCAACTGGGTGTCTTTCACGACGGACAGGCTCAGTGCCCCTCGATCCATCTCGGGGAGCTCAAGGAAGAAGTCCCAATTCCGGGATTCTTCGTCACGGATCGGGGGCTGCGGCATCATGTTGATGGCCTTCAGCCGGACCTCGGTCTTGTTCTTGACCGGACAGACCTCCACGCACAGGGTGCAGCCGGTGCAATCTTCCGGCGCGACCTGCAGCGAGTAGTGCAGGTCTCCGAACTCGCGCCAGCGGGCCGGCGAGGATTTAAAGCTGGCGGGTGCATTGGTCAGCAGCTTGGGATCGTACACCTTGGCGCGGATGACCGAGTGGGGGCAGACCAGCACGCATTTACCACACTGGATGCACAGGTCCGCGTCCCACACCGGAATCTCCAGCGCGAGATTGCTCTTTTCCCATTGGGTCGTCCCGCTTGGATACGTGCCATCAGCCGGCAGGGCGCTGACCGGCAGGGTGTCCCCCTCCCGCGCAAGCATGGGGGCGGTCACCTTCCGGACGAACTCGGGCGCTTCCGGCGGCGCCGGCGGACGAACGTCGAAGGCGCTGGTCGCCTGACTCGGCACCTGGACCTCGTGCAGGTGGTCCAGCGCGCTATCGACCGCGGCAATGTTCTTCTGCACGACGGCGTCGCCCCGCTTGGCGTAGGTGTCTTTGATGGCGCGTTTGATCGCAGCGATGGCTTCGTCGCGCGGGAGCACACCGCTCAGGGCGAAGAAACATGGTTGCATGATCGTGTTGATGCGCCCTCCCATGTCTGTCTCCCGGGCAACGGCGTAGGCGTCAATGACGAAGAAACGTAACTTCTTGCCGATGATCTTTTCTTGGACGGTGCGAGGGAGATGATTCCACACCTCCTCCGGCCGGTACGGACTGTTCAGCAGGAAGGTGGCACCGGGTTCGGCCGCCTTCAGCACGTCAAAGCGGTCCAGGAACGAGAACTGGTGACAGGCGACAAAGCTGGCCCGGTCGATGAGGTACGTGGAGCGAATCGGCTTGGGCCCAAAGCGCAGGTGCGAGATGGTGACCGAGCCGGCCTTCTTCGAATCAAAGACGAAATAGCCCTGCGCATGATTGTCGGTCTCTTCCCCGATAATCTTGATGGAGTTCTTGTTGGCCCCCACCGTGCCGTCGGCGCCGAGGCCGTAAAAGAGGGCCCGCACGGTGTCAGGCTCTTCCGTGAAGAACGTGGGGTCGTAGTCCACGCTCGTGTGGGTCACATCGTCGTGGATGCCAGTGGTGAAGTGGTTCTTGGGCTTCGCCTTGGCCATTTCGTCGAAGACCCCCTTGATCATGGCAGGAGAAAACTCTTTCGAGGAGAGCCCGTATCGCCCACCGATGACCCGAGGCAACGCTCGGAACGGCGCCTCGCCGCTGGCCATCGCTTCGCTGACGGCCGCCACCACATCGAGGTAGAGGGGCTCGCCCGTGCTGCCCGGCTCTTTGGTCCGATCGAGCGCGGCGATGATCTTGACTGTAGGAGGCAGCGCGGCGACGCATGCCTCCACCGAGAAGGGGCGGTACAGACGCACCTTCAAGACACCGACTTTTTCCCCCTGTGCCGTGAGATGTTCCACGACCTCCTGGGCCGCCTCGGCCCCGGAACCCATCAACACCACCACACGATCCGCATCTGGCGCGCCGACGTAATCGAACAGGTGGTATTGCCGTCCGACAAGGCGGGCGAATGTGTCCATAGCGTTCTGCACGATGGTCGGGCATGCCAGGTAGTACGGATTGACCGTCTCACGAGCTTGGAAAAATACATCCGGGTTCTGCGCTGTGCCGCGGACAAACGGGCGGTCCGGGGACAGCGCCCGGCCGCGATGGGCCCGCACGAGCTCATCGTCGATCATGGCACGGGCGTCCTCTGTGGTGAGGAGCTCGATTTTCATCACCTCGTGCGATGTGCGGAAGCCGTCAAAGAAATGGAGGAAGGGCACGCGGGATTCCAACGTGGCAGCCTGCGCGATCAAGGTAAAATCCATCGCCTCCTGGACCGAATTGGATGCCAGCAAGGCAAAGCCGGTTGCGCGCGTGGCCATGACGTCGCTGTGATCACCGAAGATCGAGAGCGCTTGGGCGGCGACGGATCGGGAAGCCACGTGGAACGCGGTGGACGTGAGTTCCCCGGCAATCTTGTACATATTCGGAATCATCAAGAGCAGGCCCTGCGACGCCGTGAAGGTGGTGGTCAGCGAACCGGTTTGTAGCGCACCGTGCACCGCTCCGGCGGCGCCCCCCTCGCTCTGCATTTCCACCACGAGCGGGACGCTGTCCCAGATGTTCGTCCTGCCCTCTGCGGACCATTGGTCCGCCCACTCGCCCATGGCGGACGAGGGCGTGATGGGATAGATGGCGATGACGTCATTGATCTGGTGGGCGACGTACGCTACGGCCTCGTTTCCATCGATCGTGACTTTGGGTCTGCTCATTCCGCCCTCCGTTCTTTACCTCGAGATCTCTCGTATTCTCTGGCGAACCCAGGAATAATCAAAAAGGTTTCCGTCTGGTTAGTCATGCATCCTTTGAGCCAAGTGACGGGATATCGGCTCGATGAAACATACCTTGAGCTCGATGTGAGGAGTGGCCAGAAGGGCGAGACGGAGTATCGGTCCATGTGCTGCTGAGCTGCCACTGACGTTCCCCCCTGCGGAAGAACATGGCGCCACATGACAGAGATCATGAGCAAGAGGTGTGCCGTTTTACCGGCTGTGCTATGCATGTCAGGGCGACGCCGCTATCTCTTCAAAATAATAGGAACATGGGATCGGGGATGCAAGGTGGGCCGGGCAGAAAAACGACGGAGGATCACTGAACGGGGCAATGATGCCGCACCAGGGAGGCGGGTGATCAGGTAACCCCGCGTAAATTCAGGGGCACGTGCGGGAATGGAATTGTCCCAGAGTACCGTCCACGGGGCAGGCAGATCTACCGCCCACTGGGAATACCTGGTCCGAAATGAGTGAAGGAATATTCGCTTCCCGGTTATAATCCCCACTTGTGTCTCCTCGCATGAGAGGCCCTATGCGCAAATGGATCATCTGGGCGACGGCGACGGCCCTCTATCTTTTCGTGAACTTCCACCGTTTCGCCCTCGGCATCATCTCGGACCAGCTCATGGCCGCCTTCAAGATCGCGGCGGTGGGACTGGGTGGACTCTCCTCCCTCTACTTCTACCTCTACGCCGTGCTCCAGATGCCAGCGGGCATCCTGGCGGACACGTGGGGACCGCGCCGGACGATCACCGCCAGCGCCGTGATCATGACAGCCGGCGCATTCGTCTTCGGGGCCGCCCCGGACCTGGCCACGGCCTACCTGGGGCGATTCCTGGTCGGCGTCGGGGTGGCGGCGGTGTTCGTGAACATCCTGAAGCTGATTGCCGACTGGTTCCCCCCTCAGTACTTCGCGACGATGACCGGCCTCACCACGACCGTCGGCTTCTTCGGCGGCTTCGTGGCGAGCGGCCCCTTCGCCCGCGTGGTCGAGGTCGTGGGCTGGCGGTGGGGATTTCACGCCGTCGGGTTCATCACGGCTGTTATTGCGCTCGGCTGCTTCTGGATGATTCAAGATTGGGCCGCTCTTCCCGCGGCGACGACGCGCACGCCAATTGTCCGCCCTCTCTGGGCGGTGCTCAAGACCCCGGAGACCTGGCCGGTCTTTTTCGCCAAGGTCGGGATCACCGGACCCTATCTCGCCTTCTTTGCCCTGTGGGGTCCCCCGTACCTCATGCAGGTGTACGGGCTGACGCGTTCCGAGGCCGGGGACCTCATCGGCGTGGGGGTGCTCGGCTTTATCG
>JAAXQN010000247.1 GCA_012974305.1 Candidatus Methylomirabilis sp. | reverse complement strand
GGTTTTGAAGGCGGGGGGCGGAATATGGACCTTCCAGAAGAATCCAGCAGAAACCAGGTGGAGCAGTAGGGAAGCCCCAACCGCTCCAATATATTGCGGGCGGTCTTGCCCCGTCATTTGCTACACCCACGCCAGACAGTCATCCCTGTCCCTTTCCATGCTGTTGCTTCCAACGTGCCGCGCTCTGAAAAAGTTCCCGGGCGTGTTTTATGGCTGTAGCGGACGTGTCGGATCCCCCGAGCATCCGACTTAGCTCCTCTACTTTCGCTTCTCTGGACAGCGGCATGAGCCGGGCCTCGGTCCGTCCGCTGATCAAACCTTTCTCTACCCGGAGGTGGACATCGGCATAGGCGGCGATCTGCGGGAGGTGGGTAATGCAGATCACCTGTCGCTCCCGGCTCACCCTCCAGAGCTTCCTGCCTACCACCTCAGCCATCTTCCCGCCGATTCCGGCATCCACCTCATCGAAGATCAACGTAGGAGTTTTATCGACCGAGGCGAGGATATTTTTCAGGGCCAGCATGATCCGGCTAAGCTCCCCGCCTGAGGCGATCTTCCCCAATGCTTTGAAACCCTCGCCCGGGTTCGGCGCAATAAGGAACTCTCCCTCTTCCAGGCCGGCCGGCTTGAGCATGCCTCGCCGGTCTTCTCCCAAAGTCCTCTTGAGCTCGACACGGAAATCCGTCCGCGGCATCCCAAGCTCGTGCAGCTCGTTGATCATCTCCCCGGCGAGTTTTTGTGCCGCTTCCCTTCGCCCTTTGGAAAGGCACTCTCCCTGCTCCCAGAGGTCTGCCTCAACAGTATCGATCTCCCCCTGGAGAGCCATAAGCCGCTCCTCCGCTCTCTCGAGCCGCTCCAAGTCATGCGCTGCCTGTTCCCGGTATTTCAAGACTTCGCGAATGCTGGCCCCATATTTTTTCTTGAGACGGCTGATGGCGTGGAGACGACCTTCAATGACCTCCAGACGTTCAGGATCAAAATCAAGTCGCTCTCGGTAGTCCCGGAGGGAAAGTGCTACCTCTTGCAGCAGGGTCTTACCCTCTTCTGCCATTCCTTCGAGGGCGGCGAGGCGTGCATCAATTCGTCCTGCCTCGCGGAGACGCGTGCCAAGCCCGGCGAGGCCGGGAAGGATCCCCCCCTCATCCCCCTCCATACGTGCATAAGCCTCCTCTACCGCGTGCAAAAGCTTCTCGTGGTTAGTCAGGATGGCGCGTTCCGCTTCCAGGGCGTCCTCCTCTCCCTCCACGAGATGGACCGCATCGATCTCCCGAAGCTGGTGCTCCAAGAGATCCTTATGTCGGGCTTTCTCCCGATCATCTTGCTCCAGCGCTTCCCGCTCTGCCTTCAGGGTCTGCCACCGACGATAGAGGGTATGATAGGCTTGGAGGTCTTCTTTGAGACCACCAAAGGCATCCAACAGCTCGAGATGCCGGCGGGGACTTTGGAGGAGAACACTTTCGTGTTGTCCATGAATGTCCACCAGATGTTCGCCCAAGCCCCTGAGCGTGGCCACCCCCGTCATGGTTCCACTCACATAGGCCCGACTCCTTCCCTCCTTGGCCAGATGCCGTCGCAGGAGGAGATTTTCTTCCTCCAGACTGATCCCCTGTGACTCGAGGAGGTCATTTACCGGGCTCAGATGCGGGAGGGTAAAGGCGGCTTCCACCACTGCCTCCTCTTCTCCAGATCGGATCATCTCGGAGCCACCCCGAGCCCCCAGGGCAAGCGTCAGGGCCTCTATGACAATCGATTTGCCAGCCCCTGTTTCCCCCGTGAGGATATTGAGGCCGGATCCGAAATTTGCGCGCACCTGTTCTACAACCGTGAAGTGTCGTATGGCAATCTCTTGCAACATCAATTAAAACTCCGTTGACCGATTACCGGTGACCGATCACCGAAGAATAACGACCGATGCGAATCCGATCGGTCATCGGTTCGCGGTCGTCGGTCATCGAATCTAGCGTTCTCCCCACTTCAGCCTTGACCGAAGAATTTCGTAGAAGTTTTTCTTCGGAGACACGATCAGGGTGATTTCTCGGTCCGCTCGGCGGACCTCCACTTGATCCTGATACTGGAGGGGAAAACCCACCTGTCCGTCCAGTGTCAGATACACATTCTCATTCTCAGAGTTGAGCACCACCTGGACCCCAACCTCCTCAGGCAAGACCAGCGGACGATTGGTCAAGGTATGCGGACAGATCGGGACAAGGATGAGAGCATGCATGGTAGGAAAGAGGATGGGACCACCAGCGGAGAGACCGTAGGCGGTAGAGCCTGTCGGAGTAGAGATGATGAGACCGTCGGCCCGATAGGTCGTTACATATTCCTGTTCAACGAAAACCTCGAGGTCGACAATACGAGCCAAGGCCCCCTTCGTCATTACCGCATCGTTCAGGACAATATCCTCGGCAATTGGCTCCCCACCACGGCGCACCATTACCTGCAGGAGCATGCGACGACTCGCCCGGTACTTCCCAGAAAGCACTGCCCCTAAGACCGGGTAAAGCTCATCCAGCGTGATCTCGGTCAGGAAGCCCAAGCCACCAAGATTCACCCCGAGAATGGGTACCTCCCCAGACTCTACCAACCTGGCCACTGAGAGGAGCGTTCCATCTCCGCCGAGCACGACCACAAGGTCTGCCGCCCTTGGAACGTCAGCCTTCGCCAGCCCTGTCTCCTCGGTCCCGGCAAGAGGAGCCGTTTCCACGTCAAGGACGACCTCACGATCTTTCGCCTTGAGCCAGGGAATGAGCTGCCGAAGCACCTCCCGCGCCTCCGGCCAATGCGGCTTCATTACGATCCCGACACGCCGGAACACCCCTGTCTCCATGTCAGACCTCAACGAGCCTTCCCTGCCACAACACTTGCGTCGAGAGAGCTAATTGTTTCCTCTATCAGCCCTTCAACGTTTACGACACCCTTTGCGTGTGCACTATCCCTTGCCAGGTGAATAAAGAATTCCCTGTTCCCCTTCGCCCCCGCGATCGGCGACGCGCAAAGTCCTCTGACCCTCATACCGAGCCCGCACGCCGCTTCCGCCACCCTACGAATCACCACGCCTTGCTTTCGGAGGTCCCGGACCACCCCTCCCTTGCCGACCTCTCGTTTGCCCACTTCAAACTGCGGCTTGATGAGAGCGACGATTTCACCGTGAGCGGGAAGAAGCTCTCTTATGACCGGAAAAACGAGTGTAAGAGAAATGAACGCAACGTCGATTACGACTAGATCGGGTAGATCGGGAAGGTGGCGAGGAGTGAGATGCCTGACATTGAACCGTTCTAATAGGAGGACCCGGGGATCGTTTCGGAGTCGGTAGTGTAAGTGGCCGTGGCCCACATCAACGGCCACGACTCTGGAGGCCCCTGCCTGTAGGAGGCAATCGGTAAAACCACCGGTCCCTGCTCCCACGTCGAGGCACGTCTTACCCTGGACAATGATGCCAAAGGTGTCGAGCGCAGCCCGGAGCTTTAGCCCTCCTCGGCTGACGAAGGGGTGCTCCGGACTCCGGACGTTGACCACCGCGCTCGGCGCAATCAAGGTTCCCGGCTTATCGACCCTCCGACCATCGACCCACACCCGTCCGGCGAGAATCAGTCCTCGTGCCCGCTCCTGACTCTCGACCAGCCCCTCCTGCAGTAAGCGCTGATCCAAACGTTTTCGATGCATCGCTCTGCCGCGACCAGTTGACCATCAGCCACCAGATCGTAAACGATTCACTGTGTCTGTCACCACCGCCACCAGACCGTCCCCCGGCTCAACCCTCGGCTCCCTCAAAGGACGCCTCGAAGAACTCCCCCCGTTCGTCCTTCTTGAGGATCGCAATCCGCCGTTCTGCCTCCTCCAGGCGGTGGGCGCACAGCTTCGTGAGATGAACTCCTTCCTCGAAGAGACGGAGTGACTCCTCGAGAGGTAGCTCACCAGACTCCAAGCGATTCACCACCCCCTCGAGCTTCGCCAGCGCCTCCTCGAACTTGATCTCTTTTTCATCCGCCATTACGTGGCCACTTTCCTCTTGCAATCCGTCAGGAATCACCAAGACAAGTCTTTGAGCCTACTGCCGCCGCTCCTCGACGCGACAGATCAATCCCCCTTGGGCCAGGAGCACCTCCAGTCGCCCATTCTCCTCGACAGAGGCGGCACGAGTCACGATGCTGAGATCGGGAAGCCGCCGGCAGACACTGTATCCCCGCGCCAGAATTGCGAGCGGACTCAAGGAATCGAGCTTCCCCGCCGAGGTTCTGAGCTCTCCACGCCAGATGGCCAGGCGATGGTTCATGCTCCATTGAAGTCCCACTGCTTCTTCCTTCAGCCGTTCCCGCTGCCGCTTGACCCGCTCTAACGGGCTCAGCAGCTGGAGGTGACGCTCAACACTCCGCAGCCGCTCGGCGTTCCTGTCGGCTTGGTACCGCATGTAAGTCACAAGACGACTCAGAAGATCATCCACCCGTTGGGTGAGTTCATCCTTTCTCGAGATCACCAGCTCGGCGGCCGCCGATGGGGTCGGGGCCCGGACATCGGCAACGAAGTCGGCAATGGTGAAGTCAGTTTCATGGCCCACGGCGGAGACAACCGGCGTCTGGGAGGCATAAATGGCACGGGCCACCATTTCCTCGTTAAAGGCCCAAAGGTCCTCGATGGAACCGCCTCCCCGGGCCACGATGAGAACATCGAGGTCGCGCCGCTTATTCAGGACCTCGATCCCCTCCACGATCTCGGCGGCCGCCCCGTCTCCTTGGACCCTGACGGGGAATACCACGATTTCCACATTGGCGAAACGCCGGTGAATAATCTGCAGGATATCCCGGATTGCCGCACCGGTCGGGGAAGTTACAATCCCGATCTTCCCAGGAAGCAGGGGAATGGATCGTTTCCGGGCGGGGTCAAAAAGCCCCTCTGCTTCTAAGCGGGCCTTGAGTTGCTCAAAGGCGAGCTGGAGCGCCCCGAGCCCCTTGGGTTCCATGTATTCCACATAGATTTGGTAATCTCCTCGAGGCTCGTAGATGGTTACCTTGCCAAAGACGGTGACGGCCAACCCATCCTCAGGCCGGAACTGGATCGCTCGATTGCTCCCCCGGAACATAACCGCCCGGAGCTGCCCCCGGTCATCCTTGAGGGTAAAGTACATGTGGCCCGAGGTGTGGAGTTTAAAGTTAGAGATCTCCCCCTCGACCCACACCCCGGAAAAGCTACCCTCGATGAGGATCTTGAGCTCGGAGGTAAGCTCACTGATGCTGTAGATGCGCGGCCTTCTAGGTTCCACGGCCCCTACTTAACATACCCCCCCCTCCCTTGTCAACCCTTTCCCCGGTGCACAAAGTCTACTTCAGTCCCTCCCCAGACCCCGAGATGTTGGCGATACGTCCTGATAGCCACCTCGCCGTTTCGAAACGCAAAGGTTATCGCCCCATGCCGATCCGTACGAAAAACCTGGACCCCCTGTACAGCGTACCGTGCGAGGGTCTCGGGATGCGGATGTCCAAAGGGGTTCCGGTCGCCTGCCTGAATCACGGCCCACTGGGGCCTGACCCGCTGGAGAAAAGACATCGAACTGCTCCCCCGACTGCCATGGTGAGGGACTTTGAGTAGGTCTGCTTGGAGAACCATGGTTGTATCGAGGATCGAGGCCTCCCCTTCTCGTTCGATATCGCCAGTGAGCAGGAGACGGACCTCCGGGTGATCGACGTGGAGGACCAGGGAGTTGTTATTGACAATGGCCGAACGGTGTCCGTTCCTTGGATTCAAGAAGGACCGGGGTGGATGCAGGGCTGTTACCGTCACTTCGGTACCGAGTTGAATGCTCTGTCCCCGAGTAATTCGCCGCAGGGGAATCCCCTCTTCTCGGACGAAGGCCTGAAGCCAATCATAAGTCGAGGAGGCAGAGGGATACCCGGACTCCCAGATCTCCCCCACCGGTATGTTTTCAAGCACCGCTCGCAACCCGTTCAGGTGGTCAGGCTGCGAATGGGAAAGGACCACCACATCGAGATGCCGCACCCAGCGATGCCAGAGATAAGGAAGGACTACCCGTTCCCCAATATCGAAGCGGTCATCGACACTGCCGCCCCCATCTACCAACATAGTCCGTCCGCCCGGCAGTTCCAGAAAAATAGCATCCCCCTGCCCCACATCGAGGAATGTTACCTCGATCCCCCGACGCTCGATAGGAAATAACTTCCAGGCCACCTGTCCTATAAGAAGCATGCTTGCAACACCAAGAGCGAGCCCCCTACGACGCACCACCGGGAAGACCATAAGACCGAAAAGGGTATAGCACGTGAGCACCATCAATACTGGGGGGGTGTAAAGGCGGATGGAAGCAAGGGGGAGCCCGGCAAAGAAGGATGCCACATTCATCATCCCTCGGGCCAGAAAGGAAACGCCCGTCTCAAGGAGGGGAATTCCACCTTGAAGGGGAAGCAAGAGGAGGCTATAGGCCATCCCGGCCGCTGTGAGGCAACCGCCCAGCGGGACGATCAGCAGGTTAGCGACGATCCCCGTGACGGAGGCTCTGTTGAAATGCAGGGCAAGAAGTGGTGCAGTCCCCAACGTCGCCGCCGTGGAGGCCACGAGAGAAGCCAACACCCACCGCGAGAGGCGAGGGAGGCGTGAGAAGTCAAATCGGTTAAGGACGACCAGGATGGCCCCTGTCGCTACGAAGGTCAACTGGAATCCTACGTCGAAGAGGTAGAGAGGATTCCAGAGGAGAAGGAGGAAGGCCGCCAGAGCAACCGTGTTCAGGAGATCTCGCTCCCGCCCCAGGATGAGGGCTAACAGGTACAGGCTCACCATGAGGGCTGCTCGTACAATCGGCGGGCTCCCACCCGTGAGAAGGGTGTAGAAAACCACTCCGAGGACGGTGAGCAGGCTTGAAGCGGCGCGCGGGAGACGAAGGCAGCGGGCCAAGAAAAAAAAAGCACCAGCGAGAAAACCGAGATGAAGTCCGGAGATCACGAGGATATGGTAGGTGCCCGAGTTGAGGAAGACATTCCGAGTCTCCAGGGACAGGCCCGAACGGTCTCCAAGGACGATGGCCCGGAGCATTCCCCCCTCTTCACCGGGGAAACCGGCGCGTATCTGCTTGAGCATCGTCTTCCGGAGATCGAAAACGCGCCGCAGAATCCAGAATCCTCCCGCTCGGTCCAGGATCTGGACCTCTCCCCTGTCCCAACCCCACCCCTCCAAATAAAATCCTCTCGTCAGGGCATACCGGGGATAATTGAATGCCCCGGGATTCCAATACCCTCTCGGACGGCGAAGCCGAAAATACCCCCGAATCCGATGCCCGTATTCGTACTCCTGGACCGGAGCGATGATGCTGAGTCGAGCTCCGCCAGTAGCCGGGTAGCGAACCCCCTCCAGATTGATCTCCTGCACTTGCAACAGGAAACGGACCCGTCCCTCCCGCCGCCATCCGCCTCCTGGAGGAAAGATTTCCGGCGGGGACACAATAATCCCCTCGAGTTCTACTTTCTCCGTCAGCGAAGCATCGGACACCTTGGAGAGATGAAACCGCTCTTGGGGGTGGACCGACTGCAACAATCGAAGTGATCCGAAGGAAAGGAACCCCAAAAGGACAAGAATCGTCGCGAGGATTCGACGGTTGGTCCAGAGGGCCAGCCCCGCCATCCCTAAGAGGAGGAAAAGGACATATATGAGAAGAAGAGGCTCGATCGGCAGAAGGGGACCGACCACCACTCCGGTCCCATACATGAAAACCAATGGGAGAAGAGGACGCCGGAAATGAGGGGTCAATGGTGTTCGAAGAGAATCCTCTATATTGTTGGCGCAAGACAAAAGGAGACGCCCTCTCAGGTGCAATCCCGTCCGGAAGAATGTTTACTTATTAGAAGCGACTTAGTTGGAATTATGGCCGATCTTTTAAAGGAGATAGGGAAGGTAGACGACCTGATCTGGCGACGAGTCCCCTAACATCCTCTCGTCAGGGTATACCGGGGATAATTGAAGGCCCCGGGGGTTCACTCGGGTGTTGATACACGAAAAATTACCCGTTTCCATATCGATTAAACCTAAGAATGGCAGGCGTTTAGGTAAGCTTACGCTCTCTCAGTTACAGGCAAGTGTCTAAGTAAGGCTACCGGTTTGAGGCTGGTTGGTTAACTGTAATCCAACTGCAACATCCAATCAATAAAGAGATTTAGGGCTTGCCCTACCGGTTGAGGAGGTGTAAAGGGGATTTTGCGGGGGTCATATATATATGAGAACCAGCCCGACTAAGCTCTACCACAAACTCAATAAACAATTCTTTAGTAACAGGCTCCCCCGTTATCGTGTGGTTTTGTGTAATTTTCGCGGTTCTCTACATGGGGAGTGTTTACCTGAGCGTCGGCTGATTCGCATAGATCGCAGTCTGGAATCAGGGACAATGAGGAGTACCTTGCTCCATGAGATGTGTCATATAGGTTGTTTGGGGCACAGGCCACGATTTCAGGCGAAACTTATGCATCTAGCAAAACAGGGGGAAGAATGGGCAAGAGAGCAGGCAGAGAAATATCGCGGTCAACCCTCTTTCAAGCAGGAAATGGCGAATCTTCGGGGAACACTTGACGATGTTGCCTGGCAACCCACCCGCCAGCATCCAATCCTGCCTCCACCCCTCTTGAGCCCTTTGGGCTGGTTCGCTATGCTCTCTGTATGATATAGAAAAGAATGGAGAACGATTGGAACGGCTTAACGAATGAAAATCAATGACAAACTGCATGACCATGCAACAATGAACAATCAGTTATCGGCTTCTCTCATCATAACAACCTACAACTGGCCTGAAGCACTCACAGTCACCCTTCATTCAGTTCTCAAGCAGTCGAGGAGGCCTGAAGAAATTATTGTGGCGGATGATGGATCTGGGCCGACAACAGCTCAAGTGGCCAAAAGGGTTCTTCAATTGTCCGGCATGAGATGGTGTCATGTATGGCATCAAGACAAGGGCATTCGTCAAGCAAGGATCAAGAACCTCGCAGTTAAACATTCCGCGGCTTCCTACTTGATATTCATTGACCAAGATGTGGTCCTACACCCAGATTTCGTCGTGGATCATCTTGCTATGGCCGAAAAGGCCCTATTCTTGCAAGGAAAGCGCTGTTTTTTGCCGGAACATTATACCTCGAAGCTTTTGAACCATGGATTCGTTACTCCTCCTTCACCGTTTATGCGGGGCATGCAGAACAGAAAGAATGCCTTTCGATGCCCCGCACTTGGAAGGATTCTTGTCAGACCTAGAAGTTTTCAGAAGTCCCTGCGGGGGTGTAATCTTTCGATGCATAAAGAACATTTTTTAAAGGTGGATGGCTATGACGAGAACTTCGATCAACTCTGGGGCAGGGAGGATTCAGATATTTGCTATAGACTGTTTCACAACCGCATAAAAATCAAGAATTTATGGTTTTCAGCTGTGCAATATCATCTCCATCACACGGTTATCAAGAGAAAGGAAGAGGACAGATTGGATATGGAGCTACGCCGGAATCTTCAAGAAAAGAGGAGAAAGGCTCTTGAGGGATTTTCTCGGCTGTCTTCAGAGGGGGATATCATCGCGGCCTCTGACGATTTCTGATTCAATGAGTAGAACTATGGTTATTCTCCTTTCCGTATTGGTTAGGAATAATGTTCGTATCAGGCGTCCCTGACTCTGAGTCACACAAGCCTTGATCGGTTTCGGGATCTCTTCTTTCTAATCTTTTCCCAGTAGGGCGGTGTGGACTTGCAAAGTTTTAAACGCGAGGGTCCTCTAAATCTCTTTGGGAGGAGATGCGCCATATATGCTCGAAAATCCACCTACGAGCACGACAAGCTTGACGAGAATAAATCCACTACCCGCCAGATCGAACACGCCCGGAAATTTATTGAGCAGAAAAGTTGGACCCTTGCGGACGATCATATCCATTCTGACGACGGGATCAGCGGAGCGGAGTTTCAAAATCGCCCTCACTTCCAGGCCCTAATTTCTGCCTTGAAACCCAAGCAGTTTAGTGTTTTCGCCTCGGGTGCAATGGGATCCGGGTTGGTACTTGCTTCTCAGAGGCGAATTTGTTGATGATTATTGCCGAGCTTTACACGGAGGCCACAATGGCAGACGAGGTGACAGGATTATAATAGCGGATAAGGGTGTCGAGAGCACAATTATTCGTGCACCATGAAACGAGAGGCCCTCTCGGGTGCAGTACAAACCGAGAGGGCCTCTTTGCTTCGGAGTCTCCAGCCGTGTGTGCTTGGTCAAGTCTCAGTGTCAGCGGGAGAGGTGCCATAAGCAGAAACCAGCAGGATGGTGTGCGGCTGGAACGATGTGGCGGCAGCAGTCGGTTGATGCGCGGTGTGATCCGGTGCCCTAGCCAGGCGAGAAAGCCTGCATCTGCACCGCACAGACCAAGCACAAGCAGGCGGGATCATACGAATGCAGGGAATGGGCAGCCAGCGTCAGGTTCCCGGGGCCCCGCGAACGTCTTCGCTGTTCTTCTGGTAGACTGTCATTCGCCGTCGCCCGGAGATGTGCTCACGCCACCAGTGCACCAGCCAGTTGTCGAATCGGATCCGGGTCAAATTGACTCGGTAACGATCCAGATAGGGCACCGCCATGCGCACACCGAAGGCCCTGGAATCGTCCAACACGATAAGTCCACCAATGCACAGGACGCGGTCGCTAGCCAACACGTCGGCCAGGGTGTAATCGAGGCAGTGATTCCCGTCGATGAAGGCGAGGTCGAAGCGTTGGCCCTGTTTCTCCAGATTTGGAATCGCATGGATCGAGCAGTCTTCGATCACCTCGATGTTTCTGTCGAGCCCCAGGCGCTCAAGCATGGCGCGGCCCGCATTGTGCCACTGGGTCGATTGAAACGGGTCGATGATCACGTGGGCCCCATCTTGCTGAAGGTAGGAGAGTTGCGCCTTGGCGATGTAGGCGCAACTCACGCCGTTTGCCATCCCCACTTCCAGGATTCGTCGGGGCTTGAACATCATCACCAGGGTAAACAGAAACCTGCCGTATCGCGGAACCACGGCCCAGATCGAGGTTGGGCTCTTCGCGATGCGATCGATCTCGTCCGTGCCTTCCGCCCGGGGCCATGCGGCGAGAAATTGGCGTGCAAACACCTTGTCGAACACCGGCAACTCGGGCGACGGATGATCTTGCCTCTTTGCTCCAGCGTGAGAGTCGTGATTCACGGGCTAGGACTCGACTCCGTTATCCAGAACGAGTTCAACCTCCCTCGATCCTCACCACCTCAACCGCGTTCAAGGTGAATTTGCCCGGTGGCACCATGCTGGTACCCATCATCAGGAACACACCCTCCGAAAAGGCGAGCTCTCGGGTCAGCCGGTCGCCCATTTCTTCGAGAGATCGCTTGAGCTGCGAGGAGCAACTTCCCCTTCAAACACGGTGTGGCCGCCGCGATAGATCGTCACTCGGATTCCTAGTTTGAAGTAGTGATAAATGATAGTGATAAGAACTCACTTTGGGATGAAACCAGGCTAACGACGGTGAACTGTCCATGCCTCTCCTGAAACCCTACGTCGTCCCCTTCCATTGATCATATGGTTTACTTTTAGACAACTAGGGACTAGGATGCCTAATAAGCCTGAGAGGAGACATCTTTGAAGGTTATAGATCGATACATTGGCCGGGAACTCTTGATCTCCATGATCCTCGGACTCGGGATCACCACCTTCGTTTTCCTGACTAAGCCCATGATGAAACTCATGGACCTCTTCATCACCAAGCTGGTCCCCGTCGGAATTATTGCTCGCCTGTTCCTGTATACATTACCCCCCCTTCTTTTCCTCACTACTCCCATCGCTTTGCTCCTCGCCGTGATTGCCACTTATAGCCGGCTCGCCGCTGACCAGGAGCTGACCGCCCTTAAAGCGGCGGGATTTAGTCTCTACCGCTTAGCCTTGCCCGCCTTCGGCATTGGCATCGTGGCCTTAGGCTTTACCGCTTTTAACAGTATCTACGGCATACCCTGGGCGGGTCAGGCCTTCCGAAATCTCTTGTTTAACCTTGCACGTACCCGGGCAACCATCGGGATAAGGGAAAAAGTTTTCAACGACGATTTTCATGGTCTCATCCTTTACACCGACCACATCGAGGAGGCCAGCGGTGTGATGGAAGGGATCTTTATCGTGGATACCCAGAATGAGGAAAAGCCGCGAATTATTATTGCCCGCCGTGGACGCATCGCTCCGAAAGAACAGAGCAATGTCGTCCTGCTCGAGCTGCAGGACGGATCCACCCACGTCGTACCCAAGGACAAACCGGGCCACTACCAAATGCTGAAGTTTCAGAACGTGGATCTGGCTCTTTCTGTAAGTGACCCAACCCTCGCTGGCATGATGGCTAGGGACCCGCGTGAGATGACTATACCAGAACTGCTCGCCACGATTCGGCAACGTGCCGCCCGTGGGGAACCGACGGCATACCTGCTGATCAGTTTCCATCAGCGATTCGCAACTCCGGCTGCTTGCCTTGTTTTCATCCTCCTGGGGACACCGTTGGCGATCCGGGTCCGGCGGTCGGGTAAAGCGATCAGCCTGGGGCTTACCATCGTGCTGGTGTGTATGTACTACCTCCTGATGATTTTCGGGCAGGGCATGGGAAGAAATGAGATCATCTCCCCCCTCTGGGCAAGTTGGCTGCCGAATCTTGTCCTGGGTGGTCTCGGGTTGTTCTTGTTTATCGCCGGCAACCACGAATCGTGGGAGAACCTCCACAATTACGTGATCCACGGAGCTTCAGCTTCAGACGTCACCCTGTACTACCTTTACAGGGTCCCGCGGGTGACTCTCCACGTCTCCCCCTTTGCCCTGATGATCGCTTCCTTCTTCACCGTGGGCAGGTTCAACCGGAACTACGAATTCGTCGCCATGCAAATGGCCCGAGTGCACCCCTTCCGCGCAGTTCTCCCCATCATCATCCTTGCCCTGGGGGCCACTCTGGGCCTCTATGTCATCCAAGAAGAAATCGCTCCGAAAGCGACTGAGACCACCCTCCGGATTAAGCACGAGCGGCTTCGGAAAAAGAAGTCTCCTTTTCATCGGACGCGGAACCAGGACATCTGGTATCTGGGGGGGGCAAATCGCTTTCTCCACATCGGTCTCCTGGAAACCAGCAAGAGCGAGATGCAGGAGGTCTCTTTGTTTCAACTATCCCCAGACTTTGTGCCGCTTCAGCGCATAGTGGCTGACAAGGGGCGTTGGGAAGAGGGGCGCTGGATTTTGTCGGGGGTACGGATCCACCGTTTCTCGGATGGGGGGGCCGACGTGAATGTCACCGAGGTACCCGAGATGCCCATGCAGCTGAAGGCAACCCCTGAGGACCTGGCGCGCGTCGAAAAGGAACCGAAGGAGATGAGCTCCAGAGAGCTCAAGCGATATATCCAGCGGCTTGCCCAGAGCGGGGAGGATACGCGGCGTTACGTGGCGGATCTCTTGGCCAAGCCTGCTATCCTTGCCAGGAACTTCATTATGGCACTCTTGGGGATTGTGATTGCATTTCGGGTTGGACGGCAGGGACTCTTGAACCCCATGGGCACGTGCATCATCACCACGGTTCTGTACTATGTCCTGTTTTTCCTTGCCCTCCCGCTAGCCCGCAAAGATGTTCTTCCTCCGCTACTTCTCCTCTGGATTCCAAATATGATTTTTGGAGGAATCGCCCTGGTCGGGCTGCTGCGGCCTCGTCCGCGAATCTAGCGCGGGAACTGATGACCGATGACCGACGACCGTTGACCGAAGCTTGAAAGCTAGGAGGCCAGCACGCTGGAAAGCGAGTAAACTAGCAGGCTAGAAAGCTGGCACCCCTTGATGCTGGAGAGCTTACTCCCTCGGATATGTTGCATAGTGAACACGAAATATCTTGCTCCCCTGCCACCCTGCAGGTGTTCTCGCGTTCTAATATTCCAGCCTTCAAGCGCTCTAGCGTTTCAGCATTCCAGCAGGGACCTTCATACTTAGGTCCCGGACTCCCAGGACTGAAGATACCGCTGCTGCTCCGCTGTCAAGGTGTCAATCTTGACCCCCATCGAGGCCAATTTGAGACGTGCCACCTCGATGTCTATTTCCTTCGGAACCCCGTAAACGCGATTTTCTAGTCGACCCGCCTGCCGGACCGCATACTGGACAGAGAGGGCCTGGTTAGCAAAGCTCATGTCCATAACACTGGCCGGATGACCTTCTGCAGCGGCGAGATTGATCAACCTCCCCTCGGCCAAAAGATACAACCGCCGGCCATTCCGTAGGGTAAATTCTTCGACATGCTCGCGAACCACCCGCCGCTTCTTCGCAATCGATCGAAGCGCCCCTAGGTCGATCTCTACATTAAAATGGCCGGAATTACACAAGATGGCGCCATCCCGCATACCCTGGAAATGCTCACGCCGGATCACCTGGGTGTTCCCGGTGGCAGTGATGAAGACCTCTCCAAGGCGAGTCGCGTCACGGATTGTCATTATCCGGAATCCATCCATCATTGCCTCGAGAGCGCGCACTGGTTCTACCTCGGTGACGGTCACGTGAGCGCCCATACCCCGTGCCCGCGTGGCGATGCCCCGTCCACACCAGCCGTAACCAGATACCACGACGTGCTTTCCAGCCAGTAGGATGTTCGTGGCACGAATGACACCATCCAAAGTACTTTGCCCCGTCCCGTACCGGTTGTCGAAAAGATGTTTCGTATCAGCGTCATTCACAGCGATGATGGGATAGCGCAAAACCCCTTTCTTTTCCATCTGACGCAGGCGCAAGACCCCAGTGGTGGTTTCCTCGGTGCCGGCAATAGTCCCTGGGAGCAGGTCAGTACGTTCGTCGTGCAAAACGGAGATCGTATCGGCCCCATCGTCCATGGTGATGTGGGGTCGGATCTCTAAGACGCTTTGGATATGCTTATAATAGGTCCGCCGATCCTCTCCCCTGCGGGCAAAGACAGGGATGCGAAAGTGTTTGACCAGGGCGGCAGCCACATCATCCTGGGTGCTCAGCGGGTTGCTAGCGCACAGGGCTACCTGGGCACCCCCGCCCTTGAGCGCCCGTAGCAGATTAGCGGTCTCCGTCGTCACATGGAGACAGGCTGAGACCCGAATGCCCCGCAGTGGCCTCCGCTTGCCAAACCGCTTCTCGATTTGGGTGAGGACCGACATGAACTGCCTGGCCCACTCAATTCGTTTGAGTCCCTTCTCAGCGAGACGAAGATCCGAGATATCGTATTCCACGCGCCCTCCCAAAAAGGTTCACGGTTCACAGCCAAAGACTGGCATCCCTTGATCTCAGTTCTGAACGCTGAACCTTCAACTCTAAATTACCTACGCACCGACCCGGCCAGCCTCTCGAGAGAGGACATCCGCACGGTCGATCCGCTCCCAGGTGAAGTCTGGCTCGCTCCGGCCAAAGTGGCCGTACGCGGCGGTCTGCTTGTAAATAGGCCGACGGAGATCCAAGGCCTTCAAGATACCTGCAGGGGTAAGTTCAAAGTGCTTGTGTACCATGGTGCAAAGGAGTTCGTCGGGAATCTTTCCTGTTCCCAACGTATCAACCATGACCGAAACTGGTTCTGGAACGCCAATGGCATACGCCATCTGAACCTCGCATTTGTCTGCCAGATGGGCAGCTACGATATTCTTGGCGATATAGCGGGCCATATACGACCCAGAGCGGTCAACCTTGCTCGGATCCTTCCCTGAATAGGCCCCGCCGCCATGACTTCCCACCCCTCCGTAGGTATCGACAATGATCTTTCTCCCCGTAAGCCCCGTATCGCCCTTAGGCCCTCCGATGACGAAGCGGCCCGTGGGATTAATGTGATACACGACCTGTTCCTGATCCAAAAGCTGGCGGGGAATCACGGGAAGGATCACCTGTTCGATAATATCCTCCCGCAATTGTTGGAGGGTGACATCAGGGCTGTGCTGGGCAGCCACGACAACGGCAGTCACCCGGCTCGGCCGACCGTCGACATACTCAACCGTCACCTGGGATTTTCCATCGGGGCGGAGGTAGTCCAAGATATTTTGCTTTCGAACCTCGGCCAGTCTACGGCAGAGCTTATGGGCGAGCATGATTGGCATAGGCATCATCTCGGGAGTCTCTCGGGTGGCATATCCGAACATCAACCCTTGATCCCCAGCCCCATGAATATCTACCCCTAACGCGATGTCCGCCGACTGCTCTTGGATGGCAGTGATCACAGAGCAGGTTTCATAGTCGAAGCCGTACTTGGCGCGCGTGTATCCTGCTTCACGGATGGTTTTCCGGACAATCTGCGGGATGTCCACGTAACATTTAGTGGTAATCTCACCAGCTACGAAGGCGAGGCCGGTCGTCACCAGGGTTTCGCAGGCTACGCGACCATACGGGTCCTGCTGGAATATTCCATCCAGGATGGCGTCGGAGATCTGGTCGGCGATCTTATCGGGATGTCCTTCGGTAACCGACTCGGAAGTAAATAGATAGCGTCCTGATGGCATCGAAACTCCCTCCTATCATCCCTGGTTGCTCAGAAAATCCGCACATGCCCGATTCCATGCTCCCTGGGATTTGAGAAGCCATTCCACCGTCTCCCGCACCGCCCCCCTCCCGCCGGGAAGGGACGTTACGAGGTGCGCAGCGCTTTGGACCTCTGACGGAGCATCGGCGACCGTAATGGCCAAACCCGCCCGCCGAAATAGGGGAAGGTCTGGAAGATCGTCACCGATATAGGCGACCTCTGCATCATCGAAGCGATACCGCATCAATAATTGTCGATACACAGCGATCTTGTCTTCGACCCCGGTATGTACCTCCTCCAAGTTGAGCTCTTCGGCCCGCCGAAGCAAGGCCTCAGATTTCCGCCCGCTCACGAGTCCCACGGTGATCCCTGACGCCTGCGCGATCTTGATGGCAAGCCCATCCCGCACATGGAATGCTAGTACCTCCAACCCTGCACTGCCATAAATGATCCGGCCATCAGTCAACACCCCATCTACATCGAGCAAAAGCAGACGGATCCGCTTTGCTCGCTGCCGGACCTCTTGCGTCCTCAAATTTTTTGTGACCCTCACTGTCCCAGGTTGTAAGAAGAAGTGTCCTGTTTGATGTCAATCACGCGATGATATTGTGGGACCAGCAAACCAGTTTTCCACCACTCGAACATCCGCATTACCGTAAGCGTTCGAGGGAGAAATGTCAACAAGAAAACCACTCCTCGCAGACGCTCAAAGCTGGGGCAATTCCGAATAACATGCATTGTATTTTTTCACGGTCATGACCTCCAAAATGGGCACTGGACTGACTCCCTATTGTTTTGGCCCCGCGAGTTAAGCCCAGCAAAGAGCAACCCGCTCATCCAAGCATAAAAGATCCCTTCGCCATGATCAAGCAGTGAAGAGTTAAAGAGGCAGGTCGTCATAACGGTGAGCACCAGGCCACGCGCCAGATTACGCTCAAATAAGCCAGGCAAGTCGGCCGCGAGATGCCACTGTGTATAAAACAGGTACAGCAATACACCTAAACCAACCAGACCAAGTTGTACTGCAATCAACAGATATTCGTTATGCGGGTTGCTCGTCGCCGGCAAGCGCGAATTCCTAACTTTTTCAGTGAAGGCGAGCGGAAACCCACCAGTCCCAACACCAAAAACAGGGAAGTCCCGAATGATAGCGAGGCTTTTTTCATACCAAGAAAGACGTAGCCCAAGCCCCCTTTCCTCGGTGAAACTTTGTTTTGAGATAATAATCTGTTCGGAAGTAACAATCTGTCCGGACCTCCACTTATGAAAATCAGCCGCCGTGTCGGAGAGACGGGCATGGAAGACATCGGAAAGAAAAAACGCGCACACAACTATGATTGATCCGCCGAGCGCAGCTATCAAAAAGCCTTTCCAGCGTAGCCATTCAACGAAAAAGTAGACGAATAATACTCCGAGGACCAAATAACCCGTCCTACCCTTGACCATGAACAACACATTGTATACGGCCATAACGGTAAGTGCAATCCACAGCACTCTACGATGAGGAGAACCGGAAATGCGGGCCAACGTCGCAAACGCGAAGGCACTGAACGCGACGAGCAGACTGTGTGTAATATGCTGTCTCTTATACACATCTCCGAGCCCACG
>JAAXQN010000088.1 GCA_012974305.1 Candidatus Methylomirabilis sp. | reverse complement strand
GAGCGAGGAGGGGGTTCCTTCCGAGGCACGCGACATCTGGTTTGCGTCGGCCGGGCTCCCGCCGCCGGAGCGCAGCGCAGGCGGGGGTGGCCCGCACGAGCGAATTACAACGCCTCAGCATGCGTAACGTTGCCTCCGCGCATCAAGTCCTCGGAGAATTTGGCGCCGCCGAGGAAGGTCCCTCCGAGCTTTTGGTTCACGGTTCACAGATCAAAACCCCCATCTTTCCGTGAACTCTGAACTCTGAACCATGTTACTCTTCCCCTACCGCTTGGACCTCGAGCTCAAGTTCCACGCCCGTGTCCTCGTGGACCCGTCGTTGCACCACCCTGATGAGGGCCAAAACGTCCACCGCCGTGGCTCTGCCAAGATTGATGATGAAGTTTCCATGTTTCGGCGAGATGCACGCATCGCCGATCCGTGTCCCCTTCAGCTTGACCTTCTCCACCAACCGCCCCGCATAGTCGCCAGGCGGATTCTTAAATATCGACCCCGCCGACCGCCACTCGACCGGCTGTCGACGATTCCGCTCGAGGAGATTCTCCGAGACGCGGCGCCTGATCTCGACCGGATCACCCCGCTCCAGATCGAAGTTCGCTTCCACAACCACGCATCCCGCTGGGAGAGACGAGCGTCGGTATGAAAATTCCAGCTGGTCTCGCGAGAAAATGTGCTCGTCTCCCTCTGGGAGGAGGAGCCGAACCTCCGCAAGGTGGTCCGCAATGCAGCCCCCGCCGGCACCGGCGTTCCCTTTGACTGCGCCACCCACAGTCCCCGGGATGCCGGCGAGCCACTCCATCCCGGCAAGCCCCTGCCTTGAGCAGAAGGCAACCAGCCGACTGAGTCGGACGCCTGCGCCGGCCCTGATTCGCATCTCTTCACACGCCAATTGGGGAAAGACCCCACCCATATGGAGCACCACTCCCCGAAATCCCCCGTCTCGAACCAAAAGATTGCTCCCTCCCCCCAGGACGAGATAGGGAACTTGTGCCGAGCGACAGAATGTAAGGGTAGCTTGCACATCTTCCAGCCCTTCGGGAAAGACCATGATGTCCGCGGGCCCGCCAATCCCAAATGAGGTGTGTTTATCAAGCGGCTCTCCGTAACGGACACGCCCCCTGATCTGTTGCTCCAGCGCTCCTTTTTTTTCTCGCTCCATCCTCTCAGTCCGGTTCACGGTTCACAGTTCACGGTTCACAGTCCAATGTCCAATGCTCAACACCCAACACCTAAAACCCAAGACCGGCCTTCTTTTGTTTGCCGACAGCCGACAGCTGATTGCCGACAGCGTTCGCCCGAGAGCGAGGAGGGGGTTCCTTCCGAGGCAGGCGCCATCTGGCTTGCGTCGGCCGGGGTCCCGTCGCCGCAGCGCAGCGTAGGCGGGGGTGGCCCGCACTAGCGAATTACAGCGCCTCAGCATGCGTAACGTTGCCTCTGCACATCAAGTCCTCGGAGAATTTGGCGCCGCCGAGGAAGGTCCCTCCGAGCTCTTGGTTCACGGTTCAGAGTCCAAAGTCCGATGTCCGATGTCCGATGTCGGCGAAACCCTACAAACCCAAGACCCAAGACCTGTAAACTATGCACTCTCAACTCTGAACTCTTGACTCTCACTCCTTCAACCCTGAACCCTCAGTTCTGAACTCTGAACCCTGAACTATGAACTCTCTTCTAGGCGGTGGAGGACCTCTTCGCCCACACGCCAGATGTCTCCGGCCCCCAGCGTGATCACCATGTCCCCGGCCTGGAGGGCGGGGAGCAGGAACTCTGCAACCTCCCCCGTGTCCGGTATAAATGTGACATTCCGATGCCCGTGTCCCAGGGCACCGTCGGCAATCTGCTTGCCACTCACCCCTGGGATCACGGATTCTCCGGCCGCGTACACCTCCGTCACTACGAGGAGGTCAGCCTGGTAAAATGCGGTAAAGAACTCCTGGAGCAGATGTTTGGTCCTTGTGTACCGGTGGGGTTGAAAGACCACGACGATCCGCCGGCCAAAGCCATCCTTGGCGGCATTGAGCGTGGCATGGATCTCGGCCGGGTGGTGGCCGTAGTCATCGACGACGAGAATCCCGCGGGCCTCTCCTTTTATCTGGAACCGACGATCGACGCCGGCGAACTCCTCCAGCCCTTCCCGGATCACATCAATCTCGAGGTCCAAATCGAGACCCACCGCGACGGCGGCCAACGCGTTGCTCACATTGTGGACTCCTGGGACCCTGAGTCGAAACTTGCCCAAGACTTCCTGGCGCGCCACCACGACAAACTCCGATCCCATCCCCTGCAGGATGATCTCCCGCGCGGTGATGTCGGCCTGGGTCCTCAACCCATAGGTGATAAAACGCTTTTCCACGCGAGGGAGGAGGGCTTGGATATTCTCTTGGTCGAGGCACAGGATTGCGGACCCGTAAAAGGGGACCTTATTGATGAACTGAAGAAAGGTCTCTTGAATATGTGTCAGGTCGCTGTAGTATTCCAAATGCTCGGCATCAATGGTTGTCACCACAGCCAGGGTGGGAGAAAGCTTGAGAAACGACCCGTCGCTCTCATCTGCCTCTGCCACCAGGAAGTCTCCCCGCCCCAGCTTCGCATTGGTCCCTAAACTTCCCAATCGACCGCCGATAACGATGGTGGGGTCAAGGCCCCCCTTGGCCAGCACGGTGGCCAACATGGACGTCGTCGTGGTCTTACCGTGGGTCCCGGCTACCGCCACTCCGTACTTCAGCCGCATCAGCTCCGCCAACATCTCCGCCCGGGGGATCACTGGAATTAGTTGCTGCCGGGCTGTGATCACCTCGGGATTATCCGGTGCCACCGCCGAGGAGCGGACGACCACATCCGCTCCCTGTACATGCTCCGACTTATGACCAATGAAGACACGAATCCCCAATCCCTCAAGATGCTGTGTCGTTTCCGACGACGCGGCGTCGGACCCGGTGACAAGATAGTCCATGTTATGGAGGACCTCGGCGATCCCGCTCATCCCGGCTCCGCCGATTCCCACGAAATGGATATGGCGGTATCGCTTCACCATTGTTTCACTCAGGCCTCCACCCCGGCCAGTTGGCAGACGAGATCCGCCAGATGGGAAGCTGCTTGCGGCCGCCCGAGGCTTTGCGATGCCCGCCCCATTGCGGCAAGCGTTGTCGCGTCGTCGAGCAACTCTTGAAGCTCGAGCGCAAGACGGTGTCCTGTCAGATCCCTATCTAGGATCAGCCGAGCGCCGCCGACCCTCACGACCTCCTCCGCATTCCCCCGCTGGTGATCATTAGTGGCGAACGGATAAGGAACCAGAAGGGCCGGTTTCCCAAGCGCGATGATCTCTGCGATGGTGGTGGCTCCGGCCCGACACACCACCAGATCCGCGGCGGCATAGGCCGAGGCCATGTCCTCAATGAAGGGGAGGATGCGGACCTCGTCTTTCCATCCTCGGTAGCCTTCCTCAAGTACAGAATGGTCCCGCTCACCTGTTGCATGGATGAATTGAAGCCGATCGCGCAATCGGGTGAGATGTGAAAGGGCCTCCGCCACTGCCCGGTTGATCTGCTGAGCTCCTTGACTTCCGCCGAACACGAGCACAGTCACTCTCCCGGGGTCCAGCTGAAAGGCCTCGAGCCCCTTCCGCCGGTCAGCCTCCAGGATCTCGCGGCGGATCGGATTCCCTGTCACCACGACGTCCCGTCGAAAATACGAACGGCTCTCGCCGAAGCTCACCGCCACCGTGTTCGCAACCCGCGCCAGGACCCGATTGGTCAGGCCAGGAGAGAAGTTCTGCTCGTGGATCAGAAGAGGAATCCGCCTGAGGACAGCCGCTATGGACACGGGTCCTGCCGCGTAGCCACCGACGCCGACGACAACGCGAGGTCGGTGTTGTCCAAGGAGCCAAAGGGCACGGGTCAGTGCCTGGGGGAGCAGAGCAAGGGATCTGGCCTGACCCTGGACCCTTCTCCCCCTCAGTCCCTCGACGCGGATCGATTCCAAGGAAAATCCCTCCGCAGGAAAGACAGCCGCCTCCAGTCCTCGAGCCGTGCCAACCATCAGAACCTCGATGCCTCGCGCCCTGAGCTCCCTCGCAAGGGCCAGAGCAGGAAAGACATGGCCTCCCGTTCCTCCACCTGCCAGGACCACTTTCACCGCCTTCCTCCGCGAAGACGGAGATATCCGGGATAGACCGGAGGACAGCGAGAGATACTTAGCAGGATACCTACGCCGAAGAGGCTCATCACGAGTGCCGTGCCCCCGAAACTCACGAAGGGAAGGGGAAGACCGGTCGTCGGTAACATCCCCACGACCATCCCGACATTGATTGCCGCTTGGGCAACAATAAGGAACGTGATCCCTAGGGCGAGGTAGCACCCAAAGGGATCGGAGGCCTTCAGCGCGATACGGAGTCCGCGCCAGAGAAAAAGGGCAAAGAGGCCCAAAACGGCGATCCCCCCGGCAAACCCCAATTCTTCCCCAACGATCGCGAAGATGAAGTCGGTATGCGCTTCAGGGAGATAAAAGAGCTTCTGCATCCCATCACCGAGCCCGGTCCCCAACGAGCCTCCCCGCCCCAAGGCCACCTGGGATTGGGTGAGCTGATACAAATATCGGGAAGGGACCTGAGCCGGGTCCACCATCGCCAGTACCCTCCCCCGGGCATGCGGAGCCTGCATGAGGAGAACACCCAAGATCGGTAAGAGGCCCACGCTCATGAGGACCATGTGCGAAATCCGGCTCCCGGCAACAAAGAGGAGGGCTCCAACCGTCGCGAAGATCATCAACGCGGTCCCGTAACTGGGTTCCACTGCAATGAGTCCCACCACGACCGCCGCAAAGATGACGAGAGGCAGCAGTCCATCCGTGAACGTGCGGATCCGCTCCCCGTTCTTAGCCAGCAAGCGGCTCAAACACAACATAAGTGCAAACTTGGCGAACTCGGCGGGTTGAAATGAAAGACTGCCAAACCGAAGCCAGCGTCGAGCGCCATTGATCTTTGTCCCCACCCCAGGGATCAGGACCAAAATCAACAACAGAACAGAAACCAGATAGAGCAGAGGAGCCCATCGCTCGAATCGGCGGTAGTCTTGACCCATAAACCAGATAAGGATTGCGAGGCCGATGACCGCCCATGCAACCTGCCGCTTCAAGAAAAAGACCGGATCCCCGAAGTGTTCCTGGGCCCGGATGGCGCTCGCGCTGTAGACCATGAGAATCCCCAATCCCACCAGAATCAGGGTAATGGTAAAGAGGACTTTATCGTATTCCCCTCGCATCCCCGCTTCGCTCCCGATCCCTGAGTCGTCCCACCATCGCTTTGAAGACCTTTCCTCGCTCTTCGAAGTCCCGGAACATATCGAAGCTCGCACAGGCCGGGGAAAGGAGGACGACATCTCCCGGAACAGCTAAGGCCTGTGCGGCCTCCACCGCCTCATCGAGGTTCGCCGCCACTTGGATGGGACAGGCCCCTCTCAACGTCACCTGCAGCTTTTCCCGCGCCTGGCCGATGAGGATGGTCTCCTTGACTCGCTCCTTGACCACGGGGACCAGGGTCCTGAAGTCCGCACCCTTATCCAGCCCCCCGGCGATCAGGATCACCCTTCCCGCCGGGAAACTTTCAAGCGATTTCACCGTCGCCCCCACATTCGTCCCTTTGGAGTCATTGAGGTACCGGACCCCGGCAATCTCCGCCACCGTCTCGAGGCGATGTTCGAGTCCGGGGAAGTGCTTCAGGATTTCCCGCATGGAATGAGGGGGAACCCCCAACATGCCAGCAGCAGCGATAGCGGCCAAGGCGTTCTCGGTGTTGTGGGTACCCTGGATCTTGAGTTCCGCAAGGTGACAGATAGCCTGCTCTTTTCCTCCTAGGCGGAGCCAGAACGTACCCTCCTGGACAAAAGCCCCCTCCGTCACGGGCTGACGCAGACTGAAGAAGATCTTCCTTGCCTTGCCACGGGCGGCGGCTTCCATCGTCAACGGGTCGTCGGCGTTCAAAACCGCCACGTCTTCAGGCATCTGATTCAGGAAGATACGAGCCTTTGCCGCAAGGTACCCGGCCAGGTCCGGATACCGGTCCAGATGGTCCGGCGTGACATTCAGGAGGAGGGCCATCTGGGGACGGAAGGTGTCGATGGTTTCCAGCTGGAAGCTCGAGATCTCGGCAACCAACCAACACTCTTTGGAAAGCCCGAGCGCCACGTCGCACAGGGCGGTCCCGATGTTCCCGGCAACAATCGCTTTCCTTCCTGTATGTTTGACCATCAGCCCGAGTAGCGTGGTGGTGGTACTTTTCCCGTTCGTTCCGGTAATGGCAGCGAACGGGGCTTGACAGGCCCGAAACGCCAGCTCGACCTCGCTCCACACTCGGACCCCCCGCGACCGAGCCTCTTGGAGGAGGGAGAGGTTCGTGTCGACCCCTGGACTCACGACAATCAGGTCAGCCTGGAGAAAGGCATCTGGCTGATGGCGCCTGAACTCAAGGATCACCCCTTTTCTCTTGAGGTCTTCGAGGTCCGTCTGGATCTTTGCAGCCGGACGATGATCGCTGCCGGTCACGAGCGCCCCCTGACTTACCAGGAGCCTGCAGGCGGCGGCGCCACTACGAGCTAACCCCACCACCGTCACCTTTTTCCCTCGAACATTCAGCGTTCGCTGGTTCGACATGATCCATTCCTGTTCACAGTTCACAGTTCACAGTTCACGGATAAAGCCACTCCCTCTTCAACGCCGATGAGCAGATCCCGTTGTAAACTCTGAACCATGAACCATCAACCGTGAACGCGCCTCATCTCAGCTTCAACGTGGCGAGCGAGATGAGCGCCAGGAGGAACGAGATAATCCAGAACCGGACGATAATCTTGGGTTCCGCCAACCCGTTGAGTTCGTAATGGTGGTGGATGGGAGCCATGCGAAAGATCCGTCGACCGGTCGTCTTGAAGGAAAAAACCTGGAGGATGACCGAGACCGTCTCGATGACAAAGACCCCCCCAATAATCACCAAGAGTAACTCCTGCTTTGTCAGCACTGCCAACAGGGCAAGCGCCGTCCCGAGCGCCATGGATCCTGTATCCCCCATAAAGATCTGGGCGGGATAGGCGTTGAACCAGAGAAATCCCAGCGCGGCCCCCACCACTGCACCTCCGACAATGGTGAGCTCGCTCGATTCCCGAACGTAGATGACCTGCAGGTAACGCGCGATGGCAACATGTCCCGCCACGTAGGCCAGCACGGTGTACGCGCCAGACGCCATAATTACGGGGCCCGTCGCCAGCCCATCCAATCCGTCAGTGAGGTTTACCGCATTACTGCACCCAACGATGATCACCATCACCAAGGGGACGTACATCCATCCCGGATCCGGGACCCACCACTTGATGAAGGGAATGCTCAACCGCGTGGTGAATACGTCTCCTGGAGATAGATACAGATAGAGTCCCACGCCAAGTCCGAGCACGATTTGCCAGGCAAACTTGTAACGGGGGGCTAACCCCTTACTGCTCTGCCGCCTCAGTTTCAAGTAATCATCGCAAAATCCCACCGCCCCCATGCTTATCATCCCGAATAGGGTGAGCCAGACAAACCGGTAGGTGAGGTTGGCCCAGAGCAGCGTTGAGCCGGTCACGGCTGCAAGAATCAGGAGGCCGCCCATGGTCGGCGTTCCGGCCTTGGCCATGTGGGTCCCGGGGCCATCTTCGCGGATCTGCTGACCCACGTGCAGCCCCCGGAGGCGCTCGATGATATACGGACCCAGCACGAGGCTCAGGAGAAGGGCCGTCATGATCGCGCCCGCGGTCCGAAAGGTCACATAGCGGAAGACGTTGAAGATCGAATGGTAATCGACCAGCGGATAGAGGAAGTGGTACAACATCACAGCCCCTCGAGGACTTTCTCGAGTTTCATTCCTCGTGACGCCTTCAGAAAGATCCAAGGCCTCTGCGTGAGCTGCGCTCGCAGCACAGCTTGGGCCTCCTGATGATCGCGGCAGGAGTGGATCCTTCTGGCGTTCAATCCCTGACGGGCCGCCCCGTCGCCAAAGGCTCGCGCCCTCTCTCCCACCGTGATCAAATGAGCCGGTCGCAATCGGGCCACTGAGGCTCCGACCTTTCGGTGGGCGGCCTCGGACCCCGATCCCAACTCCAGCATGTCTCCGAGCACCACGATGGTCTTCTCCCCCCTCGCCATGCGGAAGAAGATCTCCAGGGCTGCCGACATTGAGGTCGGATTCGCGTTATAGGCATCGTTGATGATCACGGCCCCTGAGGGATGGAGGATCTTGTCCATCCGCATAGCAGCCGCCGGCGCCCGCTCGAGTCCTGCAGCGATAGCATCGAGGTCCACCCCAAGCGCGACCCCTACAGCCGCCGCGGCCAGCGCGTTAGACACATTCATCCGGCCAGGGACGTGCAGACGGACCGGCCGTCTTTTGCCCCCGGCACAGAGGGTGAAATGGGTCTGGCCGTCTCTTCTCAAGCGGATCCGCTCCCCCCTGACATCAGCGCGAGAGGTGAGGCCAAAAGTGAGGAGCCGGCCCCGGGCTCTCGGGAGCAGGGGCGTAAGATATGGATCATCTTGGTTGAGGACAGCCACACGATCCCCACTCACAAATGGGAGGATTTCCCCTTTTGCCTCCGCCACCTCCTCGACCGAACCGAGAAACTCGAGGTGAGCCTCCCCGATGTTCGTGATCACTCCCACATCCGGTTCCGCTATCTCTGCCAGGCGATGAATCTCCCCCCGCGCGTTCATCCCGAACTCAAGGACTGCAACCTGGTGGTCCTCTCGGAGTCCGAAGAGGGTCAATGGTACGCCGACCAGATTGTTCAGATTCCCTGAGGAGACGAGGACGCGATACCTTTGGCGGAGGATGCCTCCCGTCATCTCTTTTGTGGTCGTCTTGCCATTACTCCCTGTAATGGCCACGACCTGCACCGGAACCTGCCTCCGCCAGAGATTCGCGATTTGCCCCAACGCCCATTGGGTGTCTTCCACCTGGATCACCACGAAACCCGGTGAAAGAGGGCTTCCGGGAGGAGAGGAAACTACACACCCCACGGCCCCTCTCGCCAAGGCTTGCGGCACGAAGGCTTGGCCATCGAAGGTCTTGCCCTTCAGGGCGATGAACAGGTCGCCACGCTCCAGCGTTCGGCTGTCCGTGGAGAAACGCTCGATACCCTGGTCTGGTGAGCCGACGACGAGGATTCCCTTCGTGACCGCCACGATTTCTCTCACTGCTAGTTGGGGCATTTCTTGCTCTTGTCGATCGATGACCGAGGGATTTCGAAATTCGAAATTCGAAATTCGAATTTACATGTGTACCCTGAACTCTGAACCCTGAACGTCACTGGTTGTACCCCATCTGCCGCAGAATCCGCCGGGCGACTTCCCGGTCATCGAAGGGAATCACCTCATGTCCGATGGTCTGTGTCCTCTCGTGCCCCTTGCCAGCAATAAGGATGAGATCGCCGGGCCGGGCCTCCTGTAATGCCGCCTCGATTGCCTCTTCCCGATCGACGGCCGCGGTGGTCTTTTCTGGGGCTCCTGGGACACGGTCGATGCCCGCCTTGATCTCTTCCATAATGGCTCCGGGCACTTCGCTCCGAGGGTTGTCGGAGGTAAGAAAAACCCGGTCGGCCAACCGCGCCGCCGCCTCCCCCATCAAGGGACGTTTCTTCCGGTCCCGGTCGCCCCCACAGCCAAACAGGACGATAAGCCGACGCGGACGGAGGTCACGGAGGGACCGCAAGGCCCACTCGAGCGCATCGGGGGTGTGGGCATAATCCACCACCACCTCGAAGGGCTGTCCACACGCGACCGGCTCCAGCCGGCCGGGGATATGGCGAACCGTGGCAAGGGCCTCCAGGGCCTGCCGCACAGGGACTCCGAGCGCACCTCCAACAGCCACCGAGGCAAGGAGATTGTAGAGATTGTGCCGGCCGAGGAGAGGGGAGCGAAGGTCGTCTTCCCCCCATGGGGTGCGGATGGTCGCCCGGATCCCCTCGAGGTCATACGTGGCAGTGGCCGCAGTGACATCGGCCTCAGGAGTGAATCCGTACGTCACCACCGGCCCATCCGTCAACTCCCGGAGTCTCTTGCCTCCCGGGTCATCCAGGTTGATGACCGCTGTCCCTCCCCTTTTTTGGAACATCGTGAAGAGTCGAGCCTTCGCCTCGAAATAGTCCTCCATTGTTGCGTGGAAATCGAGGTGATCCTGCGTCAAGTTTGTGAAGACGGTGACGTCAAAGGTGCATCCTTCTACCCGATGCAAGGCGAGGGAGTGTGAGGAGACTTCCATCACGGCGACATCCCCTCCCTGCCCACGGATCCACCGGAGCAGCGCTTGCAGATCCGAGGCCTCCGGGGTGGTCCGGTCCGCCTCCCGGGCAATTCCCCCGCACCGGTACTCGACCGTTCCGATCACTCCTGCTCGTCGGCCGCCGGCTTCGAGCACCGCCTCGCAAAGGTAGCTCACCGTGGTCTTGCCGTTGGTCCCGGTAATCCCTACGAGAGAGAGCTCACGAGACGGCATATCGTAAAAACGAGTGGCCAGATGGGCCAGGGCGCGCCGAGATTCTGCGACCTGAAGGATGGTCCCGGGGACCGGTTCCCCGGTACCGCTTCGAATATCGCGCTCGACAATGAAGGCAACGGCCCCTCGGCGGACCGCGTCGGGCACGAAGTGATGCCCATCGTGTCGTTCGCCCCGGATACTGACGAATAGGCTCTTGGGTTCCACCCGCCGGGAATCGTACTCGACCGCGGCGATTTCCCGGTCCAGGCTTCCCTGGAGAAGGATATAAGGAAACCCATCAATGAGCTGTCCCAGGGGTTTCATACGGCCTCCGGGCAACGCGATCGACCCGGGCGTGGAGAGGGGAGATCTCGAGATAGTTCAATATCTCCCGTGCGATTTCCCGAAACGCCGGAGCCGCGACGCTCCCCCCCCAGGTGAAGCGTTGCGGTTCATCAATCAAAACGAGGATGGCCAGTCGGGGATCTTCCGCGGGGACGAAGCCGATGAAGGAAGCCACCACTTTGGTGCGGGAATAGCGGCCGGTGTTCTGATCGAACTTTTGGGCCGTCCCGGTCTTGCCTGCTACTTGCGTGCCGGGGATCGCTGCCGCTTGTCCCGTTCCCCGCTGTACCACCTCGGTCAGCATCGAGGCTAGCGTTCGAGCCGTCTCCGGCGATATCACGCGACGGACCAGGAACGGCCTTATCTCCTTGATACGACCATCTGGGTCGCGCACGGCCTTGACCACGTGAGGGCGCACCAGGTGGCCGCCATTGGCAACAGCCGCGACGGCCGTGATGAGCTGGATTGGCGTCGCGGAGATCTCGTAGCCAATGGAGAGAGCGCCGATGGAGAGCCGGGACCACTGCTGTGGTCGGCGGATCAGACCAGGGCTCTCGCCGGGCAGATCCACCCCGGTCGGCAGGCCAAAGCCAAAACTTGTGATGTAGGTGTAGAAGAGATCCTTGCCTACCTTCATTCCTACCTTGACGGCTCCCACATTGCTGGAGAAGGCCACGACATCACGGAAGGTCATGCGACCGTATTTCTTATGGTCTCGAATTTTCACCCCCGCCACCTCGATGAAGCCGTCTTCACCGTGAAAGAGATCCCCTGGCCTCACCAGTCCCTCCTCTAAGGCGGCAGCGGCGAGGATCAGTTTGAAGGCAGATCCGGGCTCGTAGGGATCGGTGAGGGCTCGATTCCGACGGAAGGCGGGGGGGGAGCTCCCAAATGTGTTGAGGTTATAGGAGGGAACGTTGGCCAGAGCGAGGATTTCCCCCGTTGCAGGATCCACCACGATGACCGTTCCTGACTTTGCCCCGGAACGCCGGATCGCTACATCGAGCTCCCGCTCCGCCACATGCTGGATCGCCTCATCGATGGTCAGAAAGAGGTCCGAGGCTGCAGGGGTGTTCTCGGCTTCTCGAAAAACGACCCGCCCGAGGGCGTCGACCCGGCCGCTCAAGGACCGCACCCCACCTGTCAAGAGGTGGTCATATTTAAGTTCCACCCCTTCGAGTCCCTTGTCATCGAGCCCCGCAAAGCCGATGACGTGCGCAGCCAGGTTTCTTCTAGGATAATACCGTTTCCCCTCGGGAACAAGGCCAACTCCTGGGAGGGCCAAGTTCCCGACAGCCTCGGCCCGCGACGGATCGACTTTGCGTTGAATCCAGATGAAGGGGCGATCACTCCGAAGCTTTTTCTGAATTTTCCGGGCTGGAAGCTTGAGCACTCGGGCCAACCGGGAAGCGGTAGCGATTGGGTCCTGGACTAATTCGGGGTGCGCAAAGACCGACGCGGCGTCGAGGCTGATCGCCACCGCCCGCCCGCGGCGATCATAGATGGTCCCCCGCTTCGAGGCCACCGGGATGCGGCGTTCATACTGCGCGTTGGCCCGCGTTCCGAAATCGTGATGCCGGACGATCTGGATGAGATAGAGCCGCACGCCGACGAAGCCCAGAAACGCGGCAAGCCCTAGAGCCGGGATCGCGATTCTTATTCGGGACGGTTTCTCGAAGTACGGCGTCACGGCGGTTCCTCCATGAAGACAATCTGCCCTGGAACCGGATTGACCATACCCAGCTTGCCTCGGGCGATCTCTTCGACCCGCTTCAGGGAGCGGAGTCGCCCGAGCTCTACCCTGAGTGCCTTTCCTTCCTGGATCAGGGTGGTCCGCGCTGCTCGCAGTCGCTCTACCTGGTAGCCGAAGCGCACCACTTGGACATGCTGCCACACGTAGATGAGGAGGCCGAGCAAGAGAATCGCACCGACGAGGATCATCGGTTTCATCTCACGGGCCAGCTTGCGCTTCCCCCGTCCAGCACGTACTCCAAAGGGAAGTTCCTGCTGCGTCGATCGTGAC
>JAAXQN010000236.1 GCA_012974305.1 Candidatus Methylomirabilis sp. | reverse complement strand
AGATGTGTATAAGAGACAGGTTCGGTCCACCTCCGCAAATCCGGTGGGGATTCGACTGAGCGCGGGACCTTGCACCTCGGTGATCGGAAGCGGAGTGCTGGACGCATGGCGGACTCCTCCCGCCCGCGGCCCGTCTCCCACGGGACGCTCCTCCACGAGAGTGCCCCATCTCCCGCACTCCGGGCACCGGCCCAACCATCGGGGGGTCTGATATCCGCACTGCTGACATTCGAAGTAGGTTTTGGCCTTCGCCACCAAACCTCCCGCAGCATCTGGAGAAGGAAAAACGAGGAAGGAAATGTGGAGGACTACGCGAACTCCCGGCGGGGATCCAGGGGCTCAAACCGGGTATACTCGCGGAGGAATGCCAGCTTCACGGTCCCGGTGGGTCCATTCCGCTGCTTGCCAATGATCACCTCGGCTGTCACATCCTCCTGTTCGTCCCCCCCGCCCAAGCCAGCCTCACCACCCCGCTTGTAGACCCCGGGCCGGTAGATGAACACCACCACGTCGGCGTCCTGCTCGATGGAGCCCGACTCCCTGAGGTCCGAGAGCATTGGCTTGCGCTCTTCCCGTCGCTCCACCGCACGGGAGAGCTGTGACAAGGCCATCACGGGAAGCTCGAGCTCCTTGGCCATGGCTTTCAGGGACCGGGTGATCTCCGAGACTTCCTGGACTCTGTTCTCAATCCGCCCTCGGCCGCGGATCAGCTGGAGGTAGTCAACGATGGCAAGGCCAAGACCACCCTGTTCTGCCTTAAGGCGGCGCGTCTTCGCCCGCATCTCGAGGACGGAGATGCCGGCGCTATCATCGATGAAGATGGGGGCCTCTGAGAGGCGGCCGGCAGCGGTGGTGAGCCTCGGCCAGTCACTGTCCCTGAGATGCCCGGTACGAAGTCGATGAGAATCCACTCTGGCGTCAGCACAGAGCAGCCGTTGCACCACCTGTTCTTTGGACATCTCCAAGGAGAACAACGCGACCGGGATTCTCTCTTCCACTGCCACGTGTTGCGCGATATTCAAGGCAAAGCTGGTCTTCCCCATCGAGGGGCGACCGGCCACGACGACCAGATCGGCGGGCTGGAGCCCCGAGGTGAGCGTGTCGAAGCCAGCGAACCCAGTCGGAACCCCGGTTACCTGCGCCTTCCGGTCGTAGAGCCGCTCGATCGCCTCAAAGGTTCCTTTGAGGACGGCCCGAATTGGGAAGAAGGCACGGCTCACTCGGTCTTGGGATATCTCAAAGATTCGGCGTTCCGCCCGATCCAGGACTTCGTCCACCTCCTCCTGGTCCGCGAAGCTTTCTCCAACAATCTCACTACCAGCCGCGATGAGCTCGCGGAGCAGGGCTTTGTCCCGGACGATCCGGGCATGGTATGCCACGTTTGCGGCAGTCGGGACGGACTCTACCAGGGAACCGAGATAGCTCGCCCCTCCCACCTCTTCCAGCTCGTTCCTTCGGCTCAGCTCATTCCCGAGCGTGACCAGGTCAACGGGTTCGTTCCGGTGGAACAGGTCCTGACAGGCAGCGAAAATCTTTTGGTGAGCCCCGCGGTAAAAGTACTGACCGCGGAGAACCTCGAGGGCCTTCATGAGGGCCTCGTGTTCTATCAGAATGGCTCCCAGAACCGCGACTTCCGCTTCTGGGGCCTGAGGTGGGATCTTCTCGGCGACCGTGGACGGGACGCGCATCTCGGTCCTTCCCGCTACTCCCTCACGACCTCAACCTGGATCTCGGCAACAATGCCCCGGTACAGATGGATAGGCACGGCGTGGGTCCCTAAGGCCTTGATCGGACCCTCCAGCGTAATCTTTCTCCGGTCAAGATCGATTCCCTTGGCTGCTAACGCCTCGGCGACGTCGATCTTTGTGACGGATCCGAAAAGACGATCCTGTTCCCCAGCTGGTCGGACAATGGTCAGGATCAGGTCCCGGAGTCGCCCAGCGGTGGATTCTGCCTCTTCCTTCAGACGCTCCTCCCGCTGTCTGGCGTGTGCCTTGAGCTGTTCCAGGGATCGGAGGTTCGAGGGAGTCGTCTCCACCGCCAGTCTTTGCGGGATAAGAAAGTTTCGGGCATAGCCTCTGGCCACATCCACTTGATCGCCAACTCGGCCCAGATGGGGGACCCCTTGAATCAGAATCACCTTCATGAGATCTCCACTAGCTGACGTCGGCGACGAAGGGCAGCAGCGCGATGTTCCGAGCCCGTTTGATGGCCATTCCGAGCTGCCGCTGGTGTGGGGCACAGGTACCGGATATCCGACGGGGGACGATTTTCCCCCGGTCCGTCACAAAGCTTCGAAGGCGCCGGACATCCTTGTAGTCTACCTGCTCCACCTTGTCCACACAGAATTTGCAGACTTTTTTTCGACTATAGCTCTTCCGTCGCTTGAAATCCGCCATTGGTATCTCTCCCGTTCGGCCCCGTGGGGGATTCAGGGCCCGACCTAAAAGGGTGGTTCCTCCTCTCCCGGCACCGAGGGGGTCTCTTCCTCAGCACCTTTGCGACCCCCAGAGGGGGTCTCTTCCTCAGCACCTTTGCGACCCCCAATGAACTGGACCCGCTCCGCCACGACCTCGTGCTTCGACCGTTTCTGCCCCTCGGGAGTCTCCCAGGACCGTTGGGAGAGGCGCCCCTCGACTAAGGCGGCTCTCCCTTTACTTAAAAATTCCGCACAGGTCTCGGCCTGCTTCCCCCAGGCGACGACGGTGATGAAGCAGACCTCATCCCGACGTTCCCCCGCCTGGGTCGTATAACTGCGATTTACAGCCAGATCAAAATTGCAGACCTGTGCACCACTCGGGGTATATCTGAGTTCCGGATCCCGGGTGAGATTCCCCAGCAGGATGACCCTGTTGAAGTTGGCCATAATTTACGACCCCTCTCCTCCCGCTTCAGTGGGTGCGGCTGCCGTGGTTGCCTTCTCCCCGCGCGAGCGGGCTGCCGACTTGACCCTCACTGGGACCCAGCGCAGGACGACCTCCATAAACCTGAGTTGTCGGTCCAACGCCTGTGGCAGCGAGGCCTCGCCCTTGACCCGGAAGAAGATGTAGAACCCCTCCCGCTTCTTCTTGATCTCCCAGGCCAGGCGTCGCTTCCCCCACTTTTGGACCTCAAGAAGCTCCGCCCCCTCCCGGGCGAGGAATCCCTTGAACGACTCCACCTGCGCTTCGACAGCCTCCTCGGATAGTCCCGCCTCGTAAATGACAATGATCTCGTATTCTGGCACTCTCTCACCTCCTCGGGTGATGGTCCGGCAGGGCGGACCGGACATTAAACCGATTCATGGCCGATACCACACCGTGGACAACGATTTCCTCCACCGCGTCGGCTGCACGGCCCAAGACCTCGGGGAGGCAGCGAGCTTCGGCCTCGTCAAAAGGGGCCAGGACGAATTCCACCTCGTCCCCCTTGTCCGGTCGGCCGATGCCGACTCGCACCCGCGGAAAGGCAAAGGTCTCGATCGCCTCTTGAATAGAAAGGACCCCCTGGTGCCCACCGTGTCCCCTCCTGGCCACGACCCTTATTCGCCCAAAGGTGAGATCGAGATCGTCGTGAATTATCATGAGCCTTCCCGAGAGGATTGACCTCTTTTCCAGCCAGGCCTTGATCGGCCTGCCGCTCTGATTCATGAAGGAGAGAGGCTTGATGAGGATGATCCGCTCCCCTGCCAGGGTCCCCTCAGCGTACAGACACTCCCAGCGGCGGCGGCGGAACCGCTGGCTCCACCGACGCGCGAGCTCCTCCACGACCAAGAAGCCCACGTTGTGGCGGCTTTTGGCGTATTCGGATCCCGGGTTCCCTAGACCCGCGATGAGCCACAATGGCTCCCCTCACTCCTTCGCCTTGGTGCCCGGCTTGGCGGCTCTTTCCGCCTCGGCAGCAGGTTCTTCCGACGGTTCCTCCTCGCCGGCGGGGACAGCGGCAGCCTCCTCCCCCACCGGAGCGGCGACCTCCTCTACCGCGGGGGCGGCCACCATCACCACCGCCTGTTCCCGGTCGGTCAATAACTCCACCCCCTCGGGAATGGGAAGATCGCTGACATGGAGGACATCTCCGATGTCCAGGGAGGAAACGTCCAGCCCGATCCTATCGGGGATGGCCACCGGCAGACACCGCACCCTGATCTCCCGGAGGATCTGATCCAGTATTCCGCCTTTCTCCTTCACTCCTTCCGGCACGCCCGCCACCTCCACGGGCACCTCGACCTCAATCGGCCGTTCCATAGAGATCGCCAGAAAGTCCGCGTGCAGAGGCTTTCCCGTCACCGGGTCGACCTGCACCTCCTTTACCATAGCCTTTCGGGTGAAATCCTTCCCGTCGACAATAGTAAGGTTGAGGATAACGTTTTCACCCGCTTCCGTCCCGAGCGCTCGAAGAAGAACCTTCGGATCTGCCGTCAAGGAGATCGGCTCGCCCTCCCCGTAAAGAATGGCGGGGATCTGACCCTGTCGGCGAAGCCCCCGTGCTACGCCCTTTCCGGTCCCAGTCCGGCGCTCGACCCTCAGATCCACAAACTCCATTCACAACCCCCTACGCGTTCATGGTGAATAGTTCAGGGTGTATAGCAGTCGCAATCCGGCCACGAATGATGAACTTAGACGAAGAGCGAGCTGACCGAGGTTTCCCGATGGATCCGGTCGATAGCCTCTCCCAGCAAGGAGGCTACCGAAAGGATGGTCAGTTTCTTAGAGGAACGCCGCTCATCTAGGGGAATCGTATTCGTTACTACGACCTCTTCGAGGGTCGAACTCTCGATCCGCTCAATGGCTTGGCCCGACAGGACTGGGTGGGTACAGCTGGCGTAAATCCGCTGGGCCCCTTGTTCGCGAAGGGCCGTCACCGCCTGCACGATGGTTCCCGCGGTGTCGATCATGTCATCTACGATGATGACATTTCGATCTTTGACATCCCCCACGATGTGCATGACTTTGGCATCGTTTGGACCCTCGCGCCGCTTGTCGATAAAGGCCAACGAGGTGTCCAACCGCTTGGCAAACGCCCTCGCCCGTTCCACTCCGCCGGCATCCGGGGCCACCACCACTCCATCATCCCAATCCATCTCCTGGAAGTGCTGGAGCAGGACGGGGGTGGCAAACAGGTGATCCACCGGGATATTGAAAAATCCCTGGATTTGCCCGGCGTGCAGATCCATGGTGAGCACGCGATTGGCTCCGGAGACCGAAATAAGGTCTGCCACGAGCTTGGACGAAATAGGGACCCTTGGTTGAACCTTCCGATCTTGCCTGCTATAGCCGTAATAGGGAATCACCGCGGTGATTCGAGCCGCAGAGGCACGGCGCAGGGCATCCATCATGATCAGAAGCTCCATCAGGTGGTGATCGACGGGAGGGCAGGTGGGTTGGATTACAAAGACATCGGCCCCCCGCACATTTTCAGAGATCTGCACAAAGGTCTCTCCATCCGAGAATTGAGTAACCTCGGCCAGACCGAGGGGGGTCCCGAGATACTCACAAATCTCCTGCGCCAATTTCCGATTAGCATTCCCGGAAAAGAGGATCATTCGGCTCACGATGTTCTCCCTCTACTTCACCTGCATGGCTGCGGGGCCAGGATTCGAACCTGGACAGCCAGATCCAAAGTCTGGCGGCCTACCATTAGCCGACCCCGCATCCTGCACCCGGACAGAGGTGCCACTCACAAAAAAACTGGGGGATGAGCTTCGAACCGTGCGAGAAGCTCATCCCCTCACCTGCTTCAGCAGGAGGATCCTCCTGGTCCCGTCTCCCCAATCCCTCCGGGACCCAACGGGGGGCGAGAGAGGGTCCGAACCACAAAAACCGCGCACCCCTTCTCCCTGAGTCGGCCCGCCCATCCCTCCGCATCCTCTCGCGTTCGAGCCCGACCAAAGACTGCCGAGCCAGTACCGGTCATGAGGGCCGGCCGGGCACCACAAGCCTCCAGGTACTCTTTCAGCTGCCTGACAACAGGGTAGCGGCGGAACACAATCTCTTCGAAACGATTCCAGGACGACGTGAGAAGGGGTTCATAGTTGCCATCCTCCGCCGCGGTTCTTACCCTAATGCTATTATCGCCGCCTGTCAATTCCAAATTGGTATACGCCCATGTAGTGGAGACCGGAAAACCGGGAAAACCGATCAGCAACCAGGAGACAGGAAAGGGAGGAAGGGCAGAGAGTTCCTCACCCCGACCAGATGCCCACGCCGTGGGTCCGCCGAAAAAAAAGGGGACGTCCGATCCTAACTGAGCGCCCAGCCGGGTGAGTCCCTCTGCGGTGAGGTCTGTCCGGAAAAGTTGATTGAGCCCCCAGAGAGTGGTGGCGGCGTCACTGCTCCCCCCGCCCATCCCTGCCCCGAGCGGGATATGCTTGATAATCTGGATCCGGACACCTGTTCGGATGCTGCACGTGTGAAAGAAAAGGTCTGCGGCCCGGTAAGCAAGATTCTCTTCTCCCTCCGGGCTCGGAAGCCCACGCGATTCCACGAGAATTCCCTGCCCTCCCTCGACAATCCGGATTTCATCGCACAGGTCGACGTGCTGCAGGATGGTCCGCACCTCATGATAGCCGTCGGGCCTCCTCCCCAGGACCTCCAAAAACAGATTCACTTTGGCCGGTGCCCACAGAGTCAGCGCCATCAGTGAATCAACAGCCCCTATCACTTGCCGGGACGGATCGGGGAAAGGAGAAGAGACGATCTGCAAGGACCGGGTTGAGCTCAATCGCCTGGTAGGTCACTAAGGTCTTCACAGGTCTCCTGGCGTGGGTGAGGGTAATGCGCATGGGGAAGGGGATCCCCTGCACCTCCCGGACTGCACTGAACGCAAACCGGAGGCCGTCGCGCCCTTCCCAGACCTCCCCTCCGAGGAGAGCCCCGGAGGAATCCACGTAGAGGCGCTGCACTAAATCGCCCTCCTCCCCTTCGAGCAGATACACCCGGCGCTCCGGGAGATACGAAACAAAGGGGGACGGCACGACCGGTCGGGGGGAAAGGCCGGCAAGAAGACGGACAAAGGTAGCAGGGGGCATCTCGAGGCCGAGGAGACGGTTGAGGTACTCACACCCATCCGGTGACTTACCCGCAGGATCCCGCGGGTTGTGTGCAACCACTTGACTCCCGTCGGAAGCGATGATCAGGGTCGGCAGGCCGAGTGCACCCAAGGTCTCCAAGCGGAAGCGGCCATCGCTCCGGAGGGCCACCGCTTCCCTGAACCTGAAGATCTTCTGGTCCCAGGTGACCTCGACCGCCGCGATCCCTCGGAGGGACCGGATTTGTCCTTCGCGGCTCTGAACCCGGGTGACAATCTCATCCCGCAGTGCGTAGGAAACTGGCTGGCCGGCCTCTCGTGGCGGTGGGAGGCTAGCGCACCCGGCTAGCAAAATCATCCCCACCAGAGCCCACTCCCGCACCCTTCGACCGGGAGGGATCATTCCTTGCCATGAAGCAGCAAGCTCCGGGCCCGCTGCAGCTTCTCCTTCAGCTTGACATTGGTGTCGTCGAGGTCGCGGGAGCGCTCCCATTCCTCGACTGCCTGAGGGATCATTCCCATCTCGAAATAGACATCTCCGAGGTGCTCGCGGATGGTTGAGTCCTCTTTCTCCACCAGCTCGACCGCCCGCTGGAGCTCGAGAAGGGCCTCGTCCAACCTTCCCAGCTTGTAGTAGGCCCACCCCAGGCTATCCACGAAGGCTCCATTGTCTGGGTCGAGCTCAAGCGCCCTCTGGATCAAGGATACGGACTCCTCTAGATGGATCCCTTCCTCGGCGAACATGTACCCGAGGTAGTTGTAGGCATCGGCATACTCGGGATTCATTTTCAAGGTCCGGCGGAAAGCCTGTTCGGCTTTATCCAGCTGTCGGTTCCGCTCGTAGGCCGCCCCCAGCTGGTAATGATAGCTGCTGTTGTCTGGTTTCAAGAGGACTGCCTCCCCTAAGGCTTTGACCGCTTGGGGATACTCCTTCCGACGGAGGTAGGTTACGCCTAGGAGGTAGCGCACATTACCATCCCGTGGTTTGAGACGCTCGGCCTCCTGAAAAGCGGCCAGCGCCTCGTCCAAGCGATCGAGGTGTCCCAAGACAAATCCCTTGTGGATCAGGACGTCGACATATCTCTCCCCCCCGGAAGGAATCTTTATAAGCTCCGCTAGGGCTTCTTCGTAGCGATCCTGCTCCTCAAGGCTGATCGCTAAGTAGAGCCGAGCCTCCCGGTTGTCCTGGTCGAGGGCGAGCACCTCCTCAAGGGCCTTCTGCGCCTCCTCGTACTGTTCCAACTCGATCAAGAGGAGGCTGATCCGATTCCGCAAGCCAAGATCCCCGGGTCGTTGGGAGGCCATCTGCCGAAGCTGTGCTAAGGCGGCGGCCCGGTCCCCCGTCCGAAGATACGTTAAGGCCAGTCGCTCCCGGTAGCTTCGGTTGGTGGGATCTTCACGTAAGCCCATCTCGTACGCCTCCCGTGCCTGCTCCCACCGGCCCTGTCCCTCATGGGTCAGGCCGAGGAGGAGCCGTGCCCGGCCAAAGCTCGGGCGGAGCTGCAGGAGCGTTTCCAGCTCGGAAATCGCCTCTTCTACCTTTTTGGCGTCCAGGAGAACCCGAGCCAGATTGAATCTGGCCTGGTAGAGGTTCGGGTCAATGGCCAAAGCCTGCCGGTATGCTTCTATGGCCTCCGCGTACTTCTTCGTCCTCGTGTAAAGGTTCCCCAGCTGGAGATAGACATCCGCCCTTTCCGGTTCAAGACGCAACACCTCCCGATAGTACCGATCGGCCATTCGGGCGTTCCGGATATTCAGGTAGGCTGAGGCTAGAAGCAGGAGGGCCTGGACATTCTCTGGGTCGATGGTGAGGGTCTCTTCGGCGACGTTGATTGCCTTCTCAAACATGCCGCTCCGCATATGCAGGTGTGCGATGGCCAAGCGAACGCTGAGGGAGTCCGGATCCAAGACCAAGGCCCCTTCGTAGTGCTGAAGAGCGCCGCCCAAATCCCCCTGCCTTTCCGCCAAGCTCCCGAGCAGATATTGATAGTACGCCGCTCCTTCCTCCCTCCGGCCGCTGACAGAACGGGCGCGCGCCTGGTGGCTGCGCGGCGCAACTTTTTGTGGCTTGACAGCGACGGCAGAGGAGGAGGCGACGAGTGAAGAACATCCCTGCCCCAGGAAAGAGACGATGGCCACGAGCATTATCGGCCGTAAGGTTTTCCTGATCGACCGCTGTTTAGTCACGCATTTCTCCCTTTAGCGAGCGTTCCAGAATGCTGCAGATACTGTGCCAGATGCTGCCACAATTCCCGCTCCCCCTCTCCGGTCACTGCGGAAAAGAAGAGAACCTGTTCTGGGTCTCGCATCTTGAGGGCCGCCGCTGCGATCTCTCGACTCCGACGTCGGCCCCCCCGGCTCACCTTATCTGCCTTTGTCAATACGGCCAGATGGGGGATGCGCGCGGCATCAAGCCATGCGCGCAGCTCTTGATCGAGGGGGGTGGGCGGATGGCGAGCATCCACAATCATCACCACAGCCCGGAGCATTTCTCGATCTCGCAGATATCCTTCCACCATGCCTGCCCAGGACCGCCGCATTCGCTCGGAGACCTTGGCATACCCATACCCGGGAAGGTCTACAAAATAGAAAGCCCCTCCGTTGATCCGGAAAAAATTTATCGTTTGGGTCCGTCCGGGAGTCTTGGAGACCCTGGCGAGCTTTCGCCGACCCAGGAGCCGATTGAGCAGGGAAGATTTCCCCACGTTCGAGCGACCGGCAAAGGCAATCTCTGGCCGCCGGTCCCTGGGAAAGTCCCGTGGACTTGTCGCGCTGCCTACGAATTCGGCAGAGGTTACTTTCATCCTCCAGGTGGTAAATTTTTGTTCAGAATACCAGAGGTAAACATTCAGGGCAAGGGGAAATGGAGAGTTGTCCTTGACTCCCATGGCCAGATATGGTACCTGCCGGGCCGGAAGCAACAGCCGTCAGACATGCCGCACGGCGGGATAGGAGGCGCACGAGGGAGATATGGCCACAATCGTCATCATTCGAGGGGACGGCATTGGGCCCGAAGTCGTGGAGGAGGGTCTCAAGGTTCTCAAGGCAGCCGCCCGGAAGGTGAGCCTCGCCTTGGAGTTTCAGGAGGCGCTCCTCGGAGGTGCGGCCATCGACGCCACCGGTGATCCCCTTCCAGAGGAGACACTGCACCGCTGCAAGCAGGCGGACGCCATACTCCTCGGCGCGGTAGGCGGTCCCACGTGGGATTCCCACCCGCGAGAGAAGCGTCCCGAGCAAGGAATTCTCGGACTCCGAAAGGCGCTTCAGCTTTATGCCAACCTTCGCCCGGTCCGTCTCTTTCCTTCCCTCCTTGAGGCCTCCCCGCTGAAACGGGAGGTGATCGAGGGAACCGATTTCATCATCTTTCGGGAACTGACCAGCGGGCTCTATTACGGAACCCCCCGAGGAATCGACAAGTCAGGAGATGAGGAGCGGGCGGTAGATACGTTAAGCTACACCACCTCCGAAATCGCCCGTATTGCCCGGCTGGCCTTTCAGGCGGCAGAAGGTCGCCGGAAGAAGGTCTCCTCGATCGATAAGGCCAATGTACTGATGAGCTCTCAGCTCTGGCGGAGGGTGGTGATGCACGTCGCGCAGGAGTTCCCCGGGGTCACCCTCGAACACATGTTGGTGGATACCTGCGCGATGCAACTCATCCGCAACCCATGCCAGTTCGATGTCATCGTGACCGAGAACATGTTCGGCGACATCCTCTCTGATGAGGCAGGGGCTATCGCGGGCTCGATCGGGCTTCTCCCGTCCGCCAGCCTGGGGGGCGCAGGGGGCCTTTATGAACCGATCCACGGGGCCGCCCCCAACATTGCCGGTACGGGCCAGGCCAATCCAATTGGAACCATCCTCTCCGCCGCCCTCCTCCTGCGTTACTCCCTCAAGCAGCAGCAGGCGGCAACCACCATTGAAGCAGCCGTGGAGCAGGTACTCGCCCAGGGCTATCGAACCCCAGAGCTCGAGCAGCCTGGCACTGAGCTCGTCGGGACCCAACGCATGGGCGACCTGATCACTCGAGCCGTAGAAACAGCATAGCCACACCAAGTCTTGACCGACGACCGCCGACCGGGGGATTTCGAAATTCGACATTCGAAATTCGAATTGACCTGTGAACTGTGAACCGGTTTCGTGACGGCTGGCTGCTGACGGCTATGTTAAGGAGGACGCCTCATGAAATCGTATCGAGAGGAACTGTGGTTCGAGATCAAAACGCGGCGGGCCTATATCAACATCACTCCCCAGGTGAACGCGGCCCTGAAAAAGAGTGGAGTCCGGGAGGGAATCTGTCTCGTCAATGCCATGCACATCACCGCAAGCGTGTACATCAACGATGATGAATCCGGTCTCATCCAGGATTACGACGATTTTCTCGAGCGGCTCGCCCCTCATGAGCCGGTGGCCCAGTATCGCCACAACCGCACGGGAGAGGATAACGGCGATGCCCACCTCAAGCGTCAGGTTATGGGCCGCGAGGTCGTAGTGGCCATTACCAACAGCAAGCTCGATTTCGGTCCCTGGGAGCAGATCTTTTATGGGGAGTTCGACGGCCGGCGGCGGAAGCGGGTGCTGATCAAGATCATCGGCGAGTAACCCCCCGGACGAGGGTCGCCTCTTGCGACCGACGACGGAGGCATCTATTCTAGGACTGCTCTCTCCTGCGGGAAACATGGTTCTTTCACTGGAGGTGATGCAGGTGCCGGACAAAGGCCCAGACGAAGAGGAAGAGCCCGGCTTTCGTGTGACGGACCGACGGAGGGTGGGTCCCGAGGGTGTTCAAGAGCCCACCCAGGCACCGGAGTCCGAGCCGGAGAAGACGGCCGAATCTCCACCCACGGAACAGGAAAGGAAGGAGGAGGAGTTCGTACTTCTTCCCATTCCTGACCTCGTGCGCATTTTGATCGCCGAGCTGCAGACGCGCGCGTTAGTACACATGGGGTTGATCCCCAACCCTGCGACGCATCTCGTCGCAAAAGACCTGCCTCAAGCCCGGCTGGCCATTGACTGCGTCGCAGCACTGATTGAGCAACTCAGTCCCTTGGCAGCGCCGCCGGAGCGTGAAGAATTCCAGCACATGCTCGCGAACCTGAGGCTAAGCTTTGTCCGGCAAAGCGGCGGGTCACACGGAGCCGCATGACAATTGGGGCGAGATTCCCTCGACCGGGCGCGGAGGGACCGGGGCATCCCAGGCGAGCGTGCGTCAGGGATGTCCTTTTACCTTCAGATACCTCCAGTAGGCCTCGCTTCGTGATTTGGTGTGCTGGCTGTTGATCTGTATTCGGATTCCGGCGATCTTGCCGGGATGACCGCCATAGAGTTTCCTGTAGTCTTCTACCACGTTCCGGGTCTCGGTAATCCACTTCCCTTTTTCCGCCTCGCCGGACTCGAGCACCACCACTTTGATGCGCAAGAATGGATACACAGGTGGAAAAGTGGGCTCTGCGGTGATTCCCTTTGGAGCGTTGCTGTCCCAGATGTAGGCAATAACCTCCTTCTGCATAAAATCCGGCGTGAACACCAGGTAGAGTTGGGCGGCCTGGTCGTCCGTCGAGAAGTTGCGGAAATCTCCCCGCCTCGGCATCTCGGTGACCTTCCATTGCCACTCGAGGAACGGGGTCTGTTTGAGGTCAATGTCAACCTCTTTCTGGATGGCAAAGGACGAGGAATTGCTCCGAAGCCTCAGTACCCGGCCATTCCCGTCTTTGACGAGGCTCAATTCCGCTTTTCCTATCTTTTCCGTCAGTTCCCATCCCGGGGGAACCCCGTTTCTTTCCTGCCCGAAATCGACGATGACTACTTCCTGTACACCAAGCGCCCCTCCGGGAACTAGGCAGAGGGTCAGGACAA
>JAAXQN010000225.1 GCA_012974305.1 Candidatus Methylomirabilis sp. | reverse complement strand
TCCCAGGACCCAGACAACATCACCCAGGCCCGCGTTCCTGAGCTCTGGAGACGCCTGTCCGCCCATCAGGTCGAGAACGAGCGCACAATGGAGCCGATCTGCAGGAAAGGGGGGATGGCGCCAGAACCACGATGAGCCCATGCGCTCGGTGCGGATATCGGGGGGCTCCTCTGCATCCGGGAACAGGAACACTACGTGACGTCGCAACGTCGGGCGCGTACGGCCCAGGGCGTCGGCCAGCGCGAGAAGCAGTGCCACAGAACTCGCGTTGTCATCCGCTCCGGGTTGGACTTCGCCATCAATCACTCCGCGGTGATCATAGTGGGCGACGAGGACGATCCATTCCGCGCTTGGGTCCGCAGCGGGCAGGATTGCCCCGACGTTTGTACCGTACCGGTGGGAGGGGTCACCGGCCTCTTCGTCTTTCGCGTAGGTCCCCTGCTCGAAAGAATCGTCGAAAAGAGCAGCCAGCCCGGCCGCGCGCAGACGCCCCACGATGTATGCCCTTGCCCTCGCGTTCCCCTCTGTTCCGCGGAGCCGTCCTTGGAGCTCCGCTGAGGCCAGGTAGCGCACGTCGCGCTCGAGACTCGAGGGGTCTAACGCGTTGCGTGCGGCTGCGGCGCTGTCCAGCGGAGGCGGCATCCCCCCCCGCGGCGAGGAAATGGTGTCCACAAATTGGTAGTTCACAGGGGCAAGTGGGCCAAACGCGCACCCGAAGAGCACCAGTGCGACGCCGAGCCCGCCCGCCAGGAGCAGGTGTTGTGGACGAAAGGCACGACAGCGGAATCCATACCTAATAACGAGTACCACGCTAGCGTGAAAGGAGTTCCTAGTCACGGCACCAATTCCCTACAATTCTAAGCCACATTCTTTGCCTACGATGATCGTGGCAACATAGAATCCCTACTGCAGGCCGAGGTCAAATACAGTTGCCAAATCCAATGAATCATGTGCTCCCAAAAGGTGGAACCTGTCAAGCCCGTTGGGCACCGTTCTCAACGGACTGCCTAACTAGTTAGACACCTCAACCTTACTTTCCGGACAGACAATCACCTTACTCTAAGTTCCACATCCTTTAGAATTCAGCAAATCGCCCACCTCCTCCTCATGATACCTCTTCTTTCTTCTCCCTGGCACTCGGCTTGCTCAAACAAAGGTTAAGGGTATAAGTCATGCAAAAGGAAAAAACAAACCGGCGCCCAATCCGGCTCCGTGAAAACAAGTGGCTGAGGGAGACGGCCACTTGGCTAGCACGGGTCGGAATGCGGCCGAACCAAGTTTCCATGATGAACGTGGTGTTCGCAGGGATGGGGGGAATCTGTCTCATTCTTGTGGCGATAAGTAATCCAGGTTGGCGTGTCGTGTTGTTCATTGCGGCGGCTCTATCCATTCCGCTGCGTGGACTCTGTAATCTTTGTGATGGCCTGATGGCAGTAGAGGGTGGTTTGAAAACGAGGTCAGGGGAAATTTTCAATGACTTGCCCGATCGTCTATCTGATTCTCTTCTTCTTGTGGCCGCTGGCTATTCGATCACTGGAGTGGGCTGGGGACGTGAGCTCGGCTGGGCGGCCGCTTTACTGGCTGTACTCACGGCCTATGTGAGGGTACTTGGCGGTTCGACGGGCGCTTCGCAACAGTTCTGCGGCCCTATGGCCAAAACACAGCGCATGCTAGTAATCATGGCCGCATGTCTCATAGCCGCACTAGAGGCAGCTGTGGGTTGGAATCTACACGCAATGGTGCTGGCGCTGTTCGTCATCATCGTTGGATGTGTGCTCACCATTTTTCAACGTACCCGCCGAATTGTCAATGAATTGGAGTCGCGATGAAAGCACCTCTATTAGTTGCTGCGGCAAAGATTCTCACCGGTGTCAACGTCCGCTGGGTGAACTGCCAACCTAATATCCGCCAGCGGGTTTATTTTGCAAATCATACTAGCCACTTGGATATCCTGGTCCTTTGGGCGGCGCTGCCAAGCGAGATTCGCGCTGTAACTCGCCCAGCTGCAGCCAAAGATTACTGGGAAGTGGGGAAGATACGTTCCTACTTGGCAAGGGAGGTTTTAAATGCGGTTCTCATAGAGCGGAAAAAAGTCTCCAAACGCCATAACCCGATCGAACTATTACTACATGCTATGGGAGGGCGTTACTCTCTCATACTATTCCCGGAAGGGACACGGAGCATCGGCCAGGAAATCGGGCCCTTCAAGAGTGGCCTGTACTACCTGACCAGGAGGAAACCGGAGCTTGAACTCATACCGGTCTACATTGAAAACCTGAATCGAATTTTGCCAAAGGAAGAATTCCTTCCCGTGCCCATTTTGAGTTCCATAAGCTTCGGCCCTCCCCTTCGAGTCATGCAGAAGGAGACCAAGGCAGCTTTCCTGGAACGGGCCCGTAACGCGGTGTACGGGCTAAAAGGATCATGAAATTACCAATAGATCAGGAAATGTTGTGGTTGGCCTGCGGTGTGGTGGGATTGTTGGCGGTGGCCACGGGTACTGGCTTAGTCCTCGACCGACAGATCAAAAGCGAATCTGCCGTTGCTACCATCAAAAACTTGAATACACGCATCCGGTCGTGGTGGATCATGTGTGCATTCTTTATCCTTGCGTTATTCACGGACGGCCTCGGGCCAATCATTCTGTTCGGACTTGCTTCCTTCTTAGCTCTAAGGGAGTTCATCACTCTGACCCCTACGCGCCGTGGTGATCACCGTTCCCTGTGCTGGGTTTTTTTCATAATCACACCCCTCCAGTATGTACTCGTTGGCACACAATCGTACGGACTTTTCACCGTTCTCATTCCCCTATATGCGTTCCTATTCATTCCAACCCGCAATGCCATAGCAGGGGATTATGAGGGGTTCCTAGAACGCACCGCAAAGATTCAATGGGGGTTGTTGGTCTGCGTGTATTGTGTGAGCCATGCCCCCGCCTTGCTTAGCCTAGAAATTCCCGGCTATATCGGACAGAACGCCAAGCTGCTTTTCTTCCTTGTCCTGGTAGTCCAGATCAGCGATGTGCTGCAATATGTTTGGGGGAAATGCATTGGAAGAACACAAATCACCCCACGCATAAGTCCAAACAAAACCTGGGAGGGTTTTATTGGTGGAATTGGCGGTGCAACGCTCATTGGTACCTCCCTTTGGTGGGTGACACCATTTAGTCCATGGCAGGCAGCAGCTATGTCACTGGCAATCTCGCTGATGGGATTCGCGGGGGGACTTACCATGTCTGCCATCAAACGCGATCGTGGCGTAAAGGACTTCGGTACCCTCATCGACGGTCATGGCGGAGTGTTGGATCGTATCGACTCGCTCTGCTTCAGCGCCCCGGTCTTTTTTCATTTGACGAGGTACTTCTTTACATAGCAACTCCTTATTGAAAACGCCTGGAATTGGTTTGCCTACATCGAAGAGGATGCTCACAAGCCGTGAATATCTTGTCAGCGAACCCTAGGGCTTTATTGATTGCGAAGTCACGCTCGATGCCAATCGGGAAGTCACACCGCCTACAAGGTGAGAAGTGCCAGGACCATTGGGCGACTTTTTTCATCAGACCGCCTAATTGTTTAGGCTTTTCCGCCGTTCTGTCCAGTCAAACAATCGCCCCACAGGAAGACCCGCATCCATTAAAATTCAGGACATTGGCCTACGGCTATCCACTTATCGCTCCACCTTACCTTCATGGCACCCGCTTTGCTCAGATTGAAGTGGGTGCTACTAAGGGTATCAGCAAGGGTGCTGTTGTTGGGGAAGCGAGTGTCATCGGGTTTGATGTATGGTGGTCAGTCTTCCAGCAGTCTTGGAGGCTAATCTGCTTTGCCCTGGTGGAACTTCCACGAAGTTCTTGACGGTATCTATATGGTAAGCGATGCTTTAGGCAGACACGGAAGATTGGGCATGTCTCCGGAGCATGGACATAGGTCCGAGCGCTCCTCGCACGCAATTGTTGGACTATTGGCACCCGACTTGCTCTCAATGAGGGGGATGGCCAGGGCCGCCAAAAAGGTCTAGGAATGAAATACGCTGCGTTGGTCCACAGGAGTAAGCCAAGGCCAGGGGCGATGATCCTGGTGGGAGCGATGACAGTACTGCTGCTATCCGCATGCTCGGTCAAAAAGACGGCGGTGAATATCGTCGGTGACACGCTTGCTGGGAGTGGCGGCGTGTATGCTTCCGACGACGACCCGGAGCTGGTTCGCGAAGCGATCCCATTCGGCCTGAAGACGTATGAGGGCCTCCTCGAGGTGTCGCCCGAGCACGAAGGAATTCTGCTTGCCGCTGCAGGCGGCTTTACCGCCTACGCTTACATGCTTCAAGATGACGCAGATCAACTCGATGAGACCGACCTAGTCCAAGCCAGAAAACTCCGCGTCAGGGCCCGCAAGCTCTACCTTCGCGGGCGTGATTACGCCCTCCGGGGACTCGAGGTGGAACACCCCCGCTTCACCGCCGTCCTTGAGACGGATAGGAACTCCGCACTCGCCATGACAACTGAGGACGACGTTTCGTTTCTGTACTGGGCCGGCGCCTCGTGGGCCGGGGCCCTCAGCGCTTCCAAGGACGATCTTGACCTCATCGCAGAGCTCCCCACTGCCGGCGCGTTGGTTGGGCGAGTCCTCGAACTTGACGAGACCTATGATCTTGGTGCCGCCCACGAGTTCTTCATCTCCTACGAGGGAAGCCGCCCGGGAGGCAGCGCCGAGCGGGCCCGCGAGCACTACCGGCGGGCGCTTGAAATCTCCGACGGCCAGCGCGCCTCCGTGCACCTTGCGCTCGCCGAATCAGTGACCATTCAGGAACAAAACCTCGCTGAGTTTAAGGCATTGATTGCGGCCGCCCTTGCGGTCGACCCGGACAAGGAACCCAATCTACGCCTTGCCAACATCATCGCCCAACGCCGCGCCCGTTGGCTGCAGACGCGCATCCCCGACCTATTCCTAGAAGCGGAGTACACAGAGGAGGCACAGTGAAACGAACCATAGTCGCGACCCTGACGCTATTTGTTCTCCTCCTCCTTGATACCCCCGCGTTAGCCCAGACGATAAAGCTCGGCACCCTCGCGCCGGAGGGTTCCCCCTGGTACAACATCATCCGCGACATGGCAGACGCCATTAAGGAGGAAACCGGTGGAAAGGTCCGTTTTCGCATCTACCCGGGCGGTGTCGCAGGCGACGACCCGGACATGGTCCGAAAGATGCGCATCGGACAGCTTCACGCCGCAGTGCTCACGGGCACGGGCCTCTATGATATCGCCCCCGAAACCCAAGCCCTCATGATGCCGATGATGCTGGCCTCTTATGAGGAGTTTGACTATGTGATGACCGGGATCGCCCCGAGGCTCGAGGCGATCCTCGAGTCCAAGGGATTCAAAGTGCTCAACTGGGGGGACGCCGGATGGGTGCACTTCTTCACCCAGAGGCCGGTGGTGCGCCCTGATGACCTGAGACCCCTGAGGTTGTTTGCCTGGACCGGTTACACCGCCTACGTCGAGGCGTGGAAAGACGCCGGGTACCAGCCTGTCCCCCTCGCTGCAACCGAAATCCACACGGGGCTCCAGTCAGGTCTCATCAATGCTGTTCCCGCAACGCCCATCGCGGCACTCTCGTTCCAGTGGTTCGGCCTAGCGAAGCATATGACCGACCTCAATTGGGCTCCGTTGATCGGCGCAACAGTGATCTCCATGAGAAAGTGGCAAAGGATCCCCGACGATGTGAAGCCGATCCTTGTCAAGGCCGCCCGCGAGGCCGGCGCACGTATCCGTGACGAGACACGACAGCTCAGTGACGACGCGGTCGAGGTCATGAAGAAACATGGCCTCATCGTGCACCACGTCCCGCCAGATGTTATCGCCCAATGGGAGAGAAGTGCGCGCGCTGGCTACCCCAAGATCGTCGGAAAAGAGGTTCCCGCGTGGGTGGTCGCTGAAGTTGAGAGACTGCGCAACGAGTACCGCGCCTTACACTCAAGCAAGTAACAGAGGGGTTTGAGCACGGTGGAGAGAGTCATTACCTTCGCGAGGCGGACGGAAGACGGCCTGACGGTGGCGGCCCTCCTCTTGATGGGGGTCTTACCGGTCCTCGAGTTGTTTCTTCGGACGTTCTTCCACACGGGCATCCCGGGTACCTCTGGATACGTCCAGAACCTCACCCTCTGGGTCGGCTTTCTCGGGGCGATGATTGCCTCGAGAGAAGGACGTCACCTCAACCTCTCCACCGGCATGGTCATTCTCCCACCGCGACTCCAGGGAATCGCCACCACGCTGGCAGCCACAGTCTCAACCGCCGTCGCATCCGGTCTTTGCTGGGCCTCCCTGCAGTTCGTTCGAGTCGAAATGGATTCCCCGGCCAACATCGCGGGATGGTTGCCGATCTGGGTCGTCGAAGCGATCCTCCCGGTTTCCTTCGCGATCATCACGTTGAGGTTTGTGCTCCAGGCAGGAGGATGGAGAGCGCGTGCGCTCGCCTTTCTCGGCATCCCCGCCGCGGTGGTGATCGGATTCCTCCTGGGACAATACGCGCCCCAGCTCGTCTGGCCGGCGATCGCCGGCCTGGTTGCGGCGGCGGTCCTCGGGGCCCCAATCTTCGTCCTGCTCGGTGGTGCAGCACTCTTGCTGTTCTTTGCCGAGGGCGTCCCCGTCGCCGCCATTCCGGTCGAAACCTACCGGATCGTCGTTTCTCCAGCAATTCCGACCATTCCTCTCTTTACCTTAACGGGCTACCTCTTGGCGGAGGGCAGGGCTAGCCAGCGACTGGTGCGGTTGTTCCGCGCGTTCTTCGGGTGGATGCCGGGGGGTCTGGCGATTGTCACGACACTGCTCTTTGCTTTTTTCACCACTTTTACCGGGGCCTCCGGCGTCACCATCCTCGCCTTGGGTGGGTTGCTCCTACCCGTACTGCTCAAGGATGGCTACCCGGAACGATTCTCGATCGGGCTCCTCACTGCCACAGGTTCCATCGGCCTCCTTTTCCCGCCAAGTCTCGCCGTCATCCTTTATGGCGTTATAGCCCACGTGCCAATCACAGACCTCTTTAAGGCAGGGATCCTGCCGGGGATGCTCATGGTCACTGCCGTCTGCCTCTTCGGGATGCGCAAGGGGATTCGGGCCAAGACGCCGCGGCCACCCTTTGATGCCCGAGAGGCCGCGGCGGCCCTCTGGGAGTCGAAGTGGGAGGTCCTACTTCCGGTTGTTGCGTTGGTGGGGATTTTCGGAGGCTACACTACGCTGATCGAGGCAGCAGCAATAACCGTCGTCTACGCCCTGGTCGCTGAGACCTTTATCCACCGCGAGCTCCACGTTACGCGGGACTTACCTCGGGTCCTCATCAAATGCGTGACGCTGATCGGCGGTGTCTTCGTCATCCTTGGTGTCGCGATGGGGCTCACGAACTATCTGGTGGATGCCGAGGTGCCGATGCACGCGGCCGCGTGGGTACAGGCGCATGTCCATTCACGGATCTTATTTCTGATGTTCCTGAACATCTTCCTGTTGATTGTCGGCTGCCTCATGGATATCTTCTCGGCAATCGTCGTGGTGGTCCCACTCATTCTCCCGATCAGCCAGGTGTTCGGCATCCACCCGCTCCACCTCGGGATGATCTTCCTCACCAACCTGGAACTCGGGTATCTCACCCCGCCGGTCGGCATGAACCTCTTTCTCGCATCCTATCGCTTTGAGAAGCCCCTGGTGCATATCTATCGAGACGTCATCCCGTTCCTCCTCGTGCTCCTGTGTGTCGTCCTGCTCATCACCTACGTCCCCGCCCTCACCATCGGCGCGAGCAGTATCACCAGCGTCCAATGACTTGCCCCTCTATCTACTCGCCTCGGTATTTTTATCCGGTACGTCGAAGCTGAGCGAGCAGCTCTGGGTCGATCTTGCTCTTGACGGTGCGACGGTCGAGCCTTAGGCGGCGCGCCGTCTCCTCATAACTTCCCGTCTGCGAGTAGACCAAGGTGCAGTACCGTTGCAACAACTCGTCGGCCGTCATCGTGCCGGTGCCGACGGCTCTCGCGAAGTCCTCGTGAGCGGAGACGTCGCGCGGGCGCGGAGGATGGTACTCCTTGCGGATCAGCACGCTGCGCACGCATTGCTCTAACTCGCGGATATTACCCGGCCAAGCGTAATCGCGCCCCACGCGTGTGCTGATCCAGGCCTCGACTTCGTCGGCAAGGGCCTCCGCTTCATCGCCGGCTACGCGTCGCGCAATGAACAGAACGAGCTCTCGCAGCACGTGTGGAGACTCGCGCAGTTGCTCGTGCAGAGCGGGGGTGACGATCAGGTCTGAACAGAGCCGGTAGTAGAAGTCCTCCCGGAAGTGCCCCTTTTGCATGGCGTCGGCGAGATCGCGATTGGTCGCGGCGATAATCTTGCCGCGGAAATGCCGGTCCACCGTACCACCCAGTGGCTGAAACGTGCGCGTCTGAATCACCCGCAAGAGTTTCACCTGGATCGCCGCATCGAGGTCGCCGATTTCGTCGAGGAAGATCGTGCCCCCCGGCGGACAGACCTCCAGCCAGCCGCGACGATCCTGGAGCGCGCCTGTGAAGGCACCACGCCGGTGGCCGAATAGCTCGGACTCGATCAGCGTGGGGGGGAGGGCAGAGAGGTTCAGTGCATGGAATAATCCGGCAAAGTCCTCTGCAAAAGTAGACGTCTTGGAATCGAAGGAGATGTACCGGGACAGGCCGATCGCTCTGGCGACCAGCTCTTTTCCTGTTCCCGTCGGTCCGGTAATGAGCGTGGTCACATCCTCCATCCGATCGTAGAGCGTATCGCGATACCGCCGCATGTCGTGCGTGAAGATCGATTGCCACACCGCAGCGCGAAGCCGCGCTGCCGCCATCGAGCCCCCGATGATATAGCTAAAGATGTGATGGAACGCGCGGCGCACTTGAAAGAAGCAGGCAAAGAGGTGTGGCGCTTCTTGCTTCGTCGGCAGCGTGACCCCTGGAATGTGAAGGTATTGCTGCCAGTCCCGTAAAAAGTCTCCATAGAAGCCGAGTTGCCCACGCCCTCGTTTCTGCTCGAGCGCGTGGACGATGGCCGTCTGGAGACGCTCTCGATAGGAGTCGTACAGCAGATAGAGGGCAGCGTCTTCGTACAGGACCAGGTCCGCTTTCGTGTCAGCGGCTCCTTTGGCGAGGCGCTCACGCACGGTGCGCACCACGTTCTCGACCCGCTCCGCAATCTTCTGGGCGTTGACGCGCGGGGTATCGGGGTCGTCGACCCGCATGCTCCAGACAGGCTCTGCCTCCCGAAAGTCTGAGCCGAGCGCCTCGCGCTCGTACTCGATGCGCTCAGGCAGGAAGGGGTTGCAGTAGCCCAGCTTGGACACCGCCCGCAAAAAACCCCGCTCGCTTGCGTTCACAAAGGCCATGGGATCCCCCTCAGGAAGTGTACATCGAATGTATATAGCCTAGCATTCAATGTCAAGGCAGGATCCCATCGGGTATCCCCCCAGAGGCCATAAGCTCCTGATTTTAAAATGTCAGCAACCATGTATCGCGTGGCACACGCCTTGCCTTGTAATTTGGTCGAAGGGCCTTCGGAGAGAAGGCCATAGAGAATAGAGGAGAGTAGACCATGCGAGCATCCGCCAAACTGATCCACGTGGAAGATCTGAAGCGTTGCGCGAGTAAGGGAATCCTTTCCGATGGCCAACTTGAGGAAATTCTCGCGGCGGTCGGGCAGGCCCCTCCCGCCAAGCCGGAGGCCCATAAGGGTTTCAACCTCCCGAACATTTGTTACTACTTCGGCGCCATGGTGATCGCCTTCGCGTACACCTATTTGGTGTACCGGCACTGGGACGCCCTGACATACGGCCATCTGCTTGGAATGTCGCTAGGAACGGCAGCGCTGCTGGCTGGCCTTGGATATCCGCTTCGATACCGCTGGCGGTTTCCGACCGCGGGGGGCTTGCTGATCTTTGCTGCCGTGGTTCTTACGCCGCTCACGGTCTACTGCGTGGAGCATCTGATGGGCTGGTGGCCGGCAACGGGGGCAGGACAGTACACCCAGTATTTCCGCGTGATTCATGGCAACTGGATCGTGATGGAGCTCGTGACGATTGTGGTGTCGGGGCTCGTCCTCTGGTGGGTCCGGTTCCCCTTCCTCACGGCCATTCCGGCCCACGCCATGTGGTTTCTGGCCATGGACATCGGGGCACTGCTCGTCGGGTCGAGTGGCTACAGCGCACATGCGGATTGGGAGCTTCGAAAGCAGATAACCGTGGGTGTGGGGCTGGCCATGGTCGCCGCCGGGTACCTCTTGGAGCGGCGGACCGAGGAGGACTACAGCTTCTGGCTCTACCTCTTCGGGCTCTTGGGCTTTAGCGGGGGGCTTTCCCTCATGCGATCACAGAGCGAAGTCGCGGCCTTCCTGGGCTATTTCCTGCCGCACCTTGCGATGATCCCCCTCAGCGTGTTCCTGAACCGAAAAACGTTTCTGGTCTTCGGGGCCCTGGGGGCCTACACGTACCTGGGGCACTTGGCTTTCCGGGTCTTCCCCGACGCCTGGGTATTTCCGATCGTGCTGGGCTTTGCCGGGTTGAGCCTGATTCTTGCAACCGTCCTGGTCCAGAAACACCGAGCAACGCTGAGGAGAAAAGTGGATAGGCAAGGTTTTGATCGGCAGAAACAGTACGCTGAGGGGTGCAACGATGCTTAGCCGAAGGGATCTTTTGAAAGCGGCCGGGCTTCTCGCCCTCTGGCCCTCCGGATGTCTTCGTCAGGCGTCGGGGCCGGCAGGAACTGTCGTCAACGACGTCCAGTCACAGCTCAATCCTACACGGGTGGCCCACATTGTCTCTGTCGATTCCGTTGAGGCGATTCGGATGGCCGTTCACAGCGCCCAGCGCGAGGGCAAAGCAGTTTGCATTGCCGGAGGCCGACACGCCATGGGGGCCCAGCAATTCGGCACCGGTGCGGTGCTCGTCGATACGACAAGACTAAACCGGGTACTGTCCTTCGATCCCAAGGAAGGGATCGTCGAAGTCGAGGCCGGGATCCAGTGGCCGGAGTTAATTGAGTACTTGCTCACGGTACAGAAAGGTCAGGCGCATCAGTGGGGAATCATCCAGAAGCAGACAGGGGCCGATCGGCTAAGTATCGGCGGAGCTATCGCGGCGAACGTCCACGGCCGTGGACTCCGTCTGAAGCCAATTATTGCTGACATCGAGTCTCTCGTCCTTGTCGACAGATACGGAAATCTCCGCACCTGCAGCCGGCGCGAGAACGCGGAGTTGTTCCGGCTGGTCATTGGCGGCTACGGGCTCTTCGGAATTGTCTCGTCTGTCACTTTACGTCTCGGTCCCAGAACAAAGGTAGAGCGGGTGGTGGAAGTCATCGACGTGGAAGACTTAATAGTCGCCGTTGAAGAGAAAGTGTCTGATGGTTTCATCTACGGCGATCTTCAGTTCTCCTGCGATGACAGATCGGAGGATTTTCTTCGAAGGGGCGTGTTTTCGTGCTATCGGCCGGTGGATGAGAATACACCAATCCCCCAGGGGCAAAAGAGACTCTCCACGCAACAGTGGAAGGACCTCGTCCGCCTTGCCCATACGGCCAAAGGGGAGGCGTTCGAGAATTACGCCACCCACTATCTCTCTACTTCCGGCCAGATCTATTGGTCAGACGTCCAACAGCTGAGTGAGTATCTCGATGACTATCACCGCCCCCTCGATAGGAGCCTCGGTGCCCTTGACCGCGCGACCGAGATTATCACAGAGATCTACGTCCCAAGAGGTGCGCTGAACGGGTTTCTAGAGGAGGTGCGGGATGACTTTCGAAAGAATCGCGTAGAGGCGATCTACGGGACGATTAGGCTGATCGAGCGGGATGAAGAGAGTTTTCTCGCATGGGCGAAGGAACCTTACGCATGCATTATTTTCAACCTGCACACCGTTCACACCCCGGAGGGGCTACAGCATTCGGCAGCAGCATTCCGACGACTCATTGACATGGTGGTTCGCCGTGGCGGGAGCTACTACCTGACCTACCACAAGTATGCTACCCGCGACCAGGTTCTGGCTTGCTACCCACAGTTCCCTGAATTCCTCCGGCTCAAGAAGAGGTACGACCCCGAAGAGCGATTCCAGAGTGACTGGTACCGTCATTACCGCAGGATGTTTACAGATGTGGTCTGAAAGCCGGCCAGAAAAGACTCGTCAGATCCGGGGCGAGGAGCCGCCGCGAATATTTGCGGCATGGCTGTGGTTTCTGCTGACGCTGTTTTGTCTGCGTGTCATCGGGCAGATGTTAGTCGCTTTTCTTCATGTCTCGTTTCTGCCACCCATGGAGGAATGGTATTCCGGGCTCATCCCATACCCTTGGCTCTTGATGAGTCAGTTTTTCATCATTCTGGTGTTTGGCAAGGTTTGCATCGACTTCACTCGGAGAGAGGGGTTTTTCGTCGTGCCTCGACCCACCCTCGGATCAGGTCTCCTAACTTTCGGCTCCGTCTATCTCGCAGCCATGGTCATCCGATACGTGATCCGGATGAGCCTGTATCCCCACGCCCGGTGGGTGGGAGGCTCGATCCCCATCTTTTTTCACTGGATAATAGCTGGCTTCCTCCTTTCGGTTGGTGGCTACCATTGGAGCCGGATCCGCCCCAAATCGAAGAAACACCCGTATCTTGCAGCCGGTGCCTCTTGGCACACTCCTTTCCCCCCTGGACCTACTGACGTTCGAGACGGCTTTCGGCGCTGCCCACAAGACGTGGGACCAGATAAAAAAGTAGCAGAGCTGATGGGGTCAACGAGCGAGGTAAGAATCTGATGGCTGAGGGACGGTATACAGACCTCCTCAAATCTTTTGGCTTCCAGTCCTTCCTCTGGACCCAGTTCCTGGGAGCTTTCAACGACAACGTCTACAAGATCGTCGTCGCCATGCTCGCGGTACACGTG
>JAAXQN010000237.1 GCA_012974305.1 Candidatus Methylomirabilis sp. | reverse complement strand
GCTCGAGCTCGACGACCATCACCGAGTGTTCCTACACCGCACGAGCCTGCTCCATTTCAGTGCCGAGGGACTGAAGCGGCTGGGGGACCCTGCCGTGACGCTAGCGTCTCTCGAAGGGCTCGATGGCCACGCGCGGGCTGTCCGGATTCGAAAGCAGGAGGGATCTTGAGAGGAAAGAAAAGATACGTGGCGCGCAAGGCGGTGATCCGTCGGCGGACCACCGAGACCGATGTTGGTGTCGAGCTAGAACTCGACGGGCAGGGGAGCTACCAAATCAAGACTGGTCTTCCGTTCTTTGATCACATGCTTGCGCAACTCACGAAACACGGGCTCTTCAACCTCACACTTAAGGCCAAAGGAGACTTGGCGGTGGATCCTCACCACACCATGGAGGACGTCGGTTTGGCCCTGGGAGAAGCATTTGCCCAGGCGCTGGGCAACCGGGCGGGTATTCGGCGCTACGGTGAGGCGACAGTGCCGATGGACGATGCGTTAGGTTGGGTCGCCGTCGATTTGAGCGGTCGGCCATACCTGGCATACCGGGCAGACGGACTGACAGGAAAGATTGGGGAGTTCGACGCCACACTCCTGAAAGAGTTCTTTCGGGCCTTTGCCACAGCTCTCAAGGCAAATCTCCATATCGGAATCCCTTACGGCGAGAACACGCACCACATGGCCGAGGCGGTCTTCAAGGCGGCGGGCCGCGCCCTGGACGCGGCGATCTCTCTGGATCCACGAGTCAAAGGTATTCCCTCGACGAAGGGAAAACTTTAAGCGGTTTACCGACGACCGTAAACCGACGACCGATGACAAAGTAACGGAAAAGGGTTTTTGTTCCTCTCGGTCATCGGTGAACGGTGATCGGTCATCGAGCCGTGATGATTGCCATTATCGACAGCGGGATCGCCAATCTGCGGAGTGTGGAGAAGGGATTTGAGAAAGTCGGGGTCGCCGCGCGTGTGGTCAAGGAGCCTCGTCTCCTTCGGGACGCGGCGGGGATCGTCCTCCCAGGAGTGGGGGCCTTTGCCGATGGGATTGCCACGCTCAAGGCGGCAGGCTTCATCGAGCCTCTGATGCGGGAGATCGAATCCGGCAAGGCGATCCTGGGGATCTGTCTCGGCCTCCATTTTCTCTTCTCGGAGAGTGAGGAGTTTGGCCTCCATAAGGGCCTTGATATCCTCCGGGGGCGGGTCCGTCGGTTTCCCGAGTCTGTTCCGTCACCGGTGAGCGGTGACGGGACATTGCGCTTAAAAATTCCCCATATGGGATGGAACCAGGTGCACCTGCAAAGAGAGGTGCCAATCCTGAAGGGGATTCCCGATGGCTCGTACTTCTACTTTGTTCACTCGTACTTCGTGGAACCTGACGAACGGGGTGTCATCGCCGGGATTACTGAATACGGGATCCGTTTCACCTCGATGATCTGGCGTGACAACCTCTTTGCCACCCAATTCCATCCCGAGAAGAGCCAGGCCCTCGGCCTGCAGCTCCTTGCTAATTTTGGCAGTCTGGCCGAAAGGTAAAGCCGTCAGCAATCAGCAACAGCAGTCGGCTTTCGGGAGCCGGTCTTGGGTGGACAGCTGATAGCTGACAGCCAAACGGTGAGCTATATGTTGATCATTCCCGCCATCGACGTAAGGCATGGGAGGGCAGTTCGTCTGACCCAGGGGGATCCGGCCCGGGAGACGGTGTATGGTGACGATCCTGTGGCGGTCGCGCGGGAGTGGGAAGCCAAAGGGGCGCCGCGTCTCCACGTGGTCGACCTGGACGGGGCGTTTGCCGGGGGACCCAAACAGCACTCGGTGATTGGAGCGGTTGCGCGGGCGGTCAAGATTCCGGTCCAGGCGGGGGGTGGCCTGAGAACTGCGGAAGCGGTCGAGGCGGCCTTCGGCGCTGGCGTGGCCATGGTAGTTGTGGGGACTTCGGCGATCCTGGACTCGGACTTTCTCGAACAGGTCTGTACGGCCTATCCGAGGCGGGTCATCCTCGCTCTCGATGCCCGAGGAGGTAGGGTGGCGGTCAAAGGATGGCGTGAGTTCTCGGACCGTTCGCCTGAGGAGGTAGCAGAAGGGGTGGCCTCCATGGAGTTGGGCGGGATCCTCTATACCGACATCCTCAAGGACGGGACGTTGGAAGGACCCAATCTTGAGATGTTGGAAGCGATGGCGAGGCAGAGCCGTCACCCGGTCCTCGCCTCTGGAGGCATTGCCTCATTGAACGACATTCGGCGGCTTCGGACCATCAAGGGTGTGGCCGGCTGCATTGTTGGGAAGGCTCTGTACAGCGGTGCTATCGAGCTCGAGGCGGCGCTTGCAGTGGCGGCAGAGGAGACGCTTCGTCGATGCTAGCAAGGCGGATCATTCCCTGCCTCGACGTCAAGGACGGCCGGGTAGTGAAGGGGACCCGCTTCGTCGACCTTCGAGACGCGGGGGATCCAGCAGAGGTGGCGGAGCGGTACGATCGGGACAGGGCCGACGAGCTGGTCTTCCTCGACATTACCGCATCGGCCGAGCGCCGGAAGATCCTGATCGAGGTAGTCGAGAAGACGGCTGCGATGGCTTTTACACCTCTGACGGTAGGAGGAGGCATCCGGGATGTGGACGACATTCGGGCTCTGCTGCTGGCCGGGGCGGATAAGGTCTCTCTCAACACCGCGGCGGTGCAAAGGCCCAACCTGATTCGGGAGGCGGCAGAGCGGTTCGGCAGCCAATGCATTGTTCTCGCCATCGACGCCAAACGAAAGGGAATCAGAGTTCAGGGTTCAGGGTTCAGAGAAAGACCGGACCATGAACCATCAACCATGAACGCTGAACCAGAATGGGAGGTATATATTCATGGAGGCCGCACGCCGACTGGTTTGGATGCGGTAGCATGGGCGGACCAGGGGGTCTCTTTGGGGTCGGGGGAGATCCTCCTGACAAGTATGGATTGTGACGGCACGCGAGAGGGGTACGATTTGGATCTGACTGCCGCGGTCGCCGAGCAGGTAGACGTACCGGTCATTGCCTCCGGAGGTGCCGGGACGGTGGAGCATCTCTACGAAGCCCTCGCCATCGGCAAGGCCGATGCGGCCCTTGCCGCGTCTATTTTCCACTTCGGAGAGATCTCCGTGCCCGAAGCCAAGACCTACCTGAGCCAGCGCGGCATCCCCGTACGCCTCTGACCGGCGACCGACGACCGATGACAAAGTAACGGAAAGGTATTTTTGTTCCTCACGGTCATCGGTTAACGGTCATGGGTCATCGGCCGGTGAGCGGTCAACCTCTGAAACCTCAAGGGGGGGCTTGTGGCTAAGATACCTGGTAATCTTAAATTTAATGAAGATGGCCTGATCCCGGCCATCGCCCAGCATGCCAGGACGGGTCAAGTATTGATGATGGCCTATATGAACCGCGCGGCTCTTCGGATGACTCTGGATACCGGCTTTGCGCACTACTACAGCCGGTCCCGGGGTCAACTCTGGAAGAAAGGAGAAGAGTCAGGACATCTGCAGCGGGTTCGAGAGGTCCGCCTCGACTGCGATGGTGACGTCCTACTACTGCAGGTGGAGCAGCAGGTGGCCGCGTGCCATCTTGGCTATCGGTCGTGCTTCTTCCGGCGGGTCAAGAGGAATCTCACCTCCTCCGCTCCGATTATGGAGCAGGCTTTTCGGCCTGAGGAGGTCTATGGCGTCTCATCCCAAGTCCTTGATGCGGTCTATGGGACGATTTTGGAGCGGAAGCAAAAGCGGCCTAGCGCATCATATGTGGCCTCCCTGTTGCGAGAAGGGGAGGACAAGATCCTCAAGAAGATCGCCGAGGAGGCCTCTGAAGTTCTTTTAAGTGTCAAAGGGGGGCGACGCAAGGAGATCGTGCATGAGGTGGTGGACCTCTGGTTTCATACGTTGGTCCTCCTGGGGGCACGGGGTATTGCCTTGAAGGACTTGTGGAACGAATTTCAGAGCCGGGTGGGAAAACGGAAGACCGAATTGAAAAAAAAAGGGAAAAGAGGGAAAGGACGTTGACAAACCGGCCCGGATAGTATAATATATTCTCAGCTTTCCATGCCAACCATCGCTTTTATCTATCGTAAGTATCGAAATAACAAATATTCTAAGTGGGGGGGGTGTGAGGCGTAAGCAGCGTTATCGTCCGGGAGGCCGAGAGCTTCGAGGGCGCGCTGAGGCGCTTTAAAAATCAGGTGGAAAAGACTGGAGTCTTCTCCGAGATGAGAAGGCGAGAGCATTACGAAAAGCCAAGCGTCCGCCGGAAAAAGAAGGCTCTCGCCGCCCGGAAGAAGTTGCTAAAGAAGATGCGCGTGGTGCAGGAATAGAATGGGTCTTCAGGCCCGCCTCCACCAGGATCTTCAGGCGGCCTTAAAGGCCGGCCGAAGAGTGGAGGTTTCAACCCTCCGTCTGCTCTTGTCCGCTGTGAAGAATCGCGAGGTGGAAAAGCGCGGACAGGTGACCGAGCCCGAGATTCTACAGCTCATCGTCAAGGAATGTAACCAGCGTCGAGAAGCCATCCACCTTTTCCACCAGGGGGGGCGGGAGGACCTCGTTCTCAAAGAAGAGGGGGAGCTTCAGGTTCTCGAGCAATTTCTCCCCAAAGCGATGACAGCCGAGGAGCTATCTGCGAAAGTGAGGGACGCCATCGCCGCTACGGGAGTCTCTTCGGTAAAAGACATGGGAAAGGTGATGGCGTACCTGATGCCTCAGGTGGCCGGGCGGGCTGATGGAAAGGTCGTAAGCCAGTTGGTGAGACAGGAACTTTCTGGAGGGGGATGACGCGTCTAAAGACGAGCAGGAGGTTACTCCACGATGGTGTATGGGGAACAGAATAAAGTTCAAGGGACTCCGCAAGGGGTCCCTCGATTTTTTCCTGGAGCACTCTAAGGGATGGATGACCGGTCACAGACAGGATTAGAGTTTGCCGGCGTCCTGAGTCTTCTCCAGGAGGCGGCGAACACCCCCTTGGGCAAAGAGCGGGCACAGCATCTTAGTCCTGTGCACGACTTGGAACGGGTGCAGGAAGCCCTGGCCGAGGCCGCGGAGGCAAAGGCACTCTTTGAACGGGGTGAGGAGCCACCCTTCGGTGGGGTGACTGATATTCGCCTCCATCTTAACCGGGCGAGGATCGAGGGGGCTACACTCGATCCTCGGTCCCTCTGGCAGATTTATGAAACCCTGGAGGCGGCCCGCCGACTCCGGACCTTTTTCCATCGGGAGAAGGAGGGGGCGCCCCTCCTCTGGAAGCAGGCCCGTGGCCTTATCCCCCCCGAAGCCCTCTGCGCGGCAATTGGTGGGGCTATTACGCCAGAGGCAGAGGTGGCCGATACGGCCAGCCCAGGGGTTGAACGGGTTCGGCAGGAGATGCGCACCCTTCGGGCGGCCATTCTCGTAAAGCTGGAGCGGTATCTGGCGTCTCCTGTCTACCAGGCGACCCTTGCCGAACCGATCATCACACTTCGCAATGACCGATACGTAATTCCGGTGAAGTCGTCTGCCAAGGGGCGGATCAAGGGAATTGTCCAGGATCAGTCAGGGAGCGGCCTTACCCTTTTCCTGGAGCCCACCCCAGTGGTGGAGATGAACAACCGGTTGCGGAGCCTGCTGCGGGAAGAGGAAGAGGAGGTGATCAAAGTCCTCCGGGCCCTTACAGCACTCGTTGGGCGAGAAGCGGAAATCATCCAGGCACTCTTGGGGCTTCTGGGTAATCTGGACCTACTGGCCGCCAAAGGTCGTCTAGCCGTCCGTCTCAGGGCTCAGGTTCCGCGGGTCACCCGGGACCGCCGCCTCATCCTGCGTCAGGCTCGCCATCCCTTCCTCGTGCTGAGTCTCGGCCCGCAAGGGATGCCAGTCCCCATTGACCTCGAAGTTGGTGGGGTGTTTTCTGTGCTGGTGGTCACCGGACCGAACACGGGTGGAAAGACCGTCGCCCTGAAGACCGCTGGTCTTCTCACCCTAATGACATTGTCCGGTCTCCCCATCCCAGCTTCTCCGGACAGCCAGATTCCCTGCTACCGAGTCGTGTTTGCCGATATTGGGGATGAGCAGAGTATTGAACAGAGCCTGAGTACTTTCTCCTCTCACATGAGCCAGGTCGTCAAGATCTTGGCCCATGCAGGACCTGAAACCCTAATCCTTCTGGATGAGCTCGGGGCCGGGACCGATCCCTCGGAAGGTGCCGCCCTCGGTATTGCCATCCTGGACGCGCTCCGGGAGCGAGGCGCCTCGGTGATCGCCAGTACTCACTTGGAGGCGGTCAAGGCCTTTGCTGCCCTCACTCCCGGTGTGGAAAATGCCAGCGTCGAATTCGATCTAGAACGCCTGGCTCCTGCATACCATGTCCGGCTGGGTCTCCCCGGCAAGAGCTACGGGCTAGAGATCGCTGGCCGTCTCGGTCTGCCCGGGGCAGTTTTGGAAAGGGCCAGAGGTGTCCTCACCGACGGGCACCAAAATACCCAGGCTTTCCTTGAGGCCCTCGAAGTCGACCGCCGAGAGGTCGACCGGCTCAAGACCCGGCTGCATCACGAGGTCGAGCAGGCCACGACCCTGAGGAAAGAAGCGGAGAAACTCGTGGTGCGGTTGCGCGAGGGGATCAAGGAACTTACACATCAGGCGCGGAAAGAATCGAGGCAGCTCCTTGCTGAACTCCGCCAGCAGGGAGAGGGCCTGATTCGGGCCCTCCGGGATCAGGGTGGTCGGCGGGAGGAGATTCGGGGTTTTCATCAAGGGCTCGAGGAGCTGAAGGCAAGGGTGGAGGCGAACGACACACCTCCGGTCAATGGGCTTGAGGCAGGGGCCGAGATTGGCCCAGGCCGATGGGTCAGGGTCGCGGGGCTCCACCGGGAAGGGCAGGTTCTGACATCGGTCTCTCCGCAAGGGACCGTGGAGGTGCAACTCAGCGTGGGCAGGGTCCGCCTACCTGTCACGGCGCTCTGCCCGGCCCGGTCCCGGGAGGGGCCGCGCACCGAGGTGCCGCTCTTCGTGGAGGGGACCCAGTCCATTGGCCCTGAGATCAACCTAATTGGTTGCACTGTCGGAGAGTCATCACGCCGCTTGGAGAAGTATCTAGATACCGCCTTCTTATTAGGTCTTCGGCGGGTCAGGGTGATCCATGGCAAGGGAACAGGTGTGCTCCGAAAGGGGGTCCACAAGTTTCTGGCCAGCCACACTCTGGTCGAGGGGTTTCATCTCGCCGAGATCGGTGAAGGAGGGAGCGGTGCCACGGTTGTGGCATTGAAGGAGCGGTGAGCTAGGGCGCCCTTCCACCCGGAAGGGGAAGAGCCCTGCGCTATCCGACAAGCATTGTCGAGGTAATCCGTGGGATTTATCCCTGAGGAAGTAATTGATCAGGTGCTGAAGGCCTCGAACATTGTGGATGTGGTCGAGGGCTACCTGCCGCTGAAGCAGGCCGGAAAATACTACCGAGCCCTTTGTCCCTTCCATACCGAAAAAACGCCCTCTTTCACCGTCAATCCTGAGCGCCAAATCTTTTATTGCTTCGGGTGTGGGGAGGGTGGGGATGTCTTTCGCTTCCTGATGCGGCGGGAAGGGTTTACCTTCCCCGAAGCGGTCCGGCATCTCGCCCACCGGGCAGGGGTGCCGCTCCCGGAGAAAGGGAGAGGCCGGCGGGGAGAGGGTCTCCTGAGACTCTATGAGGTACAGCGACTGGCCTGTGACTTCTTCCGGAAGGCCTTGAATAATCCAGAGGGAAACGAGGCCAGGAAATATCTGAGCCAGCGCGGGGTGGACGCAGGGTTTGTTGAGCGGTGTCAGCTCGGTTATGCCGTCGGGGAGTGGGAGGGGTTGCTCCGGGAGCTCATCAAGCAAGGACTGTCCACGAGCCAGGTAGAAGCCGCGGGCCTGGCCCTCCCCAGGCAGGGGGGGCGCGGATACTACGACCGGTTCCGGGATCGTCTGATGCTCCCCATTTGTGATTCCACGGGAAAGATCGTTGGATTCGGCGGCCGGGCCCTCGGGGACCAACAGCCGAAGTACCTGAACTCCCCCGAGACCGCCATCTATCGGAAGGGGGTTCACCTGTACGGTCTTCACTTGGCGGCACGGCCAATCCGGGAGGCGGGGATGGCGCTCGTGGTAGAGGGTTATTTCGATGTGATCGCCCTGCACGGTGCGGGGTTTCCCCACACGGTGGCCTCCCTGGGCACTGCCTTGACTGCCGAGCAGGTATCCCTCTTACACCGCTATGCCGAGAAGGCGGTCCTCATCTTTGATCCCGACCCCGCGGGCATCCAGGCAGCCTGGCGAGGGCTCGAACTCTTGGTTGCAGAAGAGATGGGGGTGTCGGTAGTCGTCCTCCCGAAAGGGAAGGATCCGGATAGCTTCGTCCGCGAGTTCGGCAAGGATGCTCTCATGGGGCGAGTAGCGGCGGCTCAGGATTTGGTCGATTTTCTCCTCACGCGAGCAGAGGAGCGGACGGGACTACAGGGTGTGGACGAAAAGGCAGGTGCGGCGCGACAGGTGGTCCAACTCATTGCCCGGATGCCGGAAGGGGTCCGGAGAGCGAAGTATGTGCAGAAGCTCGCAGAGCGGTTAGGGGTTGCGGAGGCGGCGGTCCTGACGGACCTCCGCCGTATGGGGTCCTCGGAGTTGGCCCCGACGTCGGCCCCCCTGCCGTTGCTGGATTTTCCCCCGGTTGAAAAGACCTTGATCCAGATTTGTCTTCTCTTTCCGGACCTTCGGCCTCTCATCTGGAGGACCCTCCAGGGCGAAGAGCTTTCGGCAGCTCCCCTGCAGGCCATCTACCGGTTCCTCCACGAATACACGGGAGGAGAAGAAAATTTGGCCCGGGCCCTGAGCCACCATCCCGATGCCAAGGTCCGGCAGGTGGCGGCGGGGCTGTTTGTCCAAGGGGGAGAAGAGTTCAGCGATCCGCATCGGATGGCAAAGGACTGTTTAGTGCGGCTGCGGCTCCAGGACATTCAGGACCAGCTGAGGAAAGCGCGTGAGCAGGGAGACCTTCTTCAGGTGAAAGCGCTTCTAGAGCAGAAGCGGACACTCGCCGCTGGTCAGATTTCTAGAATGGACTATATTACTTGATGTGCTTCTGATGACCAGATCTTAGCGATCCGGCGTGATAAAGGTAAATAAAGGTAAATAAAGGTAAATAATAAAGAAGGAGGAGATGGCAGTATGACAGATGAGGCAAGGCTGGAGGAGCTGAAGGTCCTCATCGGCGTGGGCAAGAAAAAGGGATACCTGACCTACGAGGAGATCAACAATCATCTTCCGGAAGATGTCACCTCTGCTGAGCAGATCGATCGCATCTTAAACCTCTTGAATGAGATGGACATCGAAGTCCTTGATGCTCCCCGCCAGGCCGGGCGAGCGGGGATAAAGAAGGCAGCGGGGCCCCCGTCGGCTGGGGCAGAGGCGGAAGTGGATCTCAGCCCCTCGCCGGTCGGACGAACCGATGACCCGGTACGGATGTACCTCCGGGAGATGGGAAAAACCCCGCTTCTCACCCGGGAGGGAGAGATCGTAATTGCCAAGCGGATCGAGGAAGGACGACGCGAGGCTACCGATTCAGTCTGCCGAGCTGGGATCGCAGCTCGAGAGGTGATTTTCTGGGGGGAACGTCTGCTCCAGGGCCGAATTCGGGTGTCCGATCTGATCACTCTCAACGAATTTGACGAAATTTCAGAACAGAGGGAAAAGGAATTGGTGGCTGAGGTTGCGCCATCCCTGAAGAGCCTTCGGAAGGAACAGGAGAAAGTAGATGATTTAGCCAAGCGCTTCGAGCGGGCCGAGCGACGAGGTAACACAAAGCGGGCAGAGCGCCTGCACCACGAGATTCAAGAGAAAAGCGACCAGCAGGCCACGCTCCTGCGGCAGCTGAATGTCAACCAGCGGGTCATAGAACGGATCGTCGCCCGCATGCGAAGCATTCTTGAGCGGATTGAGAAGGCCGAGCAGGAGATGAAAGAGCTCAGGCGGTTCGCGCGGTTGAGCGCCGCCAACTTCAAGGTGCTTTACGATACCGCCCTGGGCAATGGTGTCTCAATGCGGACACTGATGCGGCGTACTAAGTTTTCCCGCGAGAAGCTAGAGGAACTTCAGCGGCAGATCCAGGTCATCACCAAGAAGATCGATCGGGCCGAGCAAGAGGCCGACGCCAGTTCGAGCGAGCTGCGCGAGCTAGTGCAGGCCATTAGTTGGGGTGAGCGGAAGGCGCTGGATTCGAAGCGAGAGATGGTGGAGGCTAACCTCCGTTTGGTCATCTCTATTGCGAAGAAGTACACGAACCGGGGCCTCCAGTTTTTGGACCTCATTCAGGAGGGGAATATCGGTCTCATGCGGGCGGTGGAGAAGTTCGAGTACCAGCGGGGTTATAAATTCTCCACCTATGCCACCTGGTGGATCCGGCAGGCGATTACCCGGGCCATCGCCGATCAGGCCCGAACCATCCGGATCCCGGTCCATATGATCGAGACCATCAATAAGTTGATCCGTGCCTCCCGCCAGTTGGTGCAGGAATATGGTCGGGAACCTAGCCCGGAGGAGATTGCCCAAAAAATCGACCTCCACGTGGACAAGGTGCGGAAGGTCCTAAAGATCGCTCAGGAACCGATCTCCTTGGAGACCCCTATCGGAGAGGAAGAGGATTCGCACCTGGGGGACTTTATCGAGGATAAGGGGGCGGTCTCACCTCTCGATGCGTTCATTGGAATCAATCTGGGATCGCAGACCGACAATGTTCTGCATACCTTGACCGAACGGGAGCGAAGAGTGCTGCGCCTTCGGTTCGGGATCGGGAGTGGTGTGGACCACACCCTGGAAGAGGTAGGACAGCAGTTCGACGTCACCCGGGAGCGGATTCGGCAGATTGAAGCCAAGGCATTGCGCAAGTTGCGACATCCCACCCGAGGCCGGAAGCTCCGAAGCTTCGTCGAACCCTAATTCGTTTATAGTTCAGGGTTCAGGGTCAAGGTGAGGAGTTTACGGTTCACGGTGTATGGCGACCGGACGATTTTTCATCTTTGAACCATGAACCATGAACCCGAATGGGCCCATAGCTCAGCGGTCAGAGCCACCGGCTCATAACCGGGCGGTCCCTGGTTCGAATCCAGGTGGGCCCACCAACTCGTTCAGAGTTCACGGTTCAGGGCTCAGAGAGAAAAACGAAAAACGGATTTTTGTGGTCTTGCTTGCTACCATGAACCACGAACCACGAACCATGAACCCTGAACCATAAGCCATGATCCGGGAGAGGATGTGCGGGAGGACCTGGCCCAGGTAGTGGATTTGCAGAATCTCGATCTGGAGATCGCCAGGCTCCAGAGAGAGGTCGAAAAGATCCCGCGGGAGATCGCCGAGTTGGAGCAACAGCTGGCCAGCTCCCGAGTGGCATGGGAGCAAGCCCGTGAGCGCCTTGCCGCTATCGAGCAGCTCCGTCGGAGCAAGGAGCGGGACCTGGAAGAGGTTACGGCGGAGCAGGGTAAGCGGCAGACGCGTCTCTTCGAGATCAAGACGAATCAGGAATATGCAGCGGTTCTGAAGGAGATCGAGGGACTTAAAGAGCGCCGCTCGAAACTTGAGGACGAAATCCTCGAACTCTTTGACCAGATTGAGGAGGCCCAAGGGGCGGTCCGCAACGAGGGGGCCCTCTTTCAGGAGCGAGAGAAGACGTTTGGAGAGCAACGGACCACCAAGGAAGATGAGCTCAAACGGCTCCAGGGAGAGCTGGGTCTCCTTGAGGAGAAACGGCGCCGTCAGGTGAGCCGCGTGGAGCCCGGACTTCGTCAAACCTACACACGTATTCTGCGCAGCCGGGGCGGCGTGGCGGTGGTCCCGGTGAAGGACGGCTCTTGCCTAGGCTGTCATGTAGCTCTCACCCCCCAGACCTATAACGAGCTCCGAATGGGAGACCTCCTGCTCAGTTGCGCGAACTGCCAGCGGATCCTTTACTGGAAAGGATGAAATCCGCCACCGCTCACCGATATGTACGAGGCCATGTAGTGCACCGAAGCCCTCCTTGTCCTGACCGCAAGGTCCTGTACCCCCCCGCCCGAGAAGCGCTACCTGCCCGCGAGTAGCCCTACCAGTGATCCCTCGTAGCTTTTTTCAACAATTTCGAGCAGTTACATAGCGAAGCTTCCCTGCAAGCCGGCCAGCATATGAAACATCCGTGGGGGCCTTTGCGCGCTTCCCTGGGACGCTGTGTGGGTGCCCACGTTGTAGGCATTTTGGCACGGTTGGTGCACCACTTGAGGAGACGTAAGAGCCCGCCAGGGAGAGGTGTCTTCAGATTAGGGGCTGGGTAATCCGAGCGACGGGATCATAGACATGGCGATCTCAGCGGTCCGTGAAGCTTCACGACTCATCTTCGTCGATGAGCTGACGGGGCTCTACAACCGGCGGTTCATGCGACAGTATCTCCGGGACCGCCTGGACCACTTTGTTCAGAGCCGCACACCCTTGTGCATCATCATGTTCGATCTCGACGGCTTCAAGCAGGTGAACGACACCTATGGGCATCTCGAGGGAGACCTCGTACTCAAGCGCCTAGCCCAACTTATCCGTGAGACGGTCCCGCCGGAGAGCTACGCGATCCGTTTTGCCGGTGACGAGTTCTTTGTCTTTCTCGAGGGTGTTGACGGGGCCGGCGGGGTGAGCGTCGCCGAGGGGATTCGAGAACGAGTCGCCGCCCAGCCGTTCAGCAGCGATAAGGTTCCAGACGGTGTCCCGGTGCAGCTGAGCGTCGGCGTCGCCGCCTGTCCGGAGGACGCCACCAGCGCGACCGATCTCATAGATGCGGCCGACCAGGCGCTTTACCAGTCCAAGCGGATGGGAAAGAACTGCGTGAGTCGGGCGAACAGGTCAATGCTTCCGCCTGAGGAGGAGGTCCTCAAGCGGTTTCCTTGTCCGCGCGTCGTTGGTCGGTACACCGAGCTTGAGGAGCTTGATCGAGCACTGGTGGACTCTGCCGCCCGGAAGCACCGCTTCCTCCTCGTGGAGGGGCACCGAGGCCTCGGAAAGAGTCGTCTCCTGGCCGAAGCGATGCAGCGCGC
>JAAXQN010000234.1 GCA_012974305.1 Candidatus Methylomirabilis sp. | reverse complement strand
AGATGTGTATAAGAGACAGATTGAATGGTTCCAGTGCACCTTGTGGTCTTCTGTTACACGTCTTGCTCCCCTTTGCCGTCCGGCCGGGCGGACCGAACCTGCCTCGAGACCTCTTGATCCTTTCCGACTACTTAGGTATGCTGACGTGGTTCCAGAGCACAGGTCGTTCCGCTCGATCTGTAGGTGCCAGAGAGTCTAGATAGTCAGAAATGGAGGCGAAAGAATGGAAAAGGCCACTTTTGGGGCAGGCTGTTTTTGGGGGATAGAAGCATCGTTTAGCAAAATTGAGGGGGTCGCATCTACGACGGTCGGGTACGCTGGTGGATCTTTCAAAGACCCAACATATAAAGACGTATGTTCTGGCAAGACGGGACATGCCGAAGTCGTGCAGGTAGAATACGACCCATCCAAGGTGTCTTACGAAGAGCTTCTACGAGTGTTCTGGAATATCCACGATCCAACGACGCTGAACCGACAGGGACCAGACATCGGCACGCAGTACCGGTCTGCGGTATTTTTTCACAATCCGGAGCAGGAAGCTGCTGCGGCCGCGTCGAAACAGAAGCTTCAAAGCAGCGGTCGTTACCAAAAGTCGATTGAGACTGAAATCACGCCTGCGTCGGAGTTCTATCGCGCAGAAGATTATCATCAGCAGTACTTCGAAAAGTGCGGAATACCTCACTAAAAGAATGTTCAAAGATTCATTCCAAAATGTCCCTCTGTACCAGCGGATATATACCGTTGTTCGTCACATTCCGCCCGGCCAGGTAGCTACTTACGGCCAGGTTGCTAGAATTGTCGGCAGATGTACGGCCCGTGTCGTCGGCTATGCGATGGCTGTGCTTCCGTGTGACACCGATGTTCCCTGGCATCGGGTCATCAATGGCCAGGGCAGGATCAGTCTCAGAACGAGCGGGAACGGCAGCACTGAGGAACGCCGGTTGCTGGAGACGGAAGGAGTTTGCTTCAACCATCAGGGACGTGTGGATTTCAACGAGGTCGGATGGTTCAGACAGTGAGGGGATCACCAAAACGTCTGGAGGTGATGATGAACCGTAAATGTATATTCTGTATCGCAACCGCGGTTGGCTTCCTGCTGTTGACCGTGGGATCCGCTTTGACTGAGGCTCCGAAAGGCAAGCAGAGAGGAGGCAAGCCCATGGTTGTTTTCTCCACAACGTTAGGAGAGGTAACACTTGAGCTTTATCCAGAAAAGGCCCCCATAACTGTCGAGAACTTCCTCGCATACGTAGATGCCGGCTTCTACGACGGAACAATATTTCACCGCGTCATTCCTGGATTCGTAATCCAAGGTGGGGGTTTTACCGAGAACATGGAGCAAAAGTCAACTCGCCCGCCTATCAAGAACGAGGCGGACAACGGTCTCAAGAACGAGCGCGGCACGCTTTCAATGGCGCGCACGAGAGATGTCAATAGCGCAACCTCGCAGTTTTTCATTAACCTCATAGACAACGCGGTCCTCGATCACGGGACCCGAGACTTTGGCTATGCTGTATTCGCGAGGGTGGTTGTGGGGATGGACGTGATCGACAAAATCGCCGCCGTACGAACGAGCAATCGCGGCATGTACCAGAACGTCCCCGTCCAGCCGGTTGTAATCCAATCGGCACGCCGTAAGTGAGTTGGATCGGAGGCACGTTTTGAGGCGGGATAGGAGGTTCGCCGGAAGATTGAGCGAGGAGTATCGCTTAGTAAAGCATGCGTATCCACATTATGAAAAATTGGAGGAACGGGTTGAAGATGGGAAGCATGATCTTCTGAAGGAGTGGGTGCTGCACAACGTCGCAGATCAAGCGCCCGATAGGGTGGTGAGAGAAAAAGAATCAAGCCAACGCATGGAAGAAATTGGATGCGCAGAGGTGAGGATTCTCCATCGTGAAAATATGGAGGCGGTATTAGTCGCGACGACGCCGAGATACTAGAGGGGGTGTGAAGAAAGGAGTAGTATCCGCATACACAGCGTCACGACAGAACCTGGAATGTACCTGCTCGCTACCGGAGAGAAAGCGCCGGCGACCCGGCTTGCTGAGTATTCGTGCTTGCGAGCTTCGACAAGGCAGCTGTCGCCTCAGCATTGAGGCCCACCCATTTGATACTGTGTCGGTAGCGTCCACCCTTTGGGTGCACCTCGGCTCCTACGACTTGCGCCCGCCCTTGGAAGTTCATGCCTCCAATCCGCATGAAGACTTCGACCCGGCTGTAGAGTGAGAAGCGTTCGGAGACCCAGATCTGCGCCCCGCCAGTGCTCACATCCTCGGTTTCGCCGGTCAGCGCTTTGGAGGGATCTTCTCCATCCAAGAGGCGACATCCGACAGGCACAACCAGGGGCACGCGGCACTGCCGGCGGGAGTCGCGTCGGCGGCTGGGAGGGGTAAATGCGTCAAGGGTGACCGCCTCGCCAGCCTGCATGGCCGTCGCCTCGCTGCACGATGGAAGATGCAGCACCCCCTGCTGGGCAAGTTGGTCTTGCGTCCGCTCGAGCATGCGAAGAAGATCTGGAAGCGTCTCAACAGGTACGGCAATTGCTTCCGTCCCTGGCAGAGACTCTTCACCGGGGCGGTGAGAGCGACGGTACACCCGTAGTTCCACATGGGATGTCCCGTTGACCTCCCGGAGCATCGCGCAGATCTCCTCACACTGACTGCGACTCACCTGGCCTAATTTCTTCTTCTTCACAGTATTCCCTCCTATTTTACAGACCGCGATGGCGGCCTGCATGCTCGGATCGCCTCTTCGAAAGGCGTCTTTTCCACCTGTCACGTGCTGAGGTAGCTCCGTCAGCACTGCCTGACTCAGCCAGATCGTGACCGGGCCGCCTTTGCCGTACGAGCGTGGTCACTCCGGTTGCTAACCATTGGTAGAGACGGACCATTTCTTTCCGCGTGGCTGAGGGCAGTTGGAGCATCTTCTGAGCGCCCCAACAGCTTGGACAAGGGGTGAGATCGTAACGCGGGTTCGTCCCTCCAATGCATGTCTGGCATTCCATGAATTGCTGGGTCCCCATGAGTTTTTGGCTCCAATCCCACTTGGGGGGTAACGGATTGATGGTTACAATTCTTCTTACAGGAAGTGTTCGCAATCTCTATGCCAGGGCCTCAGGGCTGGAAGTATGGAATATTAAAGGAGTTACGAAGGGAGATCTCTGGTTGCCGGTGACGATTTTTGAGCGGCTGCCGGTAAATGGACAGTCATTTTCGTGCGTTTGTCTGAACGGCTGTACCTCCAGACGTACACGAGCCGGCAGGCTGTACAGGCAGCGGGGGAGGGGTCTGATGGGGTCGGTCTGGTGATTGAATCAGTGGCGCAAAACCTGGGGGGGGGAGGCTGGTGAATCAACGAAGATTTTTCCACCGTCGGTGCATCCAGAACCACTGCTCGGGATGCCGGAGGATCAACCTCTCGAGTGCAGCATTGTAGACACGCGTGTTCGCTCGGATCGCCTCGTCAGGGTCATCGCACTCGACCACCGGAAGAGCCTCCTCGAAGCGGAGCACGTGGTGGCCATCCGGCTCGCGCCAGGTTGTGGCCGGGACCACTGGGCTTCCGGTTGCGAGCGCGATCGTAGCGAGGCTTCGGAATGTATTGGCTTTGTGCCCGAAAAACTCCACCTCCACACCGTCCCTGCCTCCGGCGTGCTGGTCGAGAATGAACACGATGACATCCTGGGCGGCGAGCCGGTCCAAGATGGCCTCAAGTGCGCCCTTCTTGGGAAGGACTCCGAGGCCCGCGCGGCGGAACCGCCCGGTGACGAGGGCATCGAGCCAGGGGGGGTGAAGGGGTTTCCGGGGTATGTGGAGCCGACCACGGTGTTGCGGAAAGTTTGCCATCCCCGCGACGGTGGTCAGTTCCCAGTTTCCGAGGTGGCCAGTGAGAACGAGAACACCTTTCCCCTGCGCATGTGCGCGAAGAATTGCGTCAACGTTTTCCACCCGGACGAGCGCAGCCCGCCGCGCACTAGAGAGCCAGGAATACCGGATGAACTCGACCAGAAAGCGTCCCAGGTGCCCGTAGAAGGCTTGTGCGAGCCGCACGATTTCACTCTCGGGTACCTTCCCCCCGAAGACGAGACGCAGATTCGAGAGGACGACCCGGCGGCGGATGGGGAGGAGGGAATAGATAATCTTGCCAACGAGCGGGACGTGGGTCTGCAGAGGGTCGGTCACCGCGAGTGCGGACGCGCTCGCGTCATGGTGCGTGAGCGAGAGCGCAATCGCCTTCAGGCGATAGCGGTCGAGCAGTGCTTGAGCCATCTGGCTGGGGACGATACGGGGCGCACCGTAGCCGTCCTGTGCGACGACAAAGTCCGCTGGACCGATTTGTCCGAGCGCGGTCTCACGGGGAAAGAGTTTCAGGCAGGCCTCCTTGGCAGCGAACCGCGCCGCGATGCTAGCCACTCGACCGGCTCCGTCACCCGCGTCTTTGAGTTCTTCCTCGGAATAGATCCGCAAGAGGTCCTCCCTGGGGGTCTCGCGAAGCAACCGCTCTATGCGCGAGAGATCCACGGAGTCGATACCACAGCGCGTGAGCGGAACAGATGAGTCCATTAGTTGTCTCCTGCGCTGGCTGAGGCTCGGAGGAGCAACGCGGCGTCCGTCCCGGCAAAGCCTCGGCTGAGGACGAGAGCCACATCGCTCCGTGGCGGTTGGGGCATCGCCGACGCGGCCAGGTGTTTGCAGGCCGGCGCAAGGTCCCGAAGGGTCGCGATGCCTGGAACCAGGCGGTGACGCAGCGAGTTGAGGGCCAGGACGGTATCAATGATGCCGGATGCGGCCAGCAGGTGCCCAAAGGCCCATTTGAAGGAGGTTACCGGCGGAGGCGTCGTACCAAAGATACGCCGAAGTGCCGACGCCTCTGATGCGTCCGAGATCGGCGTGCCGTTTCCGTGGGCCACTACCATGCCGACCTCAGCGGTACCAATCCCAGCATCGTCGAGCGCTTGGGCAATAGCGCGCGCAAGCCCATCCCCGTCCCCGCGGACCGAGAGTAACCCTTCGGCCTCCGTCACGCAGCCGCTTCCGAGAAACTCCCCGAGGACCTTCGCACCGCGCGCATGCGCGGCAGACTCCGTTTCGAGGATCAGTGCCCCGGCACCTTCCCCTAGGATACTCCCGCTATGCCCGGCGTCAAAGGGCCGAATCGTGTCCGCGGCGAGGAGGCCGAGCGCATGGTAATGAAGGATATTCTCCGGCTCGACCGGCGCATCGTGTCCGACCGCGACCGCCTGGTCTGCCTCGCCCGCACGAAGGGCCGCCGCCGTCTCGATGATCGCGAGCGTCCCGCTGACTCCGTGGTTGGTCACGCACCCATTGGGCCCCTTGAAGTTGTATCGGATTCCAATGTGGCAGAGGACGTTATTGGGGAGGACGCGGAGCAGCCACATGGGGTTAACGGTTCCGGTCAGTTCACGACCGAACGCCCCGAGATCCCCCGCTGCGTCGGTGAGAAGCGGGAAGAAGTCATACTGGTCCTGGTACTTGTTGCCGCCCGACCCGACGTAGACTGCGGTGCGGTCATTGAATAGATCGGTTCCGGTAGGATCAAGAGCATCTCGGTACGCAACGAGTCCAGCGCCCTCAATCGCCTTAGCCGCGGCATACAGCCCGAGGAGATCGGTGCGGCGGACAAGCTTGTGGAGCTTTCGATCCTCCACTAATGTTCGCGGGTTGAAGTCAGCTATCTCTCCCGCCAGCTTGGACGGCCAGCTTGCCGAGTCCCACTGCTGGATTGGCGCAATCGCAGATCGCCCAGCCCGCGCTGCGTCCCAGATCTCGGCAGGGTCCTTGCCCGAGGCGCAGATGGCGCCCTCGCCGGTTACCAGCACCTTCTTGCTCATGTGCGGACGTCCTCAGGGTTCTGAAAGACGATGCAATTGTTTGACCCGCCAAAGCCAAACGAGTTTGACATCGCAACACCCACTCTCCGGAGGAGCGGTTGGTCGCGGACAAACTCGAGATCGCAGTCGGGGTCCAATTCGCGCAGGTTCGCGTTGGGCGGAACGATTCCATGGTGGATCGCCAGGGCGCAGATGGCGGCCTCGACCGCCCCGGCTCCGGAGACAAGGTGTCCCATAAGACTCTTTGTTGAGCTGACCGCGATACGATCCGCATGCCGGCCGAACACCGCCCGGACCGCTACACACTCGCTCTGGTCGTTCATGGGGGTCGAGGTTCCGTGGGCATTCAAGTAGTCCACTTCGTCTGGCCGCGCGCCGGCACTTGCGAGGCTTTGGCGGATCGCCTGGATGGGGCCATCACCTGATGGATGAGAATCGGTGATTCTGTAGCTGCTGAGAGAGTTGCCATCACCTGCAAGCTCGGCGTAAATTCGTGCCCCGCGTCGGCGGGCCGCATTCCACTCCTCTAGAACGAGGAAACCGGCTCCCTCACCGAGCACGAAGCCGTTCCGGGTTCGGTCGAACGGCCGGCTCGCACGCTGGGGCGTATCATTGTCAGGTGAAAGGGCACCGAGAAGGCAGAACGCCGAGAGCCCGACCGGGTTCACCATCGAGTCAAAGCCGCCAGCGAGAACAAAGTCCGCGGTCCCGCGCCGAACCAACTTCATCGCGGTCCCGAGCGCCTGGCCCCCTGAGGCACACGCCGTGTTCACCGAGGTCGCGTAGCCGCGGATCCCAAAATGGCGGAGGAGGAGTGAGAGTCCGGCATTCGCTTGACTTCGGCAGAAGGCGACCGGGTCTGCGGCTGTCACCCCCGCGGCACCGAGTCGCTCGGAAGAGAGAGACCCATTCTCGGCAAAACGCTGATGAACCTCTACGAGTTTCGCGAACTCAACCCCCATCATCCCGCTGCCGACGGCACAGCCCCAACGTGGTGCGGTGTGACTCTCTGGACGGATGCCGGCGTCCCGAATCGCTTCCTCGGCCGCGGCGAGCGCGAAGGTGTGATACCGGTTCGCGAACTTGAGGAGCTTGCGGTCCTCGATTGCGGTCCGTGGATCGAATTTCTTCACTTCCGCTGCGATCCGGACCGGAAAGCCACTGGCATCAAAGCTGGTAATCGGAGCGACTCCGGTGCGACCAGCCAGGAGAGCTTCCCAGGTGGTTGCAATGGTGTTGCCGAGCGGAGTCACGACTCCGAGCCCGGTGATCGCTACGCGGCGTCGTCCTCCTATCACGATGCCTCCAACAGACCTACTTCCACACGGGCGGTTGACACCCGTTGACCTTCGACCTCCGCGGCGAGCGCGATCTTGGTCGAGGCTCGGCTTGTCGTTAAGACCTTGGCATCAATCTCTAGTGCCTGGCCCGGAAGCACGAACGAGCGCAGTTTCACATTGTAGATGCGTATCGGCCTGAGGAGGGGTCGGATGCTCGGGTCAACCGCCTCTGCGGCGAGGCTGGCTGCAATTCGTACCTTCGCATCGAGAAGAAGCGTTCCTGGAAAGACCGGCTTTCGCGGGAAGTGATCTGCAAAAAACGGGGCCGACTTGGGGATCACCATTTTCGCCCGGAGCCGCGTGCCGGGGTCACGATGAATAAAGGTAAGGTGGGGGGTCAGTGCGGCGTCACCAGAGAAACCTTGAAGGGATGCCTCAGCCCCGCAGAGCAATTCAAAGCGCCTGCGCACGGCTATGGGGTCATCGAAGTCCTCCATCGGAAGCATCGGACCCACGCACCGGCTCAATTCAATAATCGGTACGTCCCCGGCGTACGCCCATCCGTCGTAGAGTATCGAGTCAGCTTCACAATTCTCGAGGTCGACTTTGAGGTCGAGAATTGTACCCGGAGTAGCCATGTCCTTGAACTTCACCTCGCCGGCGATCCCGGCAACCGGCCGGCTCCGGAATTCCGTCTTTGCCATCGCCACCCACGCCGCGAGCTGTCCAACCGCTTCAGCCACGAGGCACGGGAACAGATCTGAAAGATCTCGAGGGATTGTGAAGCAGCCGCGAGCCCGCGTTCCCGGTTCGATCTCAGTTATCCGATCAACTAGTGAGAATGCCATTCCTCACCCATCACCATGTTTGGGCATAGAACCCATGTACGACGTCGCGACGCAGGTCACATCCGGGGTGCGGATCTACGACAACAACCGGCGGGCCGCAGGTTCCAGCTCCCGTGGTTTGAAGCCGCACGCGCGGGGCTCCTCCTGGTTGGACTGGCGTGTCGAATCTCCTAGCCAGTCGGGGACTTCGCGCTCTTCTTTTGGGCACGTATGACGAGTTTGCAAAAGGTTTCCACGGTAAAAAGCAGCGGAATATCGCGAACCTTGAACGGAGTGCGGAAGCGCTCTGCGGGAACCTCGTTCATGTGTTCCTGTAGCCGTGTAAAGCCTGCCTCCGTCACGAAGCCATTTTGCTCGAACTCTGCCTCCGAGAGGGGTCCACGGGCGTCCTCGACGATCTTTCCTCGTGGAATTTTTACCTTGAACTGCCGTTCGAGGCGGTACACGATATCAAGAAAGTCAATCGACTCTGCGTCGAGCTCCTCCATAAGCGGGGCAGTGAGCGTCACCTCATCGACATCGCGTCCCAAGGCTTCCGCAATGGTCTCCGATACCTTCGGATACACATCCGAGATATCATCCTTTGTTATGGCATCCGGCATGTGTTCACTCCATTTTGAATCCGCCATCGACGTGGAGGACGTGTCCAGTGATGTAATCCGCGTATCTCGAAGCCAGGAACATAATAGCGTGGGCAACCTCAATCGGCGTACCAAGCCGCCGGAGGAGGATGCGCGACTTGACTTCTTCGGGTGCTAGCTCGACGACCTCTCGCGACATGTCGGTTTCGATGACCCCGGGAGCCACGGCGTTTACTGTGATTTTTCGCGGTGCCAATTCTACCGCCAGCGCCTTCGTCAGCGCATTGATGGCCCCCTTACTGGCCGCGTAGTTTGTTTGCCCTCGACCACCTTTCTCAGCGGAGACCGAACTGACGTTAATGATCTTTCCCGCGCGACGCGAAATCATATCTGGGATCACCGCGCGCGTGACGTTAAAGACTCCGGCGACGTTCGTGTCGAGGACGGTTTGCAAATCATCGTCCTCGAGCATCGCCAAGAGGTTGTCACGGATAACCCCGCTGTTGTTGACGAGCACATCGATGCGGCCGCAGCGTTCCGCCACCTGCTCGACGGCTGCCTCACACGCCTTACGGTCACGGACATCGACCTGATCAGCTGTGATCCGCTGCCCCGCGGCACGCCCACTGGCGACTATTTCATTGGCCATCTCGGTGCTGTTGCGGAAGAAGAAGGTGACGTCAGCACCTTCCGCCGAGAAAAGGTCCACGCATGCGCGCCCGATGCCGCGGGTCCCGCCGGTAATGATCACCGCCTTGTCTGCAAGTCCGGAGGCTTGGAACAACATCATCCCTCAGCCTGACATTGAGAAACCGCCATCTACGACCAGCGTGTGACCGGTGACCATTTCGGCCTCCGGGAGACAGAGGAGGTAGACTGCGCCTGCCACATCGTCTGGCGTGAGTTCGCGCCGGGCCGGCGCGCGTTGCAGGAAGGAGTTCAGCAACTCTTCGCGGTTTGGGAAGAACTTCAGCGCATTGGTGTCTACCGGTCCCGCGCTGACCGCGTTCACTCTGATGCCGAGTGGCCCGAGCTCCTGTGCCAGAGTGCGCACGAGTGACTCCAGAGCCGCTTTCGATGCTCCGATGAAGCCGTAGCCTGGTATCGCATGGTTTGCACCGAGGCTGGACAATGCGATAATGCGCCCCCCCCGTGGCATGAGCGAGACCGTGCGTTGCGCAAACAGGTTTAGGGCCAATGCGTTGGTCTCCATACACCAGCGCCAATGTTTGAGGGTCATCTCGAGCGCGGGCTTCAGCACGCCGGTCGCGGCATTGCTGACCAGAATGTCGAGGTGGTCGAACTCCTTCCGGAAGGCGTCAATGACCTCATCGACGCTGTCGGGGGTGGCGACACTGCCCTGGAGGGCGCACGCGCGCCGGCCCAGGCCTCGAATTTCTTCGCACAGCGACTCGGCCTCGTCGTGACTGTTGTAATAGTTCACCGCCACGTCACAGCCTGCTGAGGCCAGTTTCCAAGCGATCGCGCGGCCGATGCCACGGGACGCCCCGGTAACGAGGGAAACCTTACCGGTGAGGGATGACGGCATTGTTCTCTCCGCTAATGTAGTAACTCAAAGAAGCTTGCCAAAGAGACTGTCCGGGTTGAACCTATCCAGTCCAACAGACATGCTTACCACAAGCCAGGGGGGGCGTCAAGGCCCTATACCCTATACAGAGGGGGAACGCCACCTCATACGCAGGGTCTCAACGGCAAGCCGGCCCCTCCGTGTGCTGGTGTCGGAGCCCTCTCTGGGTGTGCTGAAGGATCTGGCCCGACCATGGAGGCCTGCCGTCGCCTTCATACTCGTGATATGCTCTGGCGCAGCATGCTTCGCCGCTCGTATTCGGGGATCGAAAATCAGAAATGAGACATTGGGTAAACCCGCAAGTTGGGCGAGGGGATGAGTTAAGGTGCTACGGCTTGTGCCAGGAGGACGTCGGCAATGGTGTTCCGTTGTCCTGCGGTGGACGGTCCTTTCAGTTGTGTTGGTTGGGAGCCAAAGCTGCATGATAGATATGCCCAAGAGTTCTTATACAGGTTCCTTTCAACCACTCTCTGAATACGAGGTGCAAGTGCGCGACCGCCTCGAGAGGCACGTATCGATGCTCGCAGGCGAAATTGGAGAGAGAAATATCTGGCATCCTCAAGGGCTAGAGGCTTCGGTTGACTACATCGAAAAAGTATTGGGGGATTTAGGATATCAAGTCGAGATGCAAGAATACAAGGTCGAAGGTAAACCCGTAGCGAATCTTGAGGCTGAACGGATTGGAACATCTTTAGCCGGAGAAATTGTTGTCGTCGGTGCTCACTATGATTCAGTGTTTGGCACTCCCGGTGCGAACGATAACGCTTCGGGGGTCGCTGGACTCCTTGAAATTGCACGCCTCCTTGCCACTGAGGAACTTTCCCGAACAGTACGGTTCGTAGCGTTCGTCAATGAAGAGCCCCCATTTTTTTTGACGGGGGACATGGGGAGCCGCGTGTATGCATCCAGATCACGTCGACGGGGAGAGGACATTGTGGCAATGCTCTCGATCGAGACGATCGGTTATTACTCGGAGGTTTCGGGAAGCCAGCATTACCCTTTCCCTTTCAGCTATTTTTATCCCACTACTGCCAACTTCATAGGTTTTGTCGGTAATTTTTCATCGCGCCGTTTAGTCCGTCGTGCCATAGGAACGTTTCGTGAACATACACGTTTCCCGTCCGAGGGTTTAGCCGCTCCTGAGTGGATTACCGGGGTAGGGTGGTCGGATCATTGGTCTTTTTGGCAGGAAGGGTATCCGGCTATCATGGTCACTGATACTGCTCTGTTTCGCTATGACCACTATCATACCCCGCAAGACACGCCGGACAAGCTCGACTATGCTCGAACGGCGCGAGTCGTTTCAGGGCTCACCCGAGTCGTTGCTGATCTTGCCGGCAGTTAACACGGGTGCTGCTGCCTGACATCCTTTGAGGCAGCCGTCCACCTGACTTCGGACCTGCCTCGCTCAACCTTTGATCCTCATGAGTTGCATACACCCTCAAAGATCACATGCCCTCCTCCCAATTTGCCTTTGCCTCCTTTTGACTGCTTGTGCCACCATCCCTAAATATCCCGCGAAGGGTAGAGTGGCCGACCAGTATATATCCACAACCGTAGACTCTGAGATTACGAGGTATTATCTCGAACAATATCTACAGAACAAGGGGACAAAGCCACAGTACGATGAGAAGATAAACAAGGCACTTCAGATGTGGGACGAACGGCCACTCGATACCGATAACCTGAAACGCGTCACCACACAGTTCTCTCCAGACTTTGCGACACTCTATTTCGTTTCCCGAATCTATATAAATCCCGAAAATCGAATCGCGCAACAATCATTTCATTCACACGTTACAGCCTTAAGAACCCAGCGCGTAACTGAGATATTCCACATCGATGAAAAGTTTACATCGTATCTCATTGTTTTCGTTCCGGGATATGCATACGAGAGGGATCCCACTACAGGGGCTGATTTTGCCTTGCAGCGCCGTGTTATGGGCCAAGCAGGACTTGAGACACTATTAGTCAAAACGGATGAAATCGGAACAATCGAAAAGAATGCCTCAATCCTCGTAAATGAATTGACACGCTTAGAAAAATCACACGACAAAATCATATTGGTAAGTACCAGCAAAGCCGGACCGGAAGTCGCACTGGCTATCGGAAAACTTATGACGGCAGAACAGTTAACGCATGTAAAAGCATGGATCAGCATTGGTGGCCTCTTGAGGGGAAGCCTCATCGCGGACCAGGCATTAAAATGGCCGAAAAGCTGGTTTGCGGCCATTGGGTTTTTCTTTAAAGGTCTTTCAACAGATGTCATTGGAGATCTCAGCACTCAGAAAAGAAGGGAGGTGTTTGCTCATCTTCACTTCCCCGAACATATCCTTCTGATTCAATATGTGGGCGTTCCGCTTTCTGGAGACATTGGAGAGCACGTGGAAGGAAGATATAAGGACTTGAGAGAACACGGACCGAATGACGGACTCACACTGATCGCCGATGAATTAATCGAGGGAAGCATTGTGATCACGGACGTCGGACTGGATCATTATTATTTGGATCGCGAAATTGATTTAAAAACGCTTGCTGTGGCCCGTGTCATTCTTGATGAGTTGGAGAGACGAGAAAAGGGGAAAAAGTCTGATCATTCCCAAGAGGAAGGGGGGGTCCAGAAAGCAAGAAGGCACCACTCGTAGCCGGTACGGGCGGCACATGGCTAGGCTGAACCCATCCGCGCGATTTTGGAAGATAACCCGTCTGGTCGTGGGATGGGGGTTAATCATCCTGATCGTGGCTGGACTTGCCCTCTTAAGCAAGGATCACCCCTGGGCCAGGCGACGGCTCGAGCAGATAAAGGCCCGGTTGA
>JAAXQN010000224.1:746-13785 GCA_012974305.1 Candidatus Methylomirabilis sp. | reverse complement strand
TGGGCTTGATCATGGCCCCCCTTCTCATTGCTGTCCAGAACACAGTCCCGCGGGACCAACTGGGGGTTGCCACATCCGTGACAATGTTTTCGAGAACGGTGGGGGGAGCCATTGGCGTAGGCCTCATGGGGGCTGTCATGACATCGATCCTGCGGGGACAGCTTCTGAGCCTGCTCGCCCAAACCACCGACGTGCAATTGCGGACCGTCGTCCACAACCCTGAGGTCCTTCTAAACCCGGCAGTCCGGGCAGCACTCCCCCCGTCCCTCGTGACCGGACTTCGGGAGGCTGTGGCCAATGCCCTTCATGGAGCCTTTCTTGTGGGGTTCATTATCGCCCTCCTAGCGCTGATCTCCGTCTTTCTCCTCCCAGAGGGGTTTGCCCGGGATCATGTCCTTTCGGATGGGGCTGCGGTTTCAAGAGGGAAGGGGAGCTGAGATGGATTTGAAAGGACTGAATATCGGCAGCTTTGGTCCTGAGGACTGGACAGAGGCTGGACTGGTAGCCGCAGTGGTGGACAGGATCTGTTGCGTTCGAGGGGGTCAACTTCACGAGGTTGCCCGTCGGCGCAGTCTCGTTCTCACCCTCTGCGTTCATGAGGGACGGCTGTACGATGGCGGCCGATATGCGCAAATCTATGATACGGTCACGGACACAAAGGTAGCCGACCGGCCGGACTGGGTCTTGAGTCTCTGCTCCTATCAAGGGGCGCTCTATGATGCCGGAAACTACCTCCGTGTTCACGAAACCCTCACCGGGAGGGAAGTCGCCGCGCGCCCGGGGACAATCCACACCCTGTGTCCCTTCGGGGATGCGCTCTACGACGGAGGCAATTATCCCGCCATCTATGAAACCCTGAATGGGCGAGAGGTGGGGAGGCGTCACGAGGAGGTCCTGGCTCTTGTCACCCATGAGGAAGGACTCTTTGATGGGGGAGGAGACGGGCGTATCTATGAGACGCTGACGGGGCAAGAGATCGCCACACGCGAGGATTCGGTCCTCACTCTCTGTGCTTATGAGGGTCTGCTGTACGATGGGTCCTCGGGGGGGTTGATTTTTGAAACTCTGGCGCATCGGAAGGTGGCCGACCGCGATTTTCCTGTGACCGCCCTCTGCTCCCACCGGGGCCGGCTCTATGACGGAGGTCCCTACGGTTTCATCTACGAAACACTGGATGGCCGAATGGTGGTGGGGGGGATCAAGGCGGTGACCGCTATGGTCACCGTACCCCCCGACCTCTTCCAGGCGCTCTGGTCCCGCACCCAACATCTCCGATGACCGACGACCGGCAACCGTAAAGGGACGACCGACGACCGATGTCCGATGACCGTCCTTGCCTCGGCGGTCTTATGTCCCCGCTGGTGCGGTCGTCGGTGATCGGTTAGAGTGGCATGGGTCTTGCTCCCGCCCCTTTATGCAGTCCTCGCTGCAGAGACCCCGGAAGCGGAAATGCAAGAGCGCAGGGCACATCGCCGCCATACCTTTGACGGGTCCGTGACCTACCGGCAACTCGGCCCGGACACGACTGGCCGAATTCGCAACCTGAGCGAAGGGGGTCTGTTGGTCGAGTTGCCGGAGCTCCTTTCACCTGGAACGCAGCTTGACCTCGTCATCTCTGTGGACGATCGGTCCGTCCGCGCCGAGGCCGAAGTCGCCTGGGCGCAGGAGCTTCCTACCACTCCTGCCGGTTCGTACCGGCATGGGGTCAAGTTCACCCGATTCGAGCTTCAGGACCGGCTGACCTGGGCGGTATTCATCGCCAAGGCCTTCGGTGAGTAGGGCAGGCAGGCGCGCAGCACACTAGGCCGGGCAGGATTCCCGATAGAACAGCCCTTCCTCAAGTCCCCATGGATCGTTGCACGTTCACGATCTACACCCTAGCCGTACCCCCTGAACTATGAACCGTGAACCCAGAACCGTTACTGGCGGCGCGCCTTGACCACGACGCGCGCCCGAACGGTGAGGGAATGTCCTCCCTCCTGCACATACTTGAGAAAACCGCTCCAGCGGGGGGAGGACCGCCATTTGGTTTGAAGGCTTGTTCTTTCCACATAGGCGGCGGCAACGTCAGGGGAGGGGAAGTGAAAAATCTCCTTCTCCAAGCCGAGGTAGCAGGGATAGAAGCCGGCACTATCGAGGGTCTCTTCCATGGCTGCTTTGCTGTACGCGAAGCGAGAAATGATGCCAGTCTCGCGCCACTGGTCGGTGTGAAAGGCGGCGAAGGCGAGGATGGTCTCCGAATCGAGGCGGGCCGCTTGGGCGATGATGGCATTGGACATACACAGGTGCGCCACGACCAAGTGGATGGGACCCCCGGCCATTGCCTGGTAGTCCGCCTGCTCGGCATCGGCTAGCTGGAAACGGACGTTGGCCATCCCGTGTCGCGCGGTAGCGATCTGGGCCTCCGCTAATGCGGACTCAGACCAGTCAAGGGCAATGATCTCTTGGAACAAAGGAGCGATGGCAAAGGTGAGTCGGCCGGAGCCGCACCCGACCTCGATCACGCGTCTCTGGGACGAGGCCTCCTGTCGAATCAATTGAAGGAGGATGGGGCTCAGCCCCTCGTGAGGGTCGGTGAGGTCACGATCTGCATTGTGGTCCCGATGGGAGATGGTTTCCTGCCAACGGTACTTCACGAGACTTCCTCCATGGGGACCCCGAGAATAGCAGCGTGAAGCGTCCGTGTAAATTGCCGCACCTTGACTCCCTCTTGGAGGCCATGGTATAGAGACATATCGCACAACCAAGATCGCTGGAACGAGAATCGCGCGCGAGGTGAGACCATGACCGAGCTTGACGAAAAGGAGCCGTTCGAACGCATCGACGTCGAGCAGGCCAAGACACTGATCGGACAAGGTTTCCAGGTTATTGATGTCAGAGAGCCCTTCGAATGGGAGCAGGGCCGTATCCCCAAGGCCACTCACATCCCGCTCAACACCTTGCTGGCACGGGCTCCGGAGCTCCTCACCGGGGATAAGATCATCTTTGTCTGCGCCGAGGGGGCCCGGAGCGCGGTGGCTTGCGAGGTCGCCGCCGCGGTCGGGCGGTCAGATCTGTACAATCTCGAGGGCGGAACAAACGCCTGGACCAAGGCAGGCAATTCACTAGAGAAATAGCCTTCGGGTTCACCTTTTCCCCTCGCCCATCTCTCCTTGACTGAAATCTCGGGATGGAGAAAATGGGGGGCGGCGTCTGTCGTCCAGCAGGTCTTTGTGTCCCCGAAGGCAGAATCTTCGTGAGGAGAGTAGCATGGAGCTTCACAATGTTGTCGTAATTGGTTCTGGACCGGCGGGCTACACCGCGGCTCTCTATGCGGCGCGCGCCAATCTGAAACCCCTGCTCATCGCTGGGGCCCAACCGGGCGGCCAGCTCACCACCACCACGATGGTGGAAAACTATCCCGCCTTCCCGGATGGGATTATGGGGCCACAGCTGATGGAAGAGATGCAAAAGCAAGCGGAGCGCTTCGGGACGAGGATCCTCCAACGGGAGGCGACCAAGGTGGACCTCGGGGTACGGCCTTTTACCGTGGAGGCCGAGGGGGAGACCTTTCACTGCCGGGCTCTCATCATCGCTACCGGAGCTTCCCCCAACCTGCTGGGCCTCGAGTCGGAACAGCGGTTCATGGGGCGGGGGGTCTCGACCTGCGCCACCTGCGACGGGTACTTCTTTAAGGACCAGGAGGTGGTGGTGGTCGGGGGTGGGGATTCGGCCATGGAAGAGGCCCTGTATCTCTCCAAGCTGTGCAGCAAGGTAACGGTGGTCCACCGGCGAGATAAGCTCCGGGCCTCTAAGATCATGCAGGAACGGGCATTCGCGAATTCCAAGGTCGCCTTTGAGTGGCAGGGTAGGATTACCGAGATCCTGGGAGATGAGGCGACCGGGGTAAAGGGGGTCCGTCTCAAGAATCTGGAGACCGAGAAACAGACCGACCTCCCAATCAACGGGGTGTTCATCGCCATCGGACATAGCCCAAACACCGCCCTCTTTCGCGGGCAGCTTCGCATGGACGACCTAGGGTACATCGTCACGGAGAACGGGACCAAAACGAGCGTCCCGGGTGTCTTTGCCTGCGGGGACGTCCAAGATCATGTCTATCGCCAGGCGGTCACTGCTGCAGGGAGTGGATGTATGGCGGCGATGGATGTGGAGCGTTTTCTGGAAACCGAGGGGGGCTAAGAAAGCCTTTTTCAATGGGAGACCGATGGCGACGCTCCTTCAGCTCGTCCTGGACGAGCCAGATCGGGGATCTGTCATTGAGGTGGCCCGCCAGCTGGCGGATCTGGTCGACGCTCTCGAGCTCGGTCCTCAGCTACTGCGGGCTGAAGGCCCGCACTTCGTGACGATAATGCGAGATGTGGCTCCGGATCGACCGCTGATCTGCTGGGCCGAGAGCGAAGCGGAGGCTGATGCGCTGATGATGGTGGGGGTAGAGGGTTTGACGATCCCCGCCACCGCCTCGGATGAGGCGCTCTCCGCGATCATCACACGAGTTCGGGAGGCCGGCAGCCGACTCCTGCTGGATCTCGTAAGCATTTCCGACCCGGTGGCGCACGAGGCGCGGTTCAAGAGGCTCAATCCGGACCTCTTGAAGGTCCCCGTGGATGTGAACATCCGTGAGGCGCTGGCCGGACTGCGTAAGCTAGAGATCCCCCTTGCCTTCAGCGGGGATTGGAGCGTGGCCCAGGTTCCGTGGCTCCTTCTGTATCGGCCGGTCGCCTTGATAACGGGGCCCGCGGTCGCTGCCGCTCCAGAAGCGAGGCGGATCGTCGAGGCCATCCGCGCCAGGATGGCGGTTACCCCCATGATGAGTCGGTTTTATTAGCTATCAGCCGTCGGCGGTCAGCAGTCAGCTTCAGGATATCTTTGAATACTGGTGACAGCTATTCTCGAGGTGGGCCATGGACTGGGCAAAGCTGGAAGAGCAGCGGCGTTTTTCCCCAGAGAAAATGGTCAAGACCGGTCTTTTTGAGACCGGTCGTTTCTTCTGTGATCTGTACTGCTTCGAGCCGGGGCAAATCCAGAAACCTCATTCCCATTCCGACTCCGATAAGGTATATGTCGTCCTGGAAGGGCAGGGGCGGTTCCGTGTGGGGGAGGAGGAGCGGGATCTGGGGGTGGCCACCGCGATCCTAGCCCCCGCCGGAGTGGAGCATGGGGTGGTCAATCTCGGACCTGGTCGTCTGGTGGTTTTAGTTTTCATGGCGCCGAAACCCGAGCACTGAGCAGGCACTCCGCTCGCTGCCTCAGCCCTTGTCCTCTTGTCTTCCTTCCCGGAAACGCCTCCAGACCCCTTTCTCCTGGACGGCCCTCCTTGCAGGGGAAATCGGTCGGTTTAGCGGAAAGAATGCATGGGTGGATCCGGACAATATTCCGCAGGGATGCCGAATCCGGGCGAACAGCCCCACACGGCCACTCGACCCAAACTTGATCTTAGCGGTAACTTGTGGTAGACGAAGCATCATATCTCCCTTCCTCCACTTGACTCTGGGAATCCTTGGCCTTCATAAGCGCTTATCGGATCACGTGTACTTTCTAGGCTTGCCATGACGGTGCTCTTGGTGCATTACCACGAGATCGCACTTAAGGCGAGGAATCGGCCTTTCTTTGTCAACCAACTTGTCCGCAACCTGAAAAGGGCCACTGCCGATTTCCCCGTAAGACGTATCCAGAAGCTCCCGGGCCGCGTTCTGCTCGAGCTTGCCGGAGAGAACGCAGCCCAGGAGGTCGCGGAGCGGGTTCGGCGGGTTTTTGGAGTGGCCAACTGTTGTTCGGCCCTTCGGTGTGACTTAGACCTCGAGGCGCTGAAAAACACGGCCGCCAAGGCCCTTGCCGGGCGGCCCTTTCAAACCTTCAGGGTGACCGCGCGCCGGGCCTACAAGACCTTTCCCCTCACCTCTCCACAACTCAACGAAATTTTGGGAACCTTTGTTCTAGAGCGCTTCCCGGCCAGGGTCGACTTGAAAAACCCTGAACTCACGCTCTTTGTTGATATTCTGCCGAAGGAGGCATTCATCTATCTCGAAAAGGTTCGCGGGCCAGGTGGGCTTCCGGTTGGGGTGGCGGGGCGGGTCATCGCACTCCTTTCCGGTGGGATAGATTCCCCCGTAGCCGCCTATCGAATGATGCGCCGGGGGTGTCAGGTGAGCTTTGTCCACTTTCACGGGGCCCCCTTCCTGGATCGTCGGACCCAGGAGAAGGCCAGGGAAATTGTCAAGCTCCTCACCCGCTATCAATACACTTCTCGACTCTACCTAGTCCCCTTTGGTGAGGCCCAGCAGGAGGTGGTGGTGAATACCCCTGCCCCATACCGGGTGCTCCTCTACCGGCGGCTCATGGCCCGGATCGCCGAGCATCTGGCTAGTCTGGAGGGGGCAAAGGCACTGGTCACGGGCGAGAGCCTGGGGCAGGTGGCTTCTCAGACCCTGGAGAACCTCACGGTGATCGAGGAGGCCGTAAAACTCCCCCTGCTCCGCCCCCTGATCGGGATGGACAAAGAGGAAATCACGGAGCAAGCCAAGGAGATCGGGACCTATGAGATCTCCATCCAGCCGGATCAGGACTGCTGCACCCTTTTTGTCCCCCGCCATCCAGCCACCCGGGCGACGATGGATGACATCGGAAGAGCGGAGATGACGCTGGACCTCGACCGTCTGGTAAAGGCGGGTGCGGAGCGAACAGACCTGGAAGCGTTCACCTCCCCGGAGATCGCATGAACAAGGCCGACGCAGACGGAGGTGGTAGGTGAGGGCGCGTGCCTACTGGGCGCCTGCTTCGTCGTCTTGGGAGTCTTTCTCGTGAGGTGAAATTACATTTCACCTTACTTCTTTTCTTCCCTTTAGCTTACCTTTATCCTCCCCCGGACCCATTCCTCGAATGGCGTTGGCTCTCTGAGGAGGGGGATGAACTCTCCGTCACAGTATCGGTGGTTGAGGACCACGGGGATCCAAAGAATCCAGTCTTCGCGGTCGGAGACCGTTTGAGCTTTCAAGGTCCGCGTTTCCACGTTCATCTTAAAGCCATTCGGGATGGCCGAGAGCATCTCGAAGCCCTCTTGGGAGATGGAAGCACAGTGGAGCCCGAGTGGGATGTCCGAGCGCTCTTTGGAAAAACCCTGGATCGAACCGTCATCAGCGTAATACACGTAAGGCATACCAACTCCAAGCGACGGAGCTAGGTCACCTCGCTTGAGATGTCGATCCGGGCCTGCCCCTTCAGGTTCTCTATCCAGCTCGCCCAAATCCACCGCCGCTTCTCTGCCAAGAGCTGTTGCATCCAGGTGGCCTTTTCGTTTTCAAATGCCTCTCGAGTCGCGGCCTCCCGATCCAAGAGGTGAATCAGGAAGAGGGACTTTTGTCCCTCGATCACAGGGCTGATGTCTCCCTCTTTCAAACGGAGGATGGCCAGGTGGAATGCCCGACTATCCGAGGGGTCTACCTCCTCCACGGCCTCGCCCAAGGCGAAGGATTTTGGCTTTTTTGGCTTCAGGCCTGAATTTTGCAAGAGTTTCTCAACGGAGGCCCCCTTCTGGCTAGCCCGTGTCTGGAGCTTTTCGAGGCGGGCCCTGTTCTCCTCGGACCGAGGGAGGCTGACGTAGGCCACACGGACCTTCTCCTTGGCAGCCCGGAAGGACTCCCATGCCTCGGCCTCCGAGACCTTGGCGGACGCCTGAATGAGGGTGGCCAGCTTCTCGCGGAGAACCGACTGGCGAACACTTTCTTCGTATCGCTCCGGCGTCAGACGATTGGCCTCCAGCAGTCCGCGATAGCGGTCTCGGCTGAATTTTCCCTCTTCGGCGAACAGGGGGTTATTCATGACAGCGGCGGCCAACTCCTCACGGGAAACGGTGAGCCCATATCGCTCTGCCTCTTGGAGGAGGAGCCGAGAGGTAATGAGGCCATCCAAGACCTGGCGGCGAATCCCCAGGTCTCGGATTAGCTCCTCATTCCACTGATCGCCGTAGATCCGGCGGAGGGTGGTCACCTGCTGGCGGTAGGCCTGTTGAAACTCCTGCCAGGAGATGCGTTCTCCGTTAACAGTGGCGGCCGCCCCAGTTTTGCTGCCGGCGCCGGGACCGGCAGATTGCATCCCGTAGACGACGAAGATGGACACGATGAAGGCGGCAATCACCAGCCAGAGCGTGATGCTCAGAGACTTCAAATTATCGCGCATGGTGCGAAGCATGGTTGCTCCTCTGCAGAGGCTATCCGTCGGTAAAAAGGATACCCAAATGTTCGGTCGACCCGCAACCCTTTTTTGCTTCGCCGGCGCCACAAATGCTGAAAACATCCTTGTTTTCGCAGGCCAGGTATGTTAGTCATCTATCGACAATCGGGGCGCGAGGGGATCCTCGCGCGGTAGGGGAAAGGAGCAGAACCTATGCTGATGGATTGGTTCTACGGCATGTTTTGCAGCGACCTTGCCATCGACCTCGGGACCGCCAACACGCTCATCTACGTCCGCGGGAAGGGGATTGTCCTCTCCGAGCCTTCGGTGGTGGCGATAAAGAAGGGGACGAGCCAGGTCCTGAAAGTGGGAAAGGAGGCGAAGGAAATGGTGGGCCGGACCCCGGCTTCCATCGTCGCCATCCGGCCCCTCCAGGATGGCGTGATCGCCGATTTTGATACGACGGAGCAAATGATCCGGGCGTTCGTCGTCAGGATCCACAACCGGAAAGCGCTCGTCCGGCCCCGGATGGTGGTCGGTATCCCCTCCGGGATTACCCAAGTGGAGAAGCGCGCTATTCGCGACTCGGCAGAGCAGGCGGGAGCCCGTGAGGTCTATCTTATTGAAGAGCCCATGGCGGCCGCTATCGGGGCGGGTCTTCCGGTGCAGGAGCCTATGGGGAATATGATCGTTGACATTGGTGGTGGGACCACTGAGGTCGCGGTGATCTCCCTCTCCGGGATCGTTTACAGTCAGTCCATCCGCATCGCCGGCGACGAGATGGATGAAGCCATCATTCAGTACCTGAAGCGGAAGTTTAACCTCCTGGTGGGGGAGCGGACCTCGGAGAACATCAAGATCCAGGCCGGGTCGGCGTATCCCTTCGATGAACCGCGAAGGATGGATATCAAGGGGCGGGATCTGATGGACGGGATTCCCAAGACCATTACGATCACCGACAGCGACATTCGGGAAGCGCTGCACGATCCCATTTACGCCATCGTCGATGCGGTGAAGACCGCCCTGGAACGGACCCCCCCGGAATTGGCGGCGGACATCGCCGAGCACGGGATCGTCATGACCGGCGGCGGAGCCCTCCTCCAAGGCCTCGATACCCTCATCGGCCTTGAGACGCACCTCAAGGTGAGCTTGGCCGAGGACCCCCTCTCGTGTGTGGCTCTGGGCGCCGGCAAGGTCTTGGACGAGCTGGACCTCTTGAAGACGGTCTGTCTGGAGTCTTAGGGCGTCCCGGGGGGGACGCCTGCTACCGACGAAAGGGTGTGAGGCTGCGATGGTGCTTCGCCTGCTCGCGAGGTATCGCCGGACGGTTGTCCTCGGGAGTGCCATCCTCCTCTCCTTTTTCCTGATGACCATGGCGGTGCGGCAAGAAGGGCACCTCACCCCCTTCTTCAAACGTATCCTGCTGGAATCGGTCAGCCCATTCCTCAAGGCCACCACATACCTCAGAGATGGCGTCTCGGATATCTGGGGCAACTATGTGGACCTCCGGTCTGTTCGACAAGAGAATCTGGCCCTCAGGGAGGAAATCGAAGGCTACCAGACCCGCCTCAGGGTATTGGAGGAGGCACGCCGGGAAAATCAGCGCCTCCAGACCCTCCTGGGCCTGCGGGAGACCATGCCCTTCAGCTATGTAGCAGCCCGGGTGGTGGGGCGGGATTCCACCAACTGGTTTCATAGCTTGCTCATCGACCGTGGGAGTCGCCATGGTGTGGAGCGGCACGGGGCGGTGGTCGCTCCCGGAGGGCTCGTTGGCCAGGTGGTGGAGGTCGGCCCCTTCAGCGCTCAAATCCAGATCATCACCGATCCGGTAAGTTCAGTCGGGGTGTTGCTGGAGACCTCGCGGGTCACGGGACTCTTGGTGGGAGCCCAACTAGGCCGCCTGCGGATCAAGTACCTGCCCATCCTGACCGAGGTGCGGGTCGGAGAGGTCGTGATGACGTCGGGTCTCGGGACTGTGTATCCCAAAGGGATCCTGGTCGGGAAGGTGGTAGCTGTCGATAAGCGGATAGGGGCCCTCTTTCAGGAGGCCACCGTTGAACCCAGCATCGACTTTTCTCGCTTGGAAGAGGTCCTGGTAATCGCCGGAGAGCAAGCCGATCTCTCTCGGTCTCAGCGGAGCGGGAAGTGATCTGGCTTGCCGGCGGACTCCTTGCGGTTGTCACTCTGCAGGCGGCCGTCACCCCGATGATGCAGATCGGCGGGGTCCGACCAGACCTCTTCTTCCTCCTCCTGTACCTCGGGAGCTTTAGGATGACTCCCGTCCAGGCCTGCGTGGGAGGGTTCTTGCTGGGCCTCTACCAGGATGCCCTCTCCGGCTCCCCCCTGGGACTGAACGCCTTCACTTTGAGCCTCTTGGGCTACCTGCTGGTTCGGGTGTGGGAGGAACTTGAGGAGACCCGTCTCATCCCTCACCTGCTGCTCATCTTTCTCACCGGGCTCTGTTCGGGCCTCATCACGTTAGGGGTCCTGGCCTTTTTCGGAATGGGGATGGATCTAGGCCAGGCTCTCCTCTGGATTATCCTGCCTCAGACGGCCTATACCACAGCGGTCGGAGGGATTCTGCTGTTCGGCACCAGGCTGGGCCGGGTGCTGGAGGTCAGGCTGTGAGCCGGCCGTGGCAATCTCCTACCCCACTGATCCAGCAAAAGATTCGTTGGACAGTCCTCTTGGTTACGGTGGTTTTTGCCCTACTCTTGTTGCGGCTCTGGTACCTCCAGGTGTTGGAGGGCCGGTACTACGCAACCCTTTCCGCCAGCAACCGGCTCCGCATCCGCTCGGTAGAGGCCCCAAGAGGATTCATCCTCGATCGGTCTGGCGAGGTCATTGTGGAGAACCGTCCCTCGTTTGATGTGTACGTAATCCCGGCCGCGGTCCCGGATCTTGACGAGGCCGCGCACGCCATTGGGACCGTTCTGGGGCGAGCGCCTGAAGAGATCGTCGCCAAGATTCGTGGTGGTCGTGCTCACCCGTATCGGCCGGTTCTTTTGGCGCAAGAGCTTAATGAGCGGACGATGGTGGTCATCGAAGAGCGGAAGACGGATCTGCCTGGCGTGAGCCTCCGCGTTCGTCCGCTCCGCTCCTACGTTGACGGTGGCATCGCCGCCCACCTCGTCGGATATGTAAGCGAGGTGAACCAAGAGCAGTTGCACCTAGAGGCGTATCGGGACTTTCGTCCCGGAGATACCGTGGGGCAGGCCGGGGTGGAGCGGCGGTTGGATTCCTTTGTCCGAGGGATTGATGGGTGGGAGGAGGTCGAAACGGACGCGCAGGGTCGGGTAATCCGCCTCATGGATCGACTGGAGCCTCAGTCCGGCTTCAGTCTCGTTCTGACCCTTGACAAGAAACTCCAGATGGCCGCGGAGAAGGCCTTCGCTGGAAAGCGCGGCTCCGTAGTAGCCATGAACCCGCAAACCGGCGAGATCTTGGTGTGGGTCAGTCGGCCCGCATACGATCCAAACCGTTTTGCCCAGCGACTGAGTCGCGAGGCGTGGGAAGAGCTGGTGAACGATCCCACGCATCCTCTCCAGAATCGTCCCATGCAGGCGCAGTACCCCCCCGGGTCGGTTTTTAAGTTAGTGGTGATGGCGGCAGGGTTAGAGACCGGGGCGGTCACGCCCGAGACGGTCTTCAATTGTCCCGGATACTTCAGGCTGGGCCGCACGACCTTTGACGACTGGAAGGAAGAGGGACACGGCGAGCAAGACCTGATGCAGGCGATTACGAACTCGTGTAACGTCTACTTCTACCAGGCAGCGCTGAAAACAGGTATTGATGCCATCGTGCCAGTGGCCCGGGAGTTTGGGCTGGGCCAGAAGACGGGGATCGGTTTTGGAGACGAGGCGGAGGGGCTGATCCCCTCGCCGGCGTGGAAACGAGAGGTTCTGGGGGAGCCCTGGTATCCGGGGGACACCGTCATCACCGGAATCGGTCAGGGGATGATCCTCGTTACCCCGCTTCAGATGGTGACCCTGGTGGCGGTCATTGCCAACGGGGGGACCGTCTACCGACCCTGGGTAGTAGAGCGGGTGGAGTCCTGGGGGGGAGAGGTCGTGGCCGCCTACGGACCAGAGCCGGTCCGGAAGGTAAACCTGAGCCCTCGGGTTCTGGAGCTGGTCCGCCAGGGAATGCTCCGGGTGGTGGAGGAAGGAACTGGCCGGGTGGCTCGTATTCGTGGCGTGCGGGTGGCCGGAAAAACTGGCACGGCACAAGTGGTGAAGAAGGAAGCCCACGGCCCCGGGAAGACTGAGGATCACGCGTGGTTCGTCGCCTTTGCCCCATATGAAAATCCGGAGATTGCGATTGCGGTGATTGCCGAAAACGCCGGGAAAGGTGGTTCGGCCGCCGGACCCGTGGCGCGGGCCGTCCTGGAGGCCGCCTTTTCACCTCTGCTAGAGAAGGGTACGGTCGCCCAGGGGCCGTCGCCCGAAAGCCAGTAGTCGGAGAGCACGGCATGTACCTCGATCGTCGGAACCTTACAAACTTTGACTGGCGAATGGCTGGTATCACCCTGATTCTCATCGCTGTCGGAATTCTCACTATCTGGAGTGGAAACCTGGGATCCTCTTCTTCCTACAGGCAGGCCCTATATATCCGTCAGGCCCTCTGGGGCGCTCTGGGGCTCTGTGGTCTGGTGGCGGCAGCATTCGTCAACTATCGACTCCTGGCACGCTTTGCCTATCCAATTTTTGGGCTTTTGCTCGGCCTCCTCCTCGTGGTCGAGGTGGCAGGGGTGGCGGGTTTCGGCGCCCAACGGTGGATCCGAGTCGGGTTCCTGACAGTGCAGCCCTCAGAATTCATGAAGCTTGCCTTGATCATCTTCTTGGCACGCTACTTCGAGGATCGCAAAGAGCAC
>JAAXQN010000224.1:0-736 GCA_012974305.1 Candidatus Methylomirabilis sp. | reverse complement strand
GGCACTGCGGCCCTGCTCGGACTACTCACCCTCTCATTGCTCTTCCTGGTGGGGCTGCGATTGAAGCACCTTCTCTTCCTCGTTTTCGCTGGTGCTGCCCTGACTCCCCTCCTCTGGTCCATGCTGAAGGGGTATCAACAACAACGGATATGGGCCTTTCTCTTCCCATCGCTTGATCCGCTTGGCGCAGGGTATCACGTTACGCAATCGAAGATCGCCGTAGGGTCTGGAGAGCTCTTGGGGAAGGGACTGAAGGCGGCTAGCCAGAGCCAGCTCAACTTTCTCCCGGCGAGCCACACCGACTTTATCTTCGCGGTGCTCGCCGAGCAGTGGGGATTCGTTGGTTGCCTCGTTATCTTGCTCCTCTGCTATTTCCTCATTACGCGAGGGCTCGAGATCGCCAGTGAAGCCAAGGATGTGTTCGGGGCCTTGATGGCCTTTGGCATCATGGCTATGATTATGCTCCAGCTGCTCGTTAATGCTGGGATGGTGTTAGGGATCATGCCGGTGGTGGGTGTCCCGTTTCCCTTGTTAAGCTACGGTGGGTCCTCCCTCCTGGTCGTCTGCCTCGGCGTCGGATTAGTCATTAACGTCCACATCCGCCGATTCGTGTACTAGCCCGCATTATTCACGAAGACCCCCGTTCGTGAATAATGCGCCTGCAGGTGCGGGCTCGGCCGCACCGGCAGGTTTCGATCCCGCCGCTGCGGCGGGCCTCAAGGCTAGCCCTGAGCGA
>JAAXQN010000272.1 GCA_012974305.1 Candidatus Methylomirabilis sp. | reverse complement strand
TCCACGTACACGACTACGCGCCAGTTGCCCTTCAGGACATTGCCGGGAATATGGGCCATGACGGCCAGCGTCAGGCCAGAGACATCCACATTGTTGATGGTTCCCTTGTCAACACACCACGCAAGTACCCCCTCGCAGATACCCTGATCGGGATCCTCGCCAACCCAGCAGGGACAGACAACCTTGCACGTACACACTTCTAGCAACCGTCCCTCCAGTTGGTATGCCATGTTTCACCTCCTGTTCTCTAAGTTCCTGGATGAATTCCTTTGCTCTGTGACTGGGACCATGACAAAGCGGGCACACCACCTCCCTTCAAGCCGCGGGTGTTCGTGAACAAAGAGAAACGCCCTCCCAGGCCGAGCTCCGCCTGGAAGACGTCTGAACGGGTGTTCCGCCGTCGATTGTGCCTTCCAGTGGGCCGGGGGCTGATCCGCCGCCCTTTCCATACGTTCAATGGCTGCGGGTTGCTGTAGAGGGTGAGATGCTATATTACGGGAAACCCCCTGTCAATATACAGTCTTTGCATAAGGTCACGCCACCAACGCGGGCCGCAAAGCGGTGTTTTCAAAGCGGAGAGGCACGCGGCAGTGCCTATGGTGTTCCTCAAGACCTTTCTTCGCCCACGTGGCATGGAAGGCATACGGGGAAAGGGCTCATGGAGGATCGGCTAGAGGGTGACAACCTTGGGAATGGGTTAGTCTATTACTTCGGTACGAATTGAAATAGGGGGTTCCCAAGACGGGATCGCGAGGCGGTCCAATCATTTATACTTTGTAGGTCCCCAGACATACTTCCCCGTCTTGTCGATAAAACCCTCCTTGCCATCCTGTATAACAGGGTACAGCGGGCTCGCCGTCTCTCTACTTGACCGATTGGCCCGCGGCGGTGATCGCCTCGCCGGCCTTGATGACGGACTCTTTATGTTTTCCCGCCTCGTGAAGCCGCAATGCCTCTTCGCACCCCGCCTTGGCTTCCGCGACCTTTGCTTGGTCCCCGCCCTTACGCTTTTCCATCTTGGCGACTAAAGCTCTGCATTCCTTGACGAGTTTTGGACAGTGGTACGCTATAGCTACTGGAGCGTTCAGCCCCAGGATAAGCACGAAGCCCAGGATCCCTACGATGTGTTTCCTCATTTTTGTCCTCCTTTATCCTTGTGCACCGATGGCGGTTTCGGTGTGAACAATCGTTTCTCAGGTCCGGAGAACGGGAACTCTTCCTTAGCACAGGGCGGCTCAATCGTCAAGGCCTGTAGGTCTTGGCGAGATCCCGATCTCGATGGTCAGCGCCCGTGGGCCTTCAGGAAACGCCGGACCTCTGCTTCGTGTTGGGGATAGGCTCCCCTCGCCGTGCGAAGAAAATTCTCGTACTTCTCGAAGGCCTCTTCCCGCCGATTGAGGAGCAGCAAGGCATTTCCCCAGTTGTAGGAGATCTTGCCATTGCGGGGGTCGAGCTCGGCGGTCTCTCGCAACCGGAAATGGGAACCCGTGAAGAGTGGGCGTGCTTAGAGGATGAGGGAGGAAGGGAATAAAATGAGTTGCCCCAAGTGACCCATCAGTTTCCCAGCCCCGGTCAGCCTTCATCCCTCTCCTGCTCCAGATCCGGCTCTGCTTGCCTTTCGGCTTACAGCTCCTTTTCTAGTTCAGGAGGGGTTTACAACCGCTCGGTTCCGATACTCCCTTTGAACCACTTGGGGCAGGCGGATAGTACCCCGGCCCCGATCAGGGTGTCAAGGAAATTCTTCCTGATTTTCCAGGCGACTTGTAAAAATTTCCGCCCGGGATCCTATCCCCTCCGACAGGTAGCCACTAGTTTCAAGAACTTATCGCCGGAACGTCAATGGCCTGCAACTTGCTTTTCAGACGATGATTTAGCCGGATCGATGGACTCATGCCCAATTCCAACATGCTATCGCCTTTTCGGAGCAGGCTGTGACCACCGAAAGCCGTCGTCGCCACGTCAGGCTTCTCATCGAATTGCCGGTCAGGTTCCATGTCTCCGACGCCCCCCGCGACAGTGTCGAGGGGAAGACGCGAAATCTCAGTGACTCGGGTCTGATGCTTGTGGCAACAGAGCCCCTTTCCCCGGGCGCGCCCCTGACTCTGCAGCTTTTGTGCAGCGACCAGGAAGTGTCACTCTCGGGAGAAGTGATCTGGAGTCAGCGCGTCGCGGCCCACCGGGCGCAGAGTGGCATTCAGTTTCATCCCCTCCCCGGGAATGGATTCGCCACCCAAGTCTTCATGCGCGAATTCCTCAAAAAGTAAGAGAGGGTGGTGCGGTATCATTGGCAGAGGGAGGGGGGGTCTATGTACCGGCCAGTTTTGCCTTTACCTTGGGGGCCACGCTCGAGTTCGGAAAGGTAGCGAGGAGAAGCCTGTAGTATCTCGTGGCCGCATCATCGAGTCCGATCTCCTCCAAGATCCTTGCACACTGGTAAGTCGCCTTCTCCCTTATCTCAGGGGGTGTCTCTGCTGAATCCGCCAGCATCTCAAGACACCTCGAAGCCATATCAAAATCACCGTCCTTGTGGAATACGCTGGCAAGCTTCATCTGAACCACGGGCTCCACGCCCTTAAAGTATTTGCCGAAGTACTCCTTAAAGACCGTGGCGGCCTCCGCGGGCTTGGTCCTTGCAAGGATTCCGACCGCCTTTTGGTATAGGTCCTTCCCCTCATCGGTGAGGGTAGATCTGGATCTTATACGCGCAAGATGCAATAGGGCCTCAGGGTTATCTGGATTATGCCCCAGCGCAATCCTCAAGGAGTCTTCGCCCTTGCCTATGCCGATACGCGTGTTGGATGCCTCTATGCCTATCTCCAGGTGCCTCTCCTCCACGGCCCCCTTCTCCAATCCCATACATAGGGCGAACACAATCCCTGAGACCATCCCGCCCAGATGCACCCAGTGTCCAACATTGGAAAACCCGGTCCCCGTAATCTGGCCGATCCCGCCGCTCAGGTCGGCCATGAAAAAGAGCCCGATAATAACCAGGGAGTTGAGCTTGACCTTGAGGCTTATAGGAAGGATGAGGGAGAATATGCCAAGGATCGGAAGCGGGAAGACCATGGTCTTGAAATAACAACGAACGGCGAATATGCCCATAACCCCGGATATTGCCCCGGATGCCCCGAGCCCGTGGGCAGCGGTGCCGAGGAAAACAGAGTACACCGCAGTAAGGACTAGCTCCCCAACAAGTCCGGTCGCCAAATAGAGGACCAATAACTTTTCCGCTCCTATCCTTCTCTCCACCACCGTCCCCACAGCCCAGAGGAAAATCATGTTTCCCCACAGGTGCATGGGGTGTGCATGAAGAAAAATCGCAGTGAAAGCGCTGACAGGGACGTTCCACACGTTGGGGTCGTATGGAAGGAATATAAGATTCTTCGCTAGATACTCAGGGCCTAGGGTGGGTTCTATGATGTAAAACACCAATATGTTTATGAAGATGATGCTGTACGTAACCCACGTAACCCCTTCCTTTTTCCTTTCCCCCGCGGCGTACATGACCGGGATGAAGGTTATGTGCTCAGCCAAAAGCTCGTATGGGCTCCTTCCGGTTGAGATGGACTGGAGCCTTATGTAGATGAGAAAGACGACAGGGAAGATAAGGATGATAAGACCGATAAAAGGCAACAGGTACTGCCTGAGCCACATGATAAGGATGATGAGGAGGAACGATTTTAAGACAAATGCCTGTTCTTGATGCTCTTTGAAATATTCAGAGATGTTGTTGAAGAACCCGTCCGT
>JAAXQN010000133.1 GCA_012974305.1 Candidatus Methylomirabilis sp. | reverse complement strand
GGCTAGTGCTATGAAAGATGTAGTCAAGGGGGCGTACGATACCAATAGGGTTGATGAGAGCATGTTGTACGAGGGTAAAGTGCTCATCATCCATCAGGTGCGCGACATTCGCCGACCTACCGGTCAGCAAGTTGTCCAGGCAGAGAACCACGTGCCCTTCTTGGATGAGTCGGTCGCACAAGTGAGACCCGAGAAAGCCACCCGCCCCGGTGACCAACGCTCTTGCCATTACATCACCACCATGCTTGAAGGCCAGGATGCTAGAAGGCTCGCAGGCGAGAAAGGGTAGCACAGGAAAACCTGCCTCCAGTCCAGCATTCCGGCCCCACTGCCTTCAAGTAAGTATTTAAGCTTCCTAGCGTTCCCGCGTTCTAGCATACTAGCGTTATCATTCCCTTTACTTCACCGCGATGATGTCTCTGTTATACTCCCACGTCTTTTGTCCAATACCTTTGACCTTCATGATGTCCTCGGGCCTCTGGAATGGGCCATGCGTTTCACGATACTCGATGATCCGACCTGCAATAACAGGTCCGACTCTCTTCAATTTGACCAGCTCTTCCTCCGGGGCGGTATTGATGTTGATCTTGCCAACCGCAACCTGTCCCTTGACCGACATGTCATCGGAGTTGGCCCATACCGGCACAGTCATCCTACTGAGGAAGGGTAGCAAGCATGCGATGATGATAACCCCTACCCTTTTCCTGAACACAGCCTCCCCCAATCACGAAGTGTCTGGTGAATGGTGGTTCGTGACTGGTGATTCATTCCACTGGCACCCTTCACTGCCCACCAACCACCACCCACTAATCACCAATCACTGACTTGGTTACCAGTCGACGGGAATTGCGCTGTCGGCGTCAATCTCTACGGCCACCGATTGGCGCAGGAGATCGATGGAGACGACCAGCCGGTGTTTGCTTTTCTTCCTGATCAGGATCCCGCTTAGTCCGGCCAGGGGGCCCCGGATCACTCTCACCTCCCGCCCCTCGGTCAGATACGGATACGGATCACAGGGGAGCTTTGTGACACATATTTCGCGTACCCCCTCGATCTGTTCATCAGGGATAGGGGCCGGGGTGCCATGGAAGCCCACCATGCAGACCACCCCATCCGCACTCACCACCTCCCTCTTGCGTTCAAGCGCAGTGCGGACAAAGACATAGCCCGGGAAGAGGGGAAGCTGAACAAGCTTTCGGCGATCCTTCCAGCGGGAGAGGACTTCGCGGACAGGAAGAAAGGTCTCTACCTGGCGCCTCACCAACTGCTCGGCAACCGCCTTTTCATGGCGTGGCCGGGTATAGAGGGCATACCAGCGTTCAACCTGCTGGGAGGCTAGAATGCTGGGAGGCTGGGAGGCTTCGTGTAACATACCTACACGCTGCTAGCCTGTTCTCTTGCTACGTACTTTTTCGTAGAAGCGCCAGAGTTTACTCCCTAACTCCGCTCCTCGTTTTTCCATATCGGCCAACCTCGCCTCAGGAAGATATCCCAGCTCTTGCGAAAGACTGAGCAGATAGCGAGTTTCTGCGAGGGATCCGAGTGCGAAGTTGATAAAGCGAGCAAGCTCTTTATCCCCCTTCCGCGAATATCCTTCCACGATGTTCGTTGGTACCGAAACCACCGCCCTTCTGATCTGAACCGCAAGGGCAAACTCTTCGTTCTTCGGAAAGCTCTTCGTAGCCTGGTACACTTCCAGCACGAAAGAATGCGCGAGTCTCCAGACTTCTAAGTTCTTGTACCGCCCGTCAACCCTAGACATCGTACTGTCGCGTTCTAGCGTTCTAGCCTCCTAGCGTCCCAGCTTCCTAGCAGATCTGTCTGGGCAGGCTCACGCCCTCTCAGTTACAGAGAGAAATCGCTGTAACCTATGAGGAATAAAGCGACTCTAGCGAATCGCGCTAGAAGGCTGGGAGGCTAGGAAGCTCGGATGCTAGTTCAGCGTCTCGAACGACCTTTGCGTCTTTATCCCCTCTTAGCGTCCTAGCGTCCCAGCCTTCTAGTTGCCCAGCGACCTAAATCATTTCAGAATAACGATCCTGTCGTCTGGGACCTTAAGCTCGCGCAAACGTTCCTGGAGCCCCTCGCCTCCGTTTAAGACAGCTAGAACGACCCAGTCGAAACTCAACTCCGGGATTTCAGCAAGCGCGCGCACTTTATGCCCCAGGAATAAGGTCCCGGACTTCTCGTCATCTACAACACATTCAAGAATCAGATCTAACTCCCACAGTACGAGTGCGGCAATCTCGGCAATCTCTTCTGACCCGTATAAGAGAACCCGCCGGTTGTCAGACCGACTGACCGGTAACAGGCACTGACGAAACGTCTCACGCAATCTTACGTAGTAGCCCAGCGAGTACTCCATGAACTGATACGTGAGTCGGGCCTTCTCCGCGATTCCCCGTGGGGTAAGGAGATATTTGAGGCGAGAACGCTTGATATTTACGATCCTGATGTAGCCTTTATTGGCTAACCGCTTGATATAGAGATTGGTGAGACCTAGGGCGATCCCCAGCTTCTTGGCCAGCAGACGTTGGGTAACCCCATCGCCCTCGGCGATTTCGGTGAGAAGATCAAGTTCTCGCTGTGCGTGCGGATCCAATTAGGCTAACCCATTGATACTACGAGGACAAAAAGCATAGTTGTTCAACATTCGAACAGACCAGAACCTACTTGTCAAGCAAAATTTGCACACCGCCCAATGTTCTAATAAATAGCCTATCTTCTTGGAGTTACGTTATGGTGGGCACCTGCAAGATGCTAAGGAAGGATGACTTCTTCTGGCAGCTAGGACCGGCAGTTCACAAGATTCGTTCCGGTGCCGAAACCGGTCCGGAGGTCCCTCATTCGGACATAAGGTTTCGGTCAAGAGTCTCCCTCTTTGACGGCGGCAGCCACCCGAAGAAGCTTTCGTAGCAGCGACTCAAGTTCCCCCAAAGGCCACATGGTGGCCCCGTCAGAAGGGGCTTCATCCGGGGCCGGGTGAACCTCCATGAAGATCGCATTGCATCCCGCCGCTACCGCCGCGCGGGCGAGATGGGGGATATACTCCCGCTGGCCTCCGGACGCGACACCGGCGCCTCCCGGAAGCTGGACGCTATGGGTGGCATCAAACACCACTGGGTAACCCAGCGTCTGCATGATCGGCAAAGCTCGCATATCCACCACCAGGTTGTTGTATCCAAAGCTCGTCCCGCGTTCGGTAATTAAGAGCCGGTGATTGCCGGTGGAGACTACCTTTTCCACCACCCGACGAACTTCCCCGGGTGACAAAAATTGTCCCTTTTTCACGTTCACAGCCAGGCCGCTCTGTCCCGCAGCCAACAGAAGATCAGTTTGTCGGCAAAGGAAGGCCGGAATCTGCAGTGCGTCCACTACTCCTGCGACCGAGGCAACCTGGGCGACCTCATGCACATCGGTAAGCACCGGCAGCCCCGTCTTTTCTCTCACCCGACTCAGGATCTGGAGCCCACGTTCGATCCCTGGTCCCCGGAATGACTGGAGTGAGGTGCGGTTCGCCTTATCGTAGGAAGACTTGAGAACAAGCGGGATCTCCAGCTTCGCACAGATTTCCTGGAGGCGTTCTGCTATTCCAAGGAGGTGTTCTTCTCCCTCGATAACACATGGCCCGGCAATAAGGGCCAGCGGGTTCTTCCCCCCGATTTGGACGGACCCTACCCCAACCTCTCGCGTCGACATTCTTACGCTCTCTCTCCCGGCATCCTACTCTCTATCGCCCAGGGTCAATTACT
>JAAXQN010000055.1 GCA_012974305.1 Candidatus Methylomirabilis sp. | reverse complement strand
ATTTGTCCTTGCGTATTCCAAACGATCCGCTGAAATGTGACACGCACCAGGGTGCTTTCGTCATCCGTTCCTGCAGGCCTAGTTACAAGCGAGGCCCTTATCTTCTGCTTTTTGTCCCAGGGAATCGGAACCCCTGTCAGTGCCATAAGGATGACAGCACCAATGACCTGTCCCGTTTCGACCGCCGACCGGTCCTTTGATGCGACGATTATCCCAAGTTCGGTTTCGCTCTCGTCTAGGGTAAATCCCAAGTCCTGGAGGACACCCGCCCCTGCGACAAGCAGAGCCTTCTCATCCTTGCTATCAAAGCGTCTCGTCTGTAGCTGCCGTAGCTTAAGGCTTTCTGGTGTTAACTGGAGGGCTTCTTTCGGAATTTTTTTGGCGCATCCGAACAGGATAATAGCCGAGATGAAAAGTAGAACGGTGCCTTTACACAACTTCCCCATTTCAATAACACAGCCTTCTAAAATCGGGTCGCATGATAAGAGAAATCACGAACTTTCATCTCTTCATCATACTTAATGACAACAGTTAACGTGCGCTGGCTCGTAGATTCCGCTCCAGCGGATTGACTGCCATAAGGAGCCACTGCGCCGCCAACCAGACCAGAGCCCACAAGCGCCCCGCCAAGAATGAGGGTTGCAACTCCGCCCTCACTCGTTGAGTAGACTCGTTCGGTTGAAATCTTATCGTAAATCCAAACCTCTCGGCGCTTTTCGTCAGTGGTCACGATATTAGGTGATCCCATTACAGTGGCCACATCCGAGGCTGGCATTCCAACTTGGACCTTGCGTTGAACAGTCCCCACGGTGAGGCGTTCTGAACTGTCGTCTCGAACTGCGGCCCGGTGTTCCGCAGCACCCATGCAACCCGAGAGGATGATCACTGCGCAAGCCCCGAACACAGTGGTTAGTATTGTTCTTATACCTTTCTGGGAGTGCCAATACGAATACATTTTTCCCTCCTCCTATGCTCTCCGCGAGCCCAAAACATCCCCCTCGCATTTTGCGGTTCACCCAGTGTCCCTCTGTAGAGGGGTTGTTCGCCTGAAATAAAAACGCCTTCCCGGGCCGTGCTCCGCCCGAGAAGGCGTCTGAATGTTTCGTGCGCCGTCGATTGTGCCGGAGGTGGGCCGCGGGTTATCGTTACCCCGGGTCCATCTGTCCGTCTCATGAGGAGGGCCCCAGTATCCGCCACTGCGGATGGTGTGTCAAGCGTGCGAAATAGGTCAACGTAGATGCTAACCCGTGGTTCCTTTCCCGTGAATGTATTGTTGCAGAAAGAAAGGAGGGAGAAAGGAACATGGCAAACACTGGCACCGTGAAGTGGTTCAACGACGCCAAGGGCTACGGATTCATCGAGCGATCGGACGGCGACGATGTTTTTGTGCACTATTCGGCGATCCAAGGCGGCGGATTCAAGACCCTGTCCGAGGGGGAGTCGCTTGAGTTCGATGTCGTGGAAGGACCAAAGGGCAAGCAGGCGGCCAACGTCACAAAAAAAGTGTAGTTGGTCGAATCCAGTTCTAGGCAGAAAGGGTCTCGAGATTTTCGGGGCCCTTTCTATTTGGGTCAGGTTCAGGGAGCCATACAAGCGTTCTGTTGAGTCAATTCGATAGGAGATAATGAAAGCGCAACGGGAATGGTGTCGAAACATGAATCACAGGCGCTCTGACGCCCCAGTGCGGCACTGCCCGAATTGTGGGGAAACGGTAAACATGAACATTCCCGCCAAGAAATGCAGCGACAACGAACATGCGGAGAGCCGGATGAACAGGAACAAGTATTGCGTGCATTGTGGTTTGCAGCTTATGAAGTAGTACGACGTCAATCATGGGAGTGGAGCGACCAAGTGGGATGAAACGGCACTCCTCGGGCGGGTGACAGGGCGGTGCCCACATACCGTGCGCGGGTATAGACTCGGTTGCGGATAGGGTGTGTCTTCGGGTCACGAAAGGGCACGTTTTGCCGCGTCCTGCACACCCAAGTGCGTGAAGTTATTGATTGTACTGGGTCGCGCCGCGATCTACGAATCCGTAGGTCAGAGGTTCGATTCCTCTTGGGCGTATCACCAAACCAACAAGTTGGCTTTGCCCGCTCGATCAGGGTGTACCCTTGATGGCACGCTTCGCATTTCTGGATTGAGACTTGGATCACCCGCTCATAGGTGATACGCTTCAGGAAGGCAAAAGTTGAAATAAGGGAGGGAAAGCATGTCAGAAGCTACACGCAGAAGCCCAGATGAAGTTGGAGCCCGCTTAGAGTCGGGTAAAGACGCTCTGCTCGTCTGCGCCTACGCGGACGAGGCGAAGTTCAGAGGGGCAAGACTTGAGGGGGCGATTTCGCTGGGGACCCTGAACGCGAAGCTGCCTTCTCTTTCGAAGGGTGCGGAGATCATCTTCTACTGTGGCTGACCCAACGACGCGAGCGCTGCCGGTCGGGCAGCCGAGTACAGGGAAAAGGGATACGTGAACGCGAACGTCCTTGCAGGCGGAATAGACGGCTGGAGAGCCGCGGGCTATCCCGTCCACAGTGAGGGGTAGTTACGGCTTTCTGGCCAACACCTCGATGAGTGCAATCCGGTTTTCGTCTAGATTCCGTATCATGTTTTGTGTCATCGTCTGAAAGTCCGGCCCTAATAACACGTGAAACCCCAGGGGTGCCGCCCCCTCTTCCTGTATGCGTCGGCGCATTGCGCGGAACCATTCTCGTCCGAGATCCGTTGTGTCTCTCCAACGTAGAATCTCAAATCCCACCTCCTCCAGGAGGTCATGAAGCTCATCAGGCGTCGCGAGAAAGCTGATTGACGGCTCCCTGGCCCAGGGAACCGGAAAGTGAACAGGACCACTGTCTCCCGCCAGAATATCGTATATCGCGATCAATCCCCCGCGCTTTACGACCCTCCACATCTCCGAGTACATACTCGACTTATCTTCAATATTCATCGCCGTATGCTGGGTCCAGGCCACCTCGAACGATTCGGCATCAAACGGCATGTTGAGCGCGTTCCCCTGTCGGTACAAGATGCGGTTGCCCAACCCGATACGATCGGCCAGCACTTGTGCGGTGCGGCAGTACTCTTCAGTCAAATCGAGCCCCGTGACCCGACAGCCAAACTCGGCTGCGAGGTAACGCGATGGACCCCCGACGCCGCTCCCCACGTCCAACACATGCATGGTCGCGTCGAGCCGGGCCGCCCTTGCTAACTCCGCGGTCGCTTCTTGACCGCGAACGTGGAATTCATCGACGGGCGCGAGGTCCTGAAGCGTGAGGTTGTTGACGTTCTTCCCTGCCGCAGCAAGGGCTTCAAATATCGCGGCAGCTAAGTCCCGGTGGGTGTAATGCTCTTCAACTCGAGAATCAGTCGAATCCGCCATCGTGGGGAGCCCCTCAGTTTCCGTTTGCGTATGAGGTTGCGCCTAACTGCAGTGTCATTTCGACCCCGCCGCCTTCTTAGCCATACGGGCGTTGAACCTGGCGAAATCGATTGAAAACCTTTCAAGTGTACCCTTGCTGATCACATCTACCTCATCTTTCGCCTCGATCTCCCACGAGGTGCGCTGGCCGTCGACCTTGGTACACCGGACATGGACAGTCACCTCCATACCGGGAGGAGTCGCTGCCGAGTGTGTAAGGTTTATGAGTGTCCCCACACTCCCGTGCCCTGGTTCCATGTGTGGCGCCATCGCTTCGAGGCACGCCCACTCTATCAAAGCTACCATAAATCCAGTGGCGAACACCTTGGGCATTTCCTGGTACACTTTCGCCTCAGGGTAAATGTACGGCACCGTCTTGTTCTCGGGTATTCGGTATCTATGGGTGTACTCTAAACCTTCTTTCATCGTGTCCTTCATCTGTTTCCTCCTTTCCTTATCTCTCGGCTACAGGGAAATAAGATGAGCGGGAAGACCGGTTGCGGATAGGGTGTGTCTTCGGGTCACGAAATGGTACGTTGTGCCGCCGTCCTGCACACCCAAGTGCTTGTAAGTATTTGGTTGTCTCCTCACGCCGTGGGAAGGGGAGCGGGGACGATGACCAGGATGACGTAACGCCCCCAAGGCGCCCACTTGGGTTGGTAGTGCGTGACCCCGATCGCGACCTCGAGTGAGCGGCGCCGCAGGATCTCCTCGGGAAGCTGTATGTCCTCGAGCTGCGAGGCTTCGAGCGCAAAGCCGTTCACAGACCGCTGCAGCACGCGCACACTGACCTGTAGAAGATCGTTGAGTGCATTGGTGGGGCTTGCGGCGCCGCTGCGGACCATTCCACCTGCAGACTGCATGTGGGGATCGAGTGCATCAATGCGCTTTGGCGCAGACAGCCCGAGATCGGCGCGGTGTCGCGCGATCAGATCGAAAACCTTGGCCTCGTCAGCCGCGTGATTCCCGCCAAAGAAGCTGTAACTGCTCACCACGGCCCCGAATAATTGGTTTTGCTCGACGAGCAGCGGCCCGACAGCCAGCTTTGCGGCATCCGGCGAGAGCAATACATGGCGGCCGCCCGGAAACTCGAGCGCGGTCGAGAGCCATCTCTCACATCGCGCGTCTCCCCAATCAGGGTCGACCAGAAGCTCCCCTGGCGAATCATGCCCTCGACGTCCCAGCCCGCGATCATCCCCAGAGCGATGCGATCCGCATCGAGCGGGTCCACCTTACCCAGGGCCGCAGCAAAGAACCGCGGGGCCACTTTGGCCGCGACCTCGCTTTGGCGGGTCGCGAGCGCGAGCGGCGGGAGCTGTGCGCGCTGGCGGACCTCGTTTAGCGCCTTTGTGAGCTTCGCCGTGAACTGCTCGGGCGTCGCCGCTTCGCTCGAGTTCGCGTACAAGTGGCGTTGATAGATATTAACCCTGGCACCGGGGACGCGGGCCAGCACGTGCAGCGCTGATCTGGCGAGAATTCGCCCCGGGGGCAGGAACGAGATCTGGATCCAGCTGAGCCGGTCGGATTTGGCCATCTGACACAGGATGGCGAAGCGGGGCAGCGAGATCTGCGGATTGGTGGCACACTCGGCGAAGCCGTAACGGCCACGGTTGATCAGGGCATGGATCCGCTCTGCCTGTACCAGCAATCGGCCTTCGATGAGAAGGCGGCTGCGCCCATCGGGAAAGGGCACCAGCGGCTTGAGTTCGACGCGGCGCTCACCGCGGACCACGACGACAATCGCCCTGCCCTTCTCGCGAACGAAGGCAAGGCCGGCGATTGTGAGTCTGCCCTGGACCGAAGCCACGATGCGATCAACCTCGTTCTTCCATTGCCTGAACAGATCATCATCGGAGACAGCTTCCGGCACCCTTGCGTACAACACCATTGCAGCTAAGCCCTGGGCGATCGCACCGCACGCACCCGCCATGTATTGAAACAGCCGCTCGGTCGGCCGGATGTCATGCACGATGTAGAAGCGAGCGTATTCCCGAGCGAGGCAGTGCATCGCCGCGGATGGATAGGGCGTGCCGCCACTGCGCCGGGCCCGCTGCGCGAGAACCTCTTCCCACGGCGAGGCCGGCTGGTAGGGCGCAAGCTGAATGCGTTGAGGAAGGACTCCCCTGAGCTGCCACGAATCGACATCGCGCATCGGCACGTCGAATAGCTCGGGCGTTAGCGGGGATTGACCGAGCTGAGACAGCTCGTCTCGACTCGGAAACGGCGACTTCTCGCTCGGAGCCTGCGCAGACTTGGGCGGCGACTTTGCGCAGGCGTAAGAGATGGCGCAGAGACCGAAGGCGATGAGGATGCCGATCAGTCGGGTCCAATCAGCCCGTCGCAAAGGGGGTCCCTCCTATTCTGGGATTTGCGCGATTTTGAAACAGAAACGCCCTCTAGGCCTTGCTCCGCCCGCGAAGACGCATGAATGCATGGTACACCGTCGATTGTGCCTGGGGCGGGCCGTGGGCTTGGTCACCCCCGGTTTCATGTGTGCCTCTCCTGAGAGGGCGTAAGTATCCCCCACTGTGGAAGGGGGTGTCAAGCCATGGGTTTTCCTCTACTACCATCGATCGCGTCTGTGTGACGGTTCCGTAACAATTTCCACGGCCACATGGAGCACTCCCCCAAGAAGAGCACAGAGCTTTTCTCCTAGGCCAAGCATAGAGCTTTCCCCGATGGAAAAAACAGGGCAACCCCTGATTTACAGGCAGAGGGTAACAATGTGAAAATGCAGGTGGCAGGAATCCCTGGCGATGACACAGATGAACGAAGCGTGAGGGCACTAAGGGGTATCGATATCGGCAATATTCATTTATTATTATCAAGAGGCCCGGAGCCACAATTCGGCTCGTTACCACGTAAAATATGCGAAACTTCGTTGATAAGCCATTGTCATGATTGGGTTTTCGGTTGCATCGGTTCCCCCTTGCGTCTTTGGTTTTCTTTCAACCAGGGGGAGCCGTGGGCCGAAAGATCACGTTAAAGCGCGAGGGGGAAAACGATGAAAAAACCCTTTGCGTCGCTGGGGGTTGCCACGCGAAAATCTGGGAAGCGGGAAAAACTACACCGTCCGAAAGGAGGGAGTATACGATGCGAAATCTAGGACTGTTCTTCACCGGTGTGCTGCTGGCCGTCGGCGGGTCTCTGGGTAGCCCGCCCACGATGGCGTATGCCATCACGGCCAAAGATATCAAGGCCTTCGTGAAGGAGCAGATTAATCAGAAGACGAAGGAGGAAGGGGGTGTTTTCAAGATCAAGGATGTTAATACCGGCCAAGAGGTGGCCCTCGAGTTCGTGAAGGTCCGCCTCGTCCGCAAGGTCCCTGGACACGGGTACTTCGCCGACGTGGTCTTTCGGGTCCAGGGCGAGCCCGAAAAGTTCTATGACGTGGACTTTTGGGTCAAGTCGCAAGGGGACAAGCTCGTCATCATGGACGCCCGCATCCATAAATACCCCACGAAGATGGAGGGTGAATGGGTCCGGAGGACGGTGGAACCCCTGCCATGGTGGTGGATGCTCGCCCAGGAACACCCCGGCAAAACAGCCAAGTTCAAGGCCTGGGAGATCAAGGCTGCGATCCATGCCCACGTTGCGAAGAAGGTGAAAGAAGGTGGGGGGGTCATCAAGGTCAAGGACGACAAGACCGGAGAAGACCTGACGCTGGATTACGTGAAGATCCACGATCCGGTCCGCAAGGTCACAGGTGAGGGCTATTTTGCCTGCGCTGACTTTCGGGTAAAGGGCGAACCCGAAAAGGTGTACGACCTGGACTTCTGGCTCAAGGATGAGGGGGACAAACTGGTGATCACCAAGACCCGGATCCACAAGGAGCCGGCGAAAGAAGGGAACCGGTGGGTCAAGAAGGATCGGTACACCTTTGACGAAGAGAAGATGGTGGAGGTCCCATGAACCCCCGACACGGAGGACACGCGACTATGCCAGGCTTCCACGGAGGCAAGCGAAGAATAGCTGGCCTGTTCGCGGTGTGTGCGACCATCGCCCTCACCGCGGGCGGGGTCACCGCCGAGATCCAAGGCCCCACGTGTGCGCCGAGGGCTGGTGTCATCTATGGAGGAGAGCTCGTGGACCGGACCCTGACCTTCACGTACGCCGTCGAGATTCCTGCGCAGCCCGTGGGGATCGGGCCTGTCGACGTTTTCATCCCGCTAGCTGTCTCGGACATGCATCAGGACATCGTACGTCGCGAGCTTACGGCGAGTATTCCGGGTCAGGAAAGGACGGAGCACCGTTACGGAAATCGCTTCTGGCATGGGCACGTCGATCAGTCTGACGGACAGCCCATCACGATTGCAGTCAAGTACTGGACCAGACGCCGGGTGTTTCAGCCACAGGGCCTTGCGGCAGCCGGCCAGGAGCATAGTCCCCAGGAGCGAGAACAAATGAAGCTCTTTTTGGGGCCCAACCGGCGCGTGCCCACCTCTGGCTCCCTCATCGAGCGAGTGCGGGCTGACATCCCACAGGGCGATCCCACCCCGCTAGGGCGGGCCAGGGCCATTTACGATTACGTGGTCGATACGATGGAGTACAAGAAGGTCGGAACGGGCTGGGGGAATGGAGATACCTTCTGGGCGTGCAGTGCGCGCTACGGCAATTGCACCGACTACCACGCCCTCTTCATCTCGTTAGCGCGGGCCGAGGGGATTCCGGCCCGGTTCGAGATCGGCTTCTCGATCCCCGAGAATAGGCCTGCAGGCAAAATCGAGGGTTATCACTGCTGGACGGAGTTTCATCTGCCGGGTGTAGGTTGGGTTCCCATTGATGCTTCGGAGGCGGATAAGCGCCCTGAGCGCCGGGAGATCTACTTCGGCACGTATCCGGCGGATCGGATCCAGTTTTCCATGGGGCGGGATCTGGAGCTGGGAGATGGGCATACCACGGGGCCGCTGAACTACTTCATTTATCCCCACGTGGAGGTAGCAGGGAAAAGGCTCAAAGATGTGAAGACCCACTTTCGGTATGCGGAGGTTTCGGAGGTTGAGGTCGCAATGCCAGCGACTGCGAGTGAGATATCGCGGTAGGAAAACTCTTGTGCTGGAAAGGACCTGTCTGGAGGAGGCCCCGGGGAGTGTCGGGGTGTATATGGCGAACCAAAGGAAATTTCGACCCAGACCACATAACTGGAAATCCTGGCATTGCTGGCTGTTATGGAGTCTCTGGGCGGTGCTGGCTTTTAGCCCGACCGCCTCAGCCCAATCTCGGGGACAAGACGATGTCTTAGCCATCCTTGCCAAGGGACCTGCCTTGGGCTCGGAAAACGCCCCTGTCACGATCATCGAGCTCTCTGACTTTCAATGTGTCTTCTGTGCGAAGTTTTGGAGAGAGACACTCCCAAGCCTCGAAGCCGAGTACGTGAAGGCGGGCAAGGTCCGGTTCGTGTATGGCCACCTGGCCATCTTGGGAAGGCAGTCGCTCACATCAGCCCAGGCGGCGGATTGTGCCGCAGAGCAGGGGAAGTTCTGGGAATACCACGATGTACTCTTCGCCTTGAGGGGTCCCTTTGCCCTGACGAACGGCAAGCTCAAGGGGTATGCCGAAGAGGTCGGGCTGAATCAGGAGGTCTTTGATCGATGCCTGGACTCGGGGAAATATGCCCAGAAGGTGAAAGAAGAGACAATGGCGGGCCTCTCCCTGGGGGCGCGGGCGACCCCCGTCTTTTTCATCAACGGCATGATGCTGGTTGGTGCGCACCCCCTGGAGACCTTTCGGAAAATCATCGAGGAGGAACTCCAGGCGAGTCGGGATCGTCGAGCACCAGAAAGGGATAGATAGCATTCGATTTAGGCTCGAATCCTCCCGCCTCTCCTAGGTCTTTGCCCGGGAGATCACGATCTCACCCAAGGCCGCAGCCCGCTTTCCCAGACAAAAGATATAAATAGAGCCTCCTCCTTGAGGCGGATCTACAGCGCCGAAAGTGGTTCGTGGGGATGTTCAAAAGGGCTTGACAAGGTAAGCCTGATGATATAGATTTATCAGTGGAATCAGATATTGCTGATATATGAAGACATACGGGAGGTGGGATAAGATGGCGAGGCAAGGGAAGAAGAAGCGGGGTGCATCGGTGGACGAGAGAGCGGGCTGCTGCCGCGTCGAATCACTGATCAGTGTCGATGAGCGGGGTCAGATGGTGCTCCCGAAAGAGGTCAGAGAGCGGGCCGGCATCTGCCCGGGCGAGAAGTTAGCCGTCATCAGCTGGGAGCAAGACGGAAACGTTTGCTGTATCTCACTCGTGAAAGCCACGGCGCTGACGGAGATGGTGCAGGGCCTGCTCGGTCCGATGATCGGACAGGCTCCATCGCGCCGATCGGAATAGAGTAAGGGAGGAGAACGAAAATGAAAGGCGAGGACATCAAGACAGTCGTTAAGGAAGCGTATGCCGGCATTGCAAAGCAAGGCCGGTCCGCGTGCGCTCCTGCTACAGCGTGTTGCGAAAGCGTCGATGTAACTCAGGAGATGAGCAGAAAGATCGGCTACTCCGAGGAAGACCTTCACAGGGCTCCCGGAGGTGCAGACTTGGGTCTCGGCTGCGGGAACCCGGTTGCTCTTTCCTCGTTACGGGAGGGAGAAACAGTGCTTGATCTTGGATCAGGTGCCGGACTCGATGCTTTCCTTGCAGCGCATAAGGTGGGAAATGCCGGGAGAGTGATCGGTGTCGACATGACACCAGCGATGATTGAGCGCGCAAGGGAAAACGCCAAGAGAGGCAACTATGCAAACGTCGAGTTTCGACTGGCCGAAATTGAAGACCTGCCAGTGGCCGACAACTCTGTGGATGTCGTCATCTCGAACTGCGTGATCAACCTCTCCCCTGACAAACCGCACGTATTTCGAGAAGCCTTCCGGGTGCTCAAACCAGGTGGGAGGCTTATGGTCTCAGATATTGTCTTGCTCGAAGAGCTCCCGGATCCTGTCCAGCGCTCTGTGGAGGCGTATATCGGATGTGTTGCGGGAGCGATGCTGAGGGACAAATACGTCGAGGCCATCCGAGCAGCAGGATTTCGGGATATCCGGATCCTTCAGGAAGCGCCGTTTTCGCTGGAGTACTTAGCGAACGATCCGACCGCAAAGGCCATTATGGAAGGTTCAAACCTGCCACCTGATGAACTTAGGGGAATTGCCAGCTCGATCATCAGCCTAGGAATCTCTGCGGTCAAGTCGCCGGCATAGAATTGCCCAGTCGACAGGAAGCCGACGTATCCTATTCAGACGCGGAATTCCATCTGGTGGCTTTCCCCTTTCCAATCCTCAACGTGTGTCGGAACGCGAGGACCGAGGGCGTGCCTAACTTTAACCTCCCCCACGGGCGCTTTAGGTACAGTGGCACGGAGGATACAGGTCCCCCTTCCCGGCTCGTTCTCGGACTGCTCTGAAAAGACGTAAAATCGCATTGTCCGCGTACGAATTCATTAACCATCCGGGAACGCTTCCTCCGGGGTCCGTGAAAACATAGTAATAGGCCAGTGTCTTTTTCCCTCCCGCCTCGGGGACGAGGTGCCAGTAGCCCTCGTTCGCACGAGGAACAATCGGGTCGGACCCTGCATCCTCGTAGGTTTCCTTGACTTCCTGTAGCGTACAGGAGAAGGTCTCGTCTTTCTGCCAGTACACGAAGTACTCGCATGGGTGATCTCGGTAATTCCGGATGCGCTTGGTTCGGAAATTGATGAATCGGTCCGAGAAAGGCCAGGGAAAGTCAAGGTACTGGCAGCCATACTCCTCGTCAGCACCGCCATGCTTGACAATGCGGCTTTTCAAATAAGGGATGAACTCGACCAGGCGGTGCGAGTCCGTAAGGACTTGAAACACCCGACACGGAGGAGCATCGATTACCCCTTTCCCAATGGCTTCCTTGAAGGCGCTTCCGCTTCTTTCCCGCAAGAATATGGTTACGCCATCCTTCTCTTTGAGGCGCTCCCACGTGGAGTCCTCATCTGGCCCTTGCAACTGCGGGGAGGTCGGGCGAGGCTCGGCAAAAGATATCGCGGATGCCAGCAAGAGGAACAAAAAGAAGAAGCCGAACTTACCACGGGTTGTCATAAGGCATCCTACGTCAAGATGTGATCCCCCGATTTCGATCCTTAACTATTCCTTGCTTTGTCGCGACTTCACCGAGCACAGGCAAATATTCAAATATAGATAATACCCGAAAAGCCTCAGTCTGTGAATCGGGGGGGGGACCCTGTTTTTTCATCGGGAAAAATGCTGTGGTGTGCGTGGGGGAATCTGCTATGCCACCATAGCGGAGGGAAGTCCGTAGGCCAGAGGCTCTGCTCCCCTCGAAAAAGCGGAACGCCCTCCCTGGTTCCGCCTGGGAGGGCCTCTCCACACCTCTGCGGCCCCTGCGCGGGGTGCCCTGGGGGCAAAATTTCATGCGGCCGGTCGAACGATCACCTCTTTCTCGCCCTCCACCGTTTCTGCGTGCACGCGCTCAGGTCCTACCGCCAGGCGGTCCAGCCGCTCGGCGAGTTTCCGGAGACCCCGGCTCCCCTTCAGCGCGAGCTTTGAGCAATTGCGCCCCAAGAGCAGGCCCGCGAAAAACCCGAGCATTAATCGAAACATCTGTTTCACCCTCCCCCTTCACCAGCGCAAAGAGCGTTCTGCGTCAGCCCACTCTCCACCTAGAATAATAGGGACTTACGGCGATTTATCAATGGCCGGCATATCGGTGGGACCAGACCGAGGGGGAAGACACTTAACGGTCCTCGATGTAAACGCAGACCTGAAGCTGGCCTGAGCGGTCTTGCTCCATTCTCCTTAGAGCTTGGTCAACGTCCCCTCCAGGATCGCCTCGACGAGTCTGTTCCACTCGGCCTTGGGAAGAGCAACCTGCTTGTTTGGCTCGCCGATCCGGACCATGTCTTGATAGACTTCGACTGCCGGACACGCGTCGCAGGCGGGGCAAAGGCTCACGATTTGTTTAGCTTCCATCTTTCTCACCTCCTCTCACGGGAAGCGACCGCGAGGCCGCCCGTAAATCTTGGATTGGGATGGACGCGATGCATTGGCACACCTCGGTCGGGCCGAGGCGAGAGGGCTTCTTCTCGGCCGACCAACGCCGACGATACCGCTCTAACCGTACCCTCAGATCCTGGAGCAGCCGGATCTGCCCTTCCAATGCTTGGGCTTTCTCTCCCGCCCACCGGATAACGGCGTCGCAAGGGGCCTTTTGGGACCGCGCCAGATCAAAAATGTGCCGTATCTCGGCCAGCGTGAAGCCGAGGCTCTGGGCCTTCCGGATGAAGAGGGCCCGCTCCACGTGGGTCTTCGTGTACCGGCGGTAGTTCGTATGCGTCCGCCCGGCCGGAGCGAGGAGCCCCTGGGTCTCCCAGTGGCGGAGGGTTTTCGTGGAAACTCCCGCCTCCTGAGCTAATTGGCGGATACTAAGTGTCCGCTCACCCATTTTTCCCTCCCTGGTGTCAGGCTAAACCTTGCCCTAAGGGTAAGTGTCAAGAATTTTTTTCAGACATGAAGGACCGGGCAGATTACCCTCATCTGACACAATAATAACATGTCATTGATAGAACACTGAGAAGCCTCCTGCAATAGAAAGCAAAACGCCCTCCCGAGCCGAGGTTCGACCGAGAGGGCGCGACCGCCTCGTTGGAGAAGCCGTAGCTCCTTATCGCCGGAGGACCTCAGCGATGAAATGTTCCAGCTGCAGTTTATCCTGATGCTCGATGCTGATGAACTCCAACCCATGCCGGTAGGCTGAGCGCGGCTGATCGTCCGAATTCTGAGACCAGATGACCTTGGCCTCGGCGCGGATGGATTTTCCGGTCAGGGAGATGAAAACGTCAAGGGGGGTCCCGGGCGGAAACGGCTCTGAAAGCTCGACCATCACGCCCCCTTCGCTGAGGTTCTGGATCCAGCCAGCCCTCGCCGGTCCGAGTGGCCGGCAGATCATAGCGGGGGAGTCGTAGGCGTAGCGGGGATGTTCCCTTTGCTGTTGCGCTTTCTTTGTCAGCTGCCTTGAGGCCGACTGGCTATCTGGGCTCATAGAACGTGATCTCCGTTTCTGTCGAACGACTGGGGGTCATCGGCAATCCCGGGGATCGGCATAATCACAGCCTCCATTTTCCCTCGTACTAAAGTGCAAGGGCGATGCCAGTTTGTCGAAGGACTACGGGCCCCTGGGAGGGGGCGTGCAGGCTTCTGGCATGTCCCTTGCTGCGCAATCAGAGGGACAGCCCCCGAGGGGTCGGAATGGGAAAAGGACAGCGAGACAAACGGGAATACCCCCGAGTTTTCGTGGAAGGCAAGTCCAGGGGACGAGTCGCAGCCATATGTGAGGGCTCACTCCTCAACATCAGTCTTGGAGGGGTGCTGATCGAGCATGTCCATGCCCTCCGCCCGGGTACTCCTTCCTTTGTGGAACTCGAGCTACAGGGGAAGCGAGTGAGGTTGCGGTGTCGGGTGGCCCGCTCCGTCGCTGATCGGACAGAGGTGCAACCGGATGGGGAGCGAGAGGTGATCTACCACAGTGGGTTGGAGTTTCTCGACGTCCCAGAGGAGATGCGGCAGGTGATCAGCGATTACATCGAGTCAGTTACCCAAGGGAGACCCTCGAGGATCGAGACGGAGCCAGATCGAGAGCCAGACCCAGATCCAGACCAGAAGGAATCCCTGCTTGCTGATTTAGACAAACTAGAACACCTCGTGAAAGAGGCTTCGAAGAAATTCAAGAAGGATATGGCCCCTACTGACGGGACTGTGTGAGCAGGACAGAAGGACGTTCGACCATGGCAGGCAAACTGTGAAGAAGAAACTGGGTCAGGTAAGTCGCACGAAGCTGGAAGATATTTACATTTCGCTCCGGGAGGTCAGGGGAGCACTGCATGTCGATGTGCGAGTCTACCGGCGCCCTGTACGGGGGGGGGATGCCGTGGCAGGAATGGAAGGGGTGGCCGTGCCTCTTGATCTGTTCCCAGACCTGCTCCGTGTGCTGGAGGAATCCCAGGAGCGGCTCATCCAGGAGGGGCTGTTGCATACTCCGGGTGCGGAAGGCCCGCGCTACCTCAGGAGTGATCGCCGGGGGCGGCGCGTCCCGCTTAGGAATGCTGCCCCTGGCCGGTCGTGGACTCCCGGGCGCTGAGGGGTGAAACAAAGGACGTCAGCTCGGGTGGCGCGCAGCTCTGGCTGCCCGAATGCCTGTCCCTCCTCACTCGGGTCGAAGTCTTGATGCAGATTGAGGGGGCAGACTTTGAAGAATTGGCGGAAGTCGTGGGAGTCGGTGTGCGGCAGACGAATGGAAGATATCGACACAGCGTCCGATGGCTCGAACTGAGCACGCAAGCGAGGGCTGCACTGTCCCAAGTGATCCCCACCGTTTGAGGCATATCCCCCGTCAATGCCCTTCGAGTCTTGCGTTTCGCTTAATTGAAAGCCCATCAGAAATTTGGACACCCCGAGGAAATAAAACTGGACACGGGGTCGTTTCGGTATTATAAGTAGCTCGCTCAAGCAAGCTTTGGAATGCCGCTGAGGTCCTGAAAAGTTAATTTCAAACGCAACCCCGACCAAGTGGATGGCGATTGTGCATAGGCTGGACGCCAAGGTCGCACAGCTGCGTAACCGCCTTCAGGAAATGGGGCGGGTGGTGGTCTGTTTCTCTGGAGGCGTGGACTCAGGCTTCCTGCTCGCCGAATCGGTTGGCATTCTGGGGGAGGATGCTGTGGCACTCACGGCGGTTTCCCCGAGTCTTGCTCCCGATGAAAAAACCGCCGCGCAACGTTTGGCCAAACAGCTTGGGGCGCGCCATCTGCTTGTCGAAACGCATGAGCTCGACGATCCCCGCTACGCCGGGAATCCGGTAAACCGCTGCTACTTCTGCAAGACTGAACTGTACAG
>JAAXQN010000059.1 GCA_012974305.1 Candidatus Methylomirabilis sp. | reverse complement strand
CCCGGGCGGCGGCCGACACGAAGCTGATCACCACCCAGGCCATGGTTGTCACCAGCGACTATAACCAGACGCCGTTCGCCGGACTGGGCTTCGGCGCCCTCGGGCCTACGTTTCTCTGGACCCAACCGACTCCTGGAGTTCTTCCTCAGCTTCCAGTATACATGGCCCAGGTGAACGATCCCTGGGCGCCGGGCCCCCCGTGCTTCAGCGGAGCGGCTGGCGAAGCCTGCTATCAGTTTAACGAGGTCGATTCGACAGGCGGTGGCAACCCTGGACCTGCTAATGTGGTGTACTCGTCCTGGAGCGCAGGCGCAGACGCGACACCCGTTGCTTGGGATGGGATCGGGGCAATAGGGGTAGACGATCTCGGCAACTCGACCATGCTCGGCTGTACCTTCGGGCTGGCCGTCCCAATCTCCAATCCCTGTTAACGGCCTGAGGGAATACCCTAACGAGATGAGAGGTAAGGTCCGGTCCAACAGACGGGGCCTTTTCTTTTTCCTGTGGCCCCACTCCGCATGGCATAGCTCCCCTTCCCCTTTGCCCGCCTATCTTGCCAAATCCAGGCTCCTGTGTTATACGCCTCAACTGAGGCCCGATCTTTGCATGTAAGCCGAGCGGTCTCGTGGAACCGCTATTGGAGGGGTCTCAATGGTTGTGCTCAAGACGGAAGGCTTGACGAAAGAGTACCGGAGCGGTTTCTGGCTCACGCGGGTCCGGGTGCTTCACGACCTCAACCTCGAGGTGTGCGAGGGCGAGATCTTCGGGTATCTGGGCCCCAATGGCGCGGGAAAGACGACGACCCTCAAACTCCTCATGGGCCTGATTCACCCCACGGCAGGGAGGGCCTGGATCCCGGGGCGGGATGTCTCCGACGTCGCGGTCAAGGCGAAGGTCGGTTTTCTCCCGGAAAATCCGAGTTTTTACGACTACCTCACCGGCCGGGAGTTTCTCCACTTTTACGGCGAGCTCTTTGGTATCCCGTACCGTGAACGGGTAAAGCGGATCGAGGAGCTGCTCGATAAGGTGGGGCTTTCCAAGGCAGGGGGGCTGCAGCTTCGCAAGTATTCCAAGGGGATGCTGCAGCGGATCGGGCTCGCCCAGGCCCTGATCAACGATCCCCAGGTGGTCGTCCTGGACGAACCCATGTCCGGGCTCGACCCGGTCGGCCGGAAAGAGGTCCGGGACCTGATCTTGGATCTCAAGTCCAGGGGAAAGACCGTCTTCTTCAGCACCCATATCGTCCCGGATGTAGAGATGATCTGTGACCGGGTGGGGATCATTGTCGCCGGACAGTTGATCCGCGTGGGACCGTTGGAAGACCTTTTAGGGGGCGAAGTCGAGTGTATCGAGATCACCGCGTCTGGTCTCGATGAGGCCGCCTGGGTCCAGGTCAAAGAGTGGAGCATCAGGCCACCTGTAGAGCGAGGTGAAAAGGTCTTCTTTGCCGTCAAGACGGAGAAGGACGCCTCCCGGGCCGTGGAGCTTTTGGTGGGGCGAGGGGTCTCGATTCACGCGGTCCTCCCCCAACGCCCAACGCTGGAGGAGCATTTCCTTCAGGAGGTGGCCCGCCCTGAGCACAGTCGAAGGGGCCGGCCGTGAGTAAGGTCGAGGCGCTAGCCCTGAGCAGGGTCGAAGGGGGCCAACCGTGAGTAACGTCGAAGCGCTAGCCCTGAGCAGGGTCGAAGGGGGGCAAGCTATGAGCAAGGGAAGGACTAGCCCTGAGCAAGGTCGAAGGGGCGGGCCGTGAGTAAGGTCCAGGCGATCGCGTTGAACACCTTTAAAGAGGCGGTCCGGGATCGGGTCCTCTATGCGATCCTCGCTTTTGCCATCGCCATGATTGCCAGCACGCTTGCTCTGGCGACGATCGGCGCCGGGATGGGGCCAAAGATCGTTCGCGATGTCGGACTGGGGTTTATTTCGATTTTTGGAGTGATCATCGCGGTCTTCATCGGGATCGGTCTGGTCCATAAAGAGATCGACCGGCGAACCATCTACACCATCATCTCCAAACCGATCCACCGCTGGCAGTTCCTCCTTGGAAAGTACCTGGGCCTGGTCCTCACCCTCTTTGTCAACGTCGCCGTCATGACCGGAGCCTTGATGGTCCTCATCTTCTCTGTTGAAGGAGTGTGGGATGGGCGCCTGGGCGCCGCCAGCGCCATGATATTTCTGGAACTGATGGTGATCACAGGCATTGCAGTCCTGTTCTCGTCTTTCTCAACCCCGGCCCTGAGTGCGATCTTCACGCTATCGTTCTTTGCCATCGGTCGTCTCCTGGAAGATGTGATGCTCTTCGGCGATCTCTACGCCGGGCCGCTGGGACGGATGGTGATTCGGGGCCTGTACTACGTCCTCCCCAATCTGGGGCGGTTCAATATTAGCTCCGAGGTGGTCCATGGACTCCCTCTCGGGGAAGTAGTTTCTGGGATGACGGTCCTGTACGGGCTTCTCTATACCCTCGCCCTCTTGTCTCTCACTGCCTTGATCTTTCAACGCCGAGACTTTCGATGAAGCGGATTGGATTGCTCTGGGGGATCATGTTCATCTTGGCCCTTTCAGGGTCGATCCTCGTGGGGCGGGGTCTCGAGGCACGAGGCGGGACGAGAGAACTCCCCGACGAACCCCTCTACCTTCCTTCGCCAACCTTCTTGCGATATGCCTCCCTTGGCTACCGGAGCATGGTGGCGGATCTCATGTGGATCCGGGCCACCCAGCAGTTTGGCAAAGAGCTTATGACCAAGAAGAAACGGGAGCGGAAACACAAGTTCCTTTTCCCCCTTCTGGATTTGTCCGTGTCGCTCGATCCTCATTTCATCGGTGCCTATCGGTTCGGCGGGCTGTTGCTGCACGTGGTCAAACAGAACGAGAACGCGATCGCGCTGTACGAAAAGGGCTACGCCGCCAATCCCGAGCGGTGGGAGATGCCCCATGATCTCGGGCGCCTGTATTTTCTGGACCTGAAGGACTATGAGAAGGCCCTGTACTGGTGGAAGATCACGGATACGCTCCCGGGACGGCCGGAGTATATCCCGCGCTTCCTCCCTCGGCTTTATGCCCAGAGCGGCCAGCGAGAGATCGCCATCCAGCTCTGGCTGGAATTATTGGATGTCGCTGAGCAATTCTCCTTCCGAGTCATCATCAAGCAGGAGCTGGAAAAGCTCGGGGTGAGCGTCGATGAGTAACCCGTTTTTGGTGACCGTGAGCGGTCTCCTGGGACTCATCGTCGGAAGCTTTTGTAATGTGTGCATCCATCGAATCCCTCTCGGCGAGAATATCGTCGTCCCACGCTCCCGGTGTCCCAATTGCCGCGACCTCATCAGGGCCTACGACAACATCCCGTTGCTTAGCTTCCTCTTCCTCAAGGGTCAGTGCCGGAGCTGCGGACACCGGATCTCATGGCAGTATCCGGTGGTAGAGCTTCTCACGGGATTACTCTTTGCCTTGACCGTCTTGCGTTTCGGGGTCACATGGCACACGGTCCTTCTGCTCGCCTTTGTCACGGCGTTGGTGATAGTCACCTTCATCGATCTGGAGCACCAAATCGTCCCCGATGTAATCACCCTGCCGGGGATCGCGATCGCGCTGACATGGAGCGTTCTGACCTATTTCGATAGCGTCCTGGCCTTTTTCTATAACGTTCTTTCTAACGTCCCTGCCTACTTCCATCTTGTCCGTACCGAGCCGTGGATTGCCATGATCAAGCGCGCCGCGCTGACATTTTTCGCCGCTGCGAGCAGCCAATGCCTCGCGAAAGTGGACGGATTTCA
>JAAXQN010000054.1 GCA_012974305.1 Candidatus Methylomirabilis sp. | reverse complement strand
GCGTAAAGCAGCCTCGGGGTCGAGCCGCCCGAAAGCGCCACCGCGAACCGCCCTGTGGAAGAAACCGCCTCCTCAGCCAAGTGCACAAACAAGTCCGCCGCTCGCTGGCTGACCTCCTCCGGATCGCGGCATAGCAAAATCTCTCGGCGATTCCCTCTCATCATGCCTAACAACAGGATTCAGGACGCCTTGTCCGGGCGGCAAAAATCGAAACGACCGACGCCCCTCTACCCCTGAATTCGCACCCCCGCGAAAAAAGCAAGTGCTTGCTCAAACACGGCGTCGTGACCGAGAATTTCGAGCTCCTCACTGACGAGCTCCGCCTCACGCTGGTTCCTCAAAGGGAAGACCTTCCAATCCACCTTCGTGCCCGCCAGCTCCACCGTGGTTTGCAAGTAAGAGCTATCGTCGCAGCAGGAGACCACGAATCGCGCCGACGGCTCGCTCTCGACGACCAGCCTCAGCGCGTTGAGCCCACCTTGGGCACCCTCGGCGGAAGGGGTCGTCTTTATCCGGATCGTGATCGGTCCATGCTCTGACGCTAATCCTAAGTGATACGCTTGCTCCCCGCTCCACTGAGGCTTTGATGTCGGCCTCCATTTCAAACGGCTTGCTAACCAGCTTGCGATCAGGAAGGCTTGGCTGGGAATCGCGTGACGACCGGGGTAGTCGGGCGTGCACTCGATCTCCACCCGATTTAGCCGCGCCAAGTGAGCACGCCATTCAGGAACATCGAAGAATCCGGCGACAGAAACACGCCAAGGTGTAAGCCGCGACCAACTCAGGTCGCTGAATGCGGTCCATTGCACTCTCTGATTGATGAGCGTGGCGAGCTTAACTAGCCCCTCCTCAGGGTCTGGTAACGTAACTGAGTCAATTATCACGCGGTCTGAGGTTCCAATCATCTCGCCAAACACGCGACTTTCGAAGCTGGGGACGTCGCGCCACCACAAGACGACAGGGAGATCGGGGACCAGCAATGGACGCACAAGACTGGGTAACTGGTTTATCCCATCGCCTTCGGCCGAGATCATGATCTGCTCGCAGCACACCTGCTTGCGACCACCAGCAGACAGGTGACACAGAGTCGTCACCCAGGCACTGAGAGGGGGGCCATCAGCTTCATGTTGCGGGAGTATCACGATGATACGACTGGGATGCTGGGTGGTTACTTCAGCCATGATCTGGCCGACTTCATCGACGCTACGCTCGCCAGGCGAATACACCATTAAGTTCAGGACGCACGACCTCATGACCGGTTCTCGGTCTTCCACGTGGGTCGCTTCGGCCATCTGTTCCCACAGTTTGTGCAAGTCACGCTCGATCTCTTGGACACTTACGCTCTGCGAGACCTGTGATTCGTCTTTCCTTTTCATAAGAGTCCTGCCGTCCCCATCGACCTTCTCGCTCTCCATCTTACGGCCGTCTCCACCGCCGACCGTCTCGCTCGATCAATTCATCCGCCTCCTTTGGCCCCCAACTCCCTGCTTGGTAGTTAGGGAAATTGCTGGCTGGCTGCTGCCAGGCCTCCAGAATAGGCATCGCCAGCTCCCAGGCAACTTCTACCATGTCACCCCTGGCAAAAAGGGTGGAGTCACCCAACAATGCATCCAGCAAGAGCCGCTCGTAGGCTTCGGGCGACCTTTTGCCAAACGAGGTCCCATACTGAAAATCCATCCTGACTGTCCGGATATTAATCGCCTGGCCTGGTATCTTGGCGTTGAAGTTCAGCGAGATGCCCTCATCCGGCTGAATGCGGATGATCAGGGCATTGGGTTCGAAATGTCCGCTGACCACGTGCTTGAACAACAAATGAGGCGCGCGCCGAAATTGGATGGCCACCTCTGTGACACGCTTGGGTAACCGCTTGCCTGATCGCAAATAGAATGGCACGTCCGACCAGCGCCAGTTGTCGATGAGGAACTTGACGGCGGCGTACGTCTCAGTCCTCGATTCAGGGTTCACGCCGTCTTCATGCCGGTACCCTTCAACCGGTTGTCCCCCCACCGAGCCTTCGCCGTACTGTCCCCGGACGATGAACTGATCCACTTCGTCGAAAGTGATCGGGCGGATCGCACGCACCAATTTCGTCTTTTCGTCCCGGACGGCATTCGCCTCCATGGTCGCGAGCGGCTCCATCGCAACGTGCGCCAGGACCTGCATCAGGTGATTCTGGATCATATCTCGATAGGCCCCCGCCTGTTCGTAATATCCGCCGCGATTCTCGACGCCGAGGCTCTCAGCCGCGGTGATTTGCACGTGATCAATGTAGCGCCGATTCCAGATCGGTTCGAAAATCCCGTTGGCAAATCGCAGGACCATAATATTTTGAACGGTTTCCTTCCCCAGGTAGTGATCGATCCGGTAGACCTGGTCCTCCGTGAAGACCTGCAGAACCTCCCGATTGAGCGCCCGCGCACTTTGCAGATCATAGCCGAATGGTTTTTCGATGATGATGCGGGTCCAGCCTCCATTGCTCGAGCGGTTCAGGCCCGTAGCCCCAAGCAGCCGGATGATGTCACTGTAAAGGCTAGGAGGCGTTGAGATGTAAAAGAGGCGGTTGCCCGCGGTTCCCCGCTCTCGGTCGATTTCGGTCAACAACTGACTGAGGTTGTCGTAGCTCTCCGGTTTTTTGGGGTCGGTGGGAGTGTAAAACAGACCGGCCGCGAAACTTTCCCAGACAGCGCTGTCCACTGGACCGGCGTCAGAGAAACGATTGACGGCATCGCGCATCGCAGTGCGAAAGGCCTCGTGGTTCATTGGTGTGCGCGCACTGCCCACGATGGAAAACCCGCTGGAAAGCAGGTTCTGCGCGGCCAAACTGTACAGGGCGGGGACGAGCTTTCGCTTGGTTAAGTCTCCGGAAGCGCCAAAGATGACGGTCACGCAGGGTTCAGCGGTGCGTTCGAGGCGTAGGCCCTCGCGCAAGGGATTCTCAAATCCAGCAAGTTCCATAGTTCAGCCTCTCATCCAGAATCTACCAGTCTTGAGTCATCTGTCACCAGTCACTAATCACCATCTTACTCAGGCACTCCCCGCACCATCGCCTCAAGTGCTATTCGGGGACAAATATTAGCGTGGATGTAGTCGATCAAGTTCGTGGCGACGCTCCGGATCCGTTTCTCGGTCGCGGGATCGAGGCACCGCCCCTCGGCGTCGAACACTTTTTGAACTCCTGCCACGGAGACGGGGCCCGGCAGGACGATGGCCCCAATGTGGGAGCAGACGCTGCGCAGGTGCTCCAGCGCCTTGATCGCACCGATCGCCCCTGAGGCCACCCCGAGGAGTGCCACCGGCTTGCCTGCCATGACCGAGGGAAAGCCAAGGTTCTCGATGACCAGCTTGATGACACTGCTGTAGCTACCGTGATACTCCGGCGTCGCCAAGACCACGCCGGTCGCCTCCGCCACAGCCGCTTTCAGGATCTGCGTTGTGGGGGACCCATCTCCGGTCCCGGGCAGCGGCAGATCTATTGTGGCAGGATCGATCACGTGGAGCGCAATCTCGGGGTGCTTGCGGAATTCGTCAATCACCAGAGCCAGCGCTTTCGAGGTGGAATTCCCGGACCGCACACTGCCAGAGACTGCCACAATCCGGATCCCTTGTTTTTTATCATTCATCGCTTGCTCCCTTTATGTCGGTAGAAAGTTGTCGCCTGATCTGATTATGAAACCGGTGCCTATTGTATCAACAAAAACACTCGACGAGTTTGTCGGCCCTTGAAATCTCCTCTCCGTCAGGGTAGCATGGCAGCATTAGCGAGGCAAAGTTGCAAACAGAGGTTTGACTCATGCGCTCGTACCTGGCAAAAAGTATCTTTGTAGTCCTCGGGATCATTCTGGCCTCTCCTTTCCCGATGGCGCTTGCCAGTTCTGATCTTACCTTTCGGTGGATGGAGGTTCTCGTCAGCCGAGTTGAGCCGACGTATCGTGAGCTACACCTGCTCAATTATCGGTCAGGTCTCACGCCTACGGGTTTTCAGGTCCCCGGGTGGGTGAACCTACACGAGTACAAAGTCGGAGACCACCTCCTGGCCAGCGTCGGTATCAACAATACTTTGATCGCCTACCTTCGCAAAACACCCCCGCCCACGGGTGACAAGCAGTACGAGGAGGCACTTCGCCGTCTTCTCGCCGAGGAGGGTCGGATCCCTTGATTCATCACGCCCCGCCTCCTTCACTCGATCCCGTCCCTTCAGGGCCCACGAAGATCGCCTCCTCCAGCGTATGGACGAACTGGATCTCGCGCTGCATCGACCGGAACGCAAGGCGGTTTTCATGCATCAGGAGGAGACTGGAGACAAGAAACAGCGAGATGCCGAGAGTGGCCAGTACCACAGGAACGAACGCCACTGGAGTGTCGACCAAAAGATCGACAGCAACCGCCATACCGGTGGCCACAAACAAACCAACCGTGCCATACAGAAGGCCCAAGGCAACCAAGATCACCTTGCCCCGACGTTGGTAAAAATCAAATTCGGTATGGATCTCTTGACGCCGCTCTGTCGTACAGTCGGTACATCTTCCCAACCGGATATCCTCAGCCATCTGGGCAAGGGTGCGCACCCGATCCACGACCCGGGCCAAGCGCATGAGACAGCTCGAAATGAGGCTCGCACACGCCAGGATCAAGATGGCCGGCGTGATCAGGGCGGTGAGAAAGGCCAATGCCAGCGTCTCTACCGTAAGATTTTGCATCTCCATCCCTTATTTCACAGCTACCGGATTCGCTTCTGTGGTGCGTATTTTTAGCAACATACCTGAACTGCCTGAAGGGGTCAATGTTTCCAATGGCCGTGCCTACGGCGCAATCGCTGCAATCGCTTGGGAGAAAGACCTTGACAAGGCGGAAGCGGGTTCAGTAAGAAGAAGGCACCAATCGTATCTCGCGTCTTTTCCAACCAGGATTTCCTTTTCCATCGCGCCCACGCCTTCACTTCTCTCTTGTGTCGCCCAGTTCCGCGTCCAATGTCCTATTCCCCCTTTGCTTCTGACCGTCCGGGGTGCTTTAGTTCTTGTGAAAAGTCCTTGACACATCCCACTTTTATGTTCAGTGTCTCTCCCGCGTCTAACCGCAAGAAATAACGGAACCTGTTTCCGTTTCGGCAAGTCAAACACAGGGGAAAACGTATGCATCAAACACAAACCGGTGGCGCAGCGCTGCAGACGATGTCAAGCTGGCGTTATCGTGTCGGGCTCACCCTGTTCATCATCGGCAATGCCATAGTCGCAAGCTCCCCCCTGCTTCCCATACTTGGGGTGGATGTTGGTATCGTTGGCGCGATCATTGTTGCCGGCGAGATCGCCGCGACGGGCAGCATCTTCTTCCTCGGAAAAGAGGGGTTCAAACGGCTAAAGGCAAAGCTCTTCCGCTTCTTGAAGCCCACAGAGGGACCAATCAGCCGGACGCGACACCGCATCGGGGTCGGGCTTTTGGCCTTTAACTCTGTCGCCATATACGCCGCGTTGACACTGGTCCTCGTCGCCTATTCCCGAACGACCGTGGAAAATCCTTTTCCTATCGTCTTTGGATTAGGCTTCGAGGAGCAAGGCACAACGTTCCTCGCGCTGTTCTTTGGTGGCGGGGCGGCCTTTATCGCGTCGTTTTACGTGCTGGGTGCAGAGTGGTGGGATCGGTTCAAGCAGCTCTTCCAGTACCAGGGCGAAGTGCAAGCCACGTCCTAGGGAGGAAGACTATGCCTCGTAACAACAAGAATTTCCTTATTGCAGTTGTCTATTTTCTTGTCCTGCTTGGCCCTACTTCCTTTGTCCTGGCAGCTGACCAGGCTGATGCCGTTCGTCAAGAAGGAACCCCGGTAATGGTAAATGTCCAGGAGAACTTAGATCGATTGATTGCGGAGGAGGATACAGATAGCGATAAGAAAATCACTGTTGATGACACGTACGTGAAAGGCAAGGGGCGTGGTGACAAGCGGTTTTGGCTCATCGCCACGAACGGAAAGCGCTACGAAGTTGATGGTACCTACTACTTATCTAACCTGCTTCAGGAACTGAGTGTGAAGCAAAGAGCTGGATCTGAGGTGGCTCCGATCGACTTTGAGATGGTCTTTGAAAAACCTGTTCACCGAATCTCACGACTCATTGGTGACCTCTATTGGAATAGTCTTACAAGAAGGATTGATGAGGATGGAATTAACCACCTCTTGAGTGATGAGAAAATCACCACGGGTGGATTCCGCTACCTCTATGTCCCGGAGGGTGACCCGGAGGCTTTTAGGTATTTCTCTAAGCTCGCGAAACAGAGGCCAGAATTGAAATTGCGAGTCGAACCTTTGCCAGCCACGATTACTCCACAATATGTCCGTGGGCTTGAAGGCAAACATGGAATTCTAAGCCTTGCCTTGGACCGGACCCCAAGTGGGGCCTACGTAGGCGTCCCCTTTGTTGTCCCTGGTGGCCGCTTCAACGAAATGTATGGGTGGGATAGTTACTTCGAGGTCCTTGGGTTGTTGGAGGATAAGAGAGTCGACCTTGCCATGGCCCTAACAGACAATTTGGTGTATGAGCTCATCTACTACGGGAAAATTCTGAACGCTAACCGCACCTATTACTTGACGAGGACGCAACCGCCGTTTCTGACCTCTATGGGGTTAGCTGTCTATGAACATCTCCCAAAGAAGGACGAGGCACAAACGTGGCTTGAGCATGTGTTTCGTGCAGCGATCAAGGAGTACTACACCGTCTGGATGAGTAAACCGCGTCTGACCGAGACTGGACTCAGCCGCTATTACGGCGAGGGGCTTGGCCCTTCTCCAGAGGTTGAAAAGGGACATTTTGATGCGATTTACAGACCCTATGCTGAGCAGTACAATCTGGACGTCCGAACATTCGAACAAAAGTACAAAGCGGGCGAGTTCACGATTCCCGAACTCGATAGGTTCTTCGTACACGACCGGTGTATTCGAGAATCGGGGCACGACACGACGTACCGATGGGAGTGGCATGGGGATCGTTGTGCGGATTTCGTGACAGTTGATCTCAATTCCCTGCTGTATAGAACTGAAATAGATATCGCGCGAACCATCGAGAAGATATTTGGTGGAAAGCTGAAGATGGAGGATGGGTCGGAGGAGATGAGCGGGGAATGGTATGCCCGTGCGGAGAAACGGAAGCAGCTGATGACCCAACTCCTTTGGGATAAAGAAGCAGGCATGTTCTTCGATTACGACTTTGTGAACAAAAAGCGTTATGCATTTGTCAGCGCGACAACCTTTTATCCTTTGTGGGCAAAGGTAGCAACAAAGGAACAAGCTGAGGCCCTTGTGAACAAGGCTCTGCCGTTACTGGAGATGCCAGGAGGTATTGCTGGGTCGTCTGAGAAGTCGGGTGGGTTCATTTCGGTGACGCGGCCAGCCAGGCAATGGGATTACCCGAATGGTTGGGTGCCACATCAGATGCTGGCTTGGGAAGGATTGTTGAACTACGGGTATGAGACCGTTGCGCAGAGGCTGATCTACCGTTGGCTTTTTACCATTACGAGGAACTCGGTAGATTATAACGGCACAGTTCCAGAAAAGCTGGATGTAGTCAAACGATCCCATGAGGTCTTTGCCGAATATGGCAATGTGGGAACTGAATTCGAGCACATCACCACTGAAGGATTTGGGTGGATGAACGCATCATATCAGGTGGGGCTCAAATATTTGTCGCCAGACTTGCGTACACGTTTGAATGGTCTTTTTCCCCCTGAGTGGCTGTTTGAGTAGTGGCATAGTTTCTCTTTTGATAGCGAATCCAACGAAGCTAATTTGTAGTAATGGAGAATTATTGGTCCCGCGGAGGTTACCACCTTTCTTGTGGGAGATCTTGCGGACTCAGGGGCCGTGAGGGTGAGAAAAAGGTGTCAGGAACCTTTTAATTCCTCTAGGCGGTCGCCGGGCTGTCCCTCATCGCTTCGTGTGGCGGGTCGATGTACACGCGTTCAGGAATGTCGACCTCGTCTGTCTTTCGGCGTCCGAATGTGAAAATTCGCTCCACCGGGGTCAATTTCAACTTGGTTTCGATCGGCCACGCGTTGTAGTCGATCGCGAGTCGGCCATCGACGTCGTGGATCTTGAAATAGCTCATTTCGAAGGAGGGCCAGTAGACGTCGGGCATAAACCGCAGCCGCGCCCGCACGGTGTGCAGTCGCTTGAGCCAGCTACCGGTGTTGATAATGAAGTGGTCCCCTTCCTTGGTCAGCGAGGGGGCATGCGTATGGCCGTAGATATAGGCGGCCACGCCCGGGTCCTCCATAAACACCTTGCGCGCCGCTTCGACATAGTGCTGGCCTTTCTGTCCAACGATTTCGGAGGGCTTTTGTATGCCGTACCGCAACAAGGTCTGCTTGATATCCCGATAGATCAGATAGATCGGGATCGCGGCCAGCGCCGCAGTGGTAATAATCCACGCGTTGATGAGCATGAAAGAGGACACCACCCCGCCAAAGAACCCACCGATGTTCAAAAGATAGTTGCCCAGGTCCGTGAAAAAGGTCGTCGAAATCAGGCCATATTCCTCCGCATTAAATCCCGCAATCAGCACCGCAAGGGGGGTGAGGAACACGGCAATTGGCAACAACGCATACCGAAACATCGGAGCCATCTCCCGGTAAATGTAGTTCGAGAATACCCAGTGCGGAAGCGCTTCCATGGGGTGCACGGACTGTATGTCCTTCAGCCAGTTCCCCCTCCCATAGTCCGAAGACTTGCCGGCGCGGTTCACGACAGAATCCACGACGAACCACCCGAACGGCACCGCATGGGGGTTGCCAAAGTCGGGAAAGGCATTTGTTTCGTCGTGCTGGCTGCCGTGTTCAATCCAGATGCGTCGTCCCAGGATCTCTCTGGTAATCGCGATCTTCGGTTCGAGGGTGATGCCATACTCTTTCAATAATGGAATGTATTCAGGATCGCAGGCCAGATCATAATCATGATTGCCCGGGATCAGCGTAATCGGGATCTTTGCCCCCGTCCGTCTGAACTGCTCAAAGAGCGCCAGGTGCGACCTCACAATCGTTTTAAGCTTCTCGACCCCCTCGATTTCGGTGAGCTCCCACAATCCGAAGGCGTCGCCGACGATGATCAGCTCGGTGTTGCCCGGCTCGTTTTCGAGCATTTTCAGGAAGTCGATCAGCTCATTCTCGAATTCACATTCGTCCAGAGGGCCCTCGCCCCCGATGTGCATATCGCTGATGAAGTAATATTGGGTCGCCATCTCCTTCCCCTCGCAAATCAGATCTCAGCCGCCTATGCTTGTCCGGATTCCATCTGGACTTCCCCTGATGGGGGGCAAAGTATGCCCCACCAGGCAAGGGGGAGTCAAGGGCCTTCAGAAATACGATTCTACGTGTGGAAACGGGCTGGGGGGCGAGTTCAGGCCCCTCGCGCCTGTCCGGATCCGATCAGTCTCACGGACACAAATCGATAAGCGAGCATCGCCAGGAAGAAAATCAAGATCAGCATGACAGCTCGACGAAAGGAGTAGTCTATAATCTCTTGACCTTCATCTCCGACCCGGTCGACGACCACGCTGACTAGCGGCATCTTGCCCTCTTGCTGCCCTGTCATCAACTCGGTCAACTCGTTGATTGTCGCCGTGCGCTGTGTCGCCACGCCCTCCATCACTTGCTCAATTGCCGCCTTTCGCTCTGCCGTCACTTGCTTCATAATCTGCTCGCGTTGCTCGGTGATCAGTTCGGGCAGTTCCTCAGTCATTTTGGCCGTTTGGTGCATTGCCTTCGCGAGCGTGCTGGTGTCGGCCATAACCTGATTTATTTCTGGGGCCTGGGCGACATCGAGCAACAGTAGCCTCACCAAACCGCGCACAATCCATGGCACTCGCTGGGCGTAGAACATGGCCCGCTCGGCCAGCATCCGAGCCTCGCTCACCTCGCGCGTCACCCCTTTGACACCGAGAAAACCGCTCCCCTCTTGCGCCTTCGCGAGCTCGGACTCCCCCATAAACCAGGCAAAGTCGCCGAAGCGGGCGGCCTCGACGTAAACCCGGTCGGGGTCGCGATCGCGCCACTGCCGGATTAAAACACGCAACTCTTGCTGCTGCTGTGGCGTGAGCACCTTGCCGGCGATGGACCAGATCTCTGCCTCGTTACTGCGGAACACCTCGACCAATATCTTGGCCTCGTCTCCAAAGACCTTGGGGACCCAGTATTCCTCAACGACGATTCGCGTCAGCGTCACAAACACCACCATGTCCAGCATGTCGACCTCGGGGTTCGGGCCGATCGCGATGTCCAGGGCGGATGTCACGTAGGCGCTGATGTTTTCGAGCGCGGCGCGGCGGGCTTTGGGTGTCTTGAAACCCTCTTCGAGCTTGAAGTAGGCGTCATCAACCCGCTCTCCGGAACGACCGGCGAATCTCATAATCTCGTGCCGCAGCTCTTCCTGCGTGATGCCCCGCGCAGCTTCTTTCCCTTGCGCCGCAGAGCTGGATATCCCTACCAGCAAAAGCACCGTGAATAACAGAGAGACAGGGAATAAACCGCGATGAAATCTCCTGATCCACACCATGACCATCACCTCCCCAAAATGATCCGAGCCACAACCCTAAGATAGGCTCTCTTAAATACCAAGAAACCTTCCACTCGACAATCAGGGACGAACCTGTTTTTCGTATCGGGGAAAGTTCTATGCTTTGCCTAGGGGTAATCCCCCATGCCCCGGTACTTGGGTCGAAGCAAGCCGGTTCAGAACCGCACTGCCAGCCCGAGCGTGGTCGTCCACTTATTACTCCCCACGTCCGGCGACGGGTTGTTGTCGTTGACCTGATTGATCCGGAACCTGAGTGCGAGGGGATCGACGAGGGGGATCGTGAGGTTCGCCTCCCACCGAAAGAGCCATTCATCTCTCGGGTTCGGAATTCCAGGATAATACAGGAGCCGTCCGTCCAACACTATTCCGTGGCCGAAACGGTACCGGCCTTCGGCTCCGATGGACCCGCTTGCGTACGAGTTTGTTCCAAAGATCTCGAAGTCCTCGAACACGTATCCAAAGCCACCCTGGATCTGGAAGAGACCAGTCTTGGTATCGATGAGCCGATATCCGATCCCCGCGCTCGGGTACGTCCGGATATTTATGCGACGGGGGACGTCGCGGTCCACGGCGGGCAGGCCGAAGAGGTACCAATCACCCCACAGGTCGTACTCCCCAAGGAGAAAGGCGCTCAACTCGTCCTTGGTCGTCAATTCCGGGCCCTCTCTTTTTTGCTCGGTCTCGAACGCATAGCGGAAGCTGAGGGCAAAGCGCGTGGGTTTCTTGCGCCGCTCAACATCCAAGCCGACCGCAATCTTGTCCTTGTCGACGGCGCCCCGCTCGAAGTTCAACCCGAGGTCGAGGGACCCGCTCCAGTGCCGGTAATTGGTCCGCAATCGGGTCATGAACGATTCGTCGTAGGTCTGCGCAGACACACCGGATACGATGTCCTTGACCGGGATGCGCTCGGCAGAGTTCCGGTCCTCGCCGACCAGCAGGTGCGCGTCCTCGATACCGAGTAACCGCCCGCGGGCCTCCTCCTCCTCGTCCCCGTAGAGGATGCGGTACGAACCTTGCGTCACCACTCTTTCGATGGCGTCGTACGAGATCGAGAGCTTTCCCTTGCCGTAGATCGTGGTGAACTGGATGCCGTCCGGGCCGAGGCGGACGACCCGGCCCCGCAGCGTGGTGTCTTGGACCGTCACGACATCCGCCGGCTCACTTTCAGCGCCCGCTGCGGGATTGGCGTGGACAGGCATTGCAGGCGCGAGAAGGAACGCAAGAAGCAGTACTGCAATGCAGTTTAGCCGGTAAGCGGTAAGGTGACAGATACGTGACGCCGCTTGTGGTGGTGAGCGTTGTTCTTGTGAAGAGAGTTGTTTATTCCGATCCAGAGCGTCCGGAGGCGGGCCGGCTTCGAGCACACCGGAAGGATCCATCAAAGTCGACATGGCTTCTCTCCCTCGCGACACAGAATTCTCCTCCAACAAAGTCGTAAGATTCCTGGTTTTCGGCCTAAAATTTCCCCCTTCCGAAATACGAACAACGGAAAGACACACGAAGGTGGGTTCGGCTGATTGCTGATAGCTATTTATTCGGTAGGGACAGCAAGGAAGAGACCGGATGCAGCCTGCCCTCCCTCTATGCCGCCTGCGAAGGCCACGGCGCCGTCAGGGCCGACTTCGGGTGCGGTCAGATTGGTAAAGCGTCCCCCTAGCGGAGTCGGGTCCCCCACGCGGACGACTGGGGTGACCGTTCCGTCCTGGGCCAGGAAGATTCCTGTGCTCGCCTCTACCCCGGTGATGGCGGCTTCAAAGGCTGCCATGCCGCTCCCGTTGAATGAGTAGCTCAGTCCGATAAAAGAGAGCCGACCTCCGCCCGGTAGGGGGTCTCCCCTCGCCACCACCTTCTTGATGGTCCCCCCCGACGCCAGGAAGAGGCCGGCCGGGACTTCGCCTCCCTCCAGGGAAGCCCAAAAGAGGACATCACCATGATCGTTCAGCAAGGGGAGGGCCAGGTGATTGAAGATTCCCCCGACGGGGGACGGATCTCCCACGACCGCCACCTTCCGAACGCCCGACTTTGAGCCGACAAAGATTCCCGAGGGGGCGCTGCCTCCATGGACTCTCCCTTCAAAGGCCATCTCCCCCTGACTGTTGATCGCGAGATTCATGAACTCGGTGAATCGACCTCCGACGGACGTCGGATCACCGGCCCCCACCACCTTTTCGAGGACACCCCCCGAGGCGAGGAGAAGGACCCTGGGCGTCTTGCCATGCTCCACCCGTGCCGCAAGGGCGACGGCGTCGCCGTTGTTGAGCGTCACGTGACTGATCTCTCGCAGGACACCTCCGCCCGGGGCAGGATCATTGACCGCCACTACCTTTTTCAGCTTGGTCCCTCCCGTGAAGTAGATCGCCTGCGGAACCCCGCCCAGGGCCGACCCAACGAAGACCACCGTCCCCCGGCGGTTCAGGGCCATCGAGCTCAGTTCGATAAATGTTCCTCCGAGGGGAGAGGGGTCACCTGTGGCAACTATCCGGGAAAGGGCAGAACCTCGGGCCACGTAGATTCCATGAAAGGGCTCGTCCTTCTTTACCAGGGCATCGAAGAGGATTGCCCCTGTGTTCGCCACGGGATCAAACTGGGTAAAGGTTCCTCCCTGAGGTGCGTTTTCTCCTGCGGCCACCACCTTGCGGATTGTAAACGAGGCAGGTTGCGCCGATCCCGACCAGAAAAGGAGCAGGATCGGAACCGAGAGCGTGATTCCACGTAGCACTCTCACCGACGAGATCCTCTATGTCTGGACATCCGGATTGCTAACCGGAGCGCCTCGAGGAGACTTCGGGGGCTGGCCGTCCCCTTGCCGGCAATGTCAAAAGCGGTCCCATGATCGACCGACGTCCGGATAATCGGCAG
>JAAXQN010000123.1 GCA_012974305.1 Candidatus Methylomirabilis sp. | reverse complement strand
GCGAATCTCACTGGCGGGTTTCCCGCCACCGTGATAGGCTTGCCGAGCCGCGAACGCATCTGGCGCCGGAACTGTATGTCATTCCCTGGCGTGGAGACCCCCAGCAGAAAATTGGTCGGAAAGTGCCCCGACTCAGCGACGCAATTGTTGCTGCTGAAGAAGTTCGCGGGCATGTCAAGCTGGCGAAGCTTTAAGTGCTCGGCGCCATAATCGAGCATGTTCGTGAAACAGCCATGTGACCAGAACACCAGGGAGTCGGCGCTGGCAAGCTCCGGGACGAGATTGAACATGACGTCGCACTCCGAGGCACCCAGGCGCGGGAAGTGCAGGCCAGCGAGTGCGCGCAGGTATTGCCCAGTGATGGTCCAGGTCCACAGGCGCTGGATCTGGTTCATCTTCTTCAGTCTGTACATGAGGAGAGCGCCCTTGAGCCCGCGCGAGGGATACAGGCCCGGCGAGGCGGCCGTGCAGCGCAGAAAGAGGCAGCCCAGCACTGAGATCAGGACGACTGTGACCCAGGTGGTGATGAGCGCGTAGAGGCCCATGTGCCAGACAATCTCGTGCAGCGGCGTTATCTTGAAGTATTCACTGGCGAGTTCTGTTTCTCTGACGGGTATGAAGGTGACGGCGAACCAGGTGACCGCGGCGGTGGGAACCACCAGGAGCCAGAAGTCCAGGAAGACCTGCATCAAGATGTTGAGAGTCTCCATGAACCAGAACGGGTACGCGTACTGGCAGCTGCTCGCCGTACGCTTCAGTTCCGTGCAACGGCCACTGAATCGCGCCGGGGCTCCTTCCCACATCTCCTCCGAACCGACGTCGCCGAGGATGGGAGTAAAGGGAGTGATCCAGGTGCCGCGGCCCACCGTCACATGGTTGGCGACGGCTGCCCGCATTCCGATCTTGCAGCCGCTCTCGAGGTGAACAGGGCCGATATGCAACTCCGGCCCCACCCACCTCGACATGTGTATGTAGGCTCCGGTCTGGATGGTAACATCGTCCTCGGTGGAGAGCAGGTCCAGCGGTCCGGAGAACTCCACTTCGTGCGCGCAGTGAAGGTTGTCACCCACGGTCGCCCCAAGCCGCCGCAACGCGTAGGCCATAAGCGGAGTGCTGCGAAACATCGTGCCCAGGGGGCGGAGCACTGAAGCTTCCAGCCGCCAGATACACCAGATTCGCAGATGCATTCTGCTCCACTTGGGGTACACACCCGGCGTCACATTGTTCTTGTAGATGTCACCACCCATGAAGAGCTTGATCACCATGACCCAGAGCAGGTTGGCGAAGGGCAAGACAAGGGCAAACAAGTACATCAAGAAGCCGACGCCAATGAACTCCCAGAGGTGCGCGGTTATGAAGAACTCGCCGATTTCCGCGAAAGCGACGAGCCCCAGAAAACCGATCAAGGGGGGGGAGTACAGCAACGACAGGAACAGGACCTGCAGGATGGTGAAATATCTTACAGAGAGCACCCTTGCCGCTGTCTCATCACGCTCTGTACAGTTTCGGTCGGATTTCGCGACAGCCGTGGGGGCCTCGGAGGCCTGCTGGAGCTCCCGCGGGCGATTGGCCACCTTTCGTGGGGTGTCGCAGTCACTGAGTAGCGCCCGGACCGGCACCACCCATCCTGCGGCCTGCAAGCGCTGCGCCAGTCGTGCGATGACGATCGAGTGCCCACCATTGTCAGCGAATACATCGTCCCATCCCAACGAGGTTTCGAACACGGCCCTGCAGATCGCCAGCACCTCCTCACAGCCCGGTTCCACGCCCGCATCGGTGCCGGGCGGTTTGGATTTCCCCGCCTCTGTGTCCTGCGTGCTGGTCGGTGAGCCACTACAGGTGTCCTCCGCTTCCGGCTCGGCGTTTGTCAGCAGATGAGACAGGTTGGGCAAGCACCCCCGGTCGATCTTCCCGGACATCGGCTTCATGACGAATTTTTCCACCAGGAAGATCCTCGTCGGGACCGACGGCGCTGGAAGTTGTCTGGCCAGGGTCGCCGTGACCCGGGCAGCCCACTCCGCCGGTGCTGGAGCGACCACCGAGATATCGCCTTCGGAGACCGACGGCGCGGCGACGAAGGCGACCAGCTCTTGGTTCTGGTAGTCCAGCACAGCGGCCTCGATTTCCCTGAGCTGCGTCTGGAGGATGTCCTCAACGGCCTGTATCTCGACGCGGTGCCCGCGCACCTTGAGCTGCGCGTCGACTCGGCCGAGGAAGTGCACGCGCTGCGTCCGGATGTCGATTTTGCATTTATCCCCGGTGCGAAAGAGGCGGCCGAACCGAGGGTGCGTGATGAACTTCTGGGCGGTTTGCTCCGGCAAGTTGCGGTACCCCCGCGCAACGTGTACCCCACCGATGCAAAGCTCGCCGACCTCCCCGTGGGGCAGTGGGCGGAGTTGATCGACCTCGAGGATGACGTAGGTGACGTTGGCGAAGGGCGAGCCTATGGTGATGGGCTCCCCCGGCCGCAAGCTCTGGCGGCTTGTGTCGGTGCTCGCCTCTGTAGGGCCGTAGGTGTTGATGATCTGCCGTCTGCCACGCGTCCAGGGCTCCACGAGCGTGGCGGGGAAGGCTTCGCCCGCCGGCACGACGTAGCGGCACAGCGGGTAGGGGAGATCAAGCTCGGGGGTTGATGTGAGGGTGGTAAGCAGCACTGGCGGACAGAAGAGCACAGTGACCTCAGCTTCACGGAGAACGGGGACGAGGTCTGGGCCGGACCGTATCTGCTCCTTGGTCAGCATGACCACAGCGCAACCTGACACCCAGGCGCTGTACATCTCGGAGATGCTGCCGTCGTATCCCAGCGACGAAGTGAGCGAGGTCGCGTCCATACCCGGAATGAGATCAAAATAATCGGCGTAGCTCAGGGCCAGGTTCACGTAGCCTGCGTGCGGGCACTCCACGCCCTTGGGCATCCCGGTGGTTCCGCTCGTGTAGAAGATGGTCGCAAGGCGCTGCGTGGGGTCGTCCAGCCAGGGCGGCGGCTCGCTTCGGGGCATTCTCTCCGGCAACGTCAGGATGTCGAGCGTCGGCAGGTCGCGGAACTTGTCTTGACCCTGCGTGAGAATGACCACCGGCTGTGCGTCCTTGAGCATGTGGGTGATCAGGGCCTCGGGCAAAGCGGTGTCGAGGAACATCATGGTACCGCCAGCCTTGAGAATGCCGAGGTGAGAGGCCACGATTTGCCAGTTGTCCTGCGACATGGCCACGGCCACGACCTGGTCCGGGCCCGTGAGGAAGGGAGAAAGGGCCGCGGCCACGTTTTCGGCCCGCGCGTCGAGCTCAGCGAAGGTCAGGGACTCTCCGGTGTGGGGAATCTGTAAGGCCGTGAGATCCGGGTACTTCTCGGCGGAGCGGCTGAAGACATCTGTGAGCCACTGGATTCCTTCCTGATGCGGTACGTTCACGAGGTGGCGGTCGCCAAAGACATCCGTCAAGCTGTATAGGCAGGTGTCCGCCTGCCCGTGCGGCACCTTCTCCGCCACCCAAAGGTACCGCCTCCACGCCACAAACGTCACTACAAAGAAGACCATGAATACGGTTGTTAAAATAATTGCTGTCATGTGTTTTCCCCACATGGTCGTGAAGTTGAGACAGATCAGAAAAATTACTAAACCTCACGTATTGCTTCCATTTGAATCGAAGTGATTCGCCTTGATTTGTGTTAGCCTTTTAAGATTTTCGATTGCAGCTCTTAGGCTTCATTTCGGATCGTATGCGTCATAGGAATTTACCGGAACCGTCCCTTTCATTCATAAAATTCGTTTAGTTTGCTAACCAGTCTCCAACCTGAAAATAGACGGATA
>JAAXQN010000118.1 GCA_012974305.1 Candidatus Methylomirabilis sp. | reverse complement strand
CTAATAAACCTGTTGGAGGCCAGCGCGAGGTACGGTGCCATCCTCAGCGACGGGAAGGGTACCACACACTTCCAGTGGCCGTCCTGGGGGATGATGTGTCGGATGATGGGGGGGCGAAGGAAGTGAGGTACGATGTCGAAATGGACTGCGACCTGAGAGAAGTGGCCAAACTGAAGGCCGAGATCCGGAAGTCAGGCGAGGGATACTAAGGCACCGAGGACACCAGAATGGAGGTGAAGACCATGAAGCCACCAATGCCGGAAGGGATGGGCATGCCGCCCATGATGCAGCAGATGATGCAGAAGATGATGGAGGGCATGAAAGAGTTTAACCCGATGGCGATGTGCCAGGCGATGATGACCTCGGTCTCCAAGTCGGCCGAGATGGCGGCCTATGCGACCCCGGAGGTCCGGGGGCTCTTCGAGGAATGGGCACGGAGTGTTGAGGAAGAGATCCAGGCCGTGTTCAAGGAGCGAGGCCAGATGGATCTCAATCAACTCGCCGCCCAACTGAAGATCAGCCCGGAGAGCACGATGCACTTCATTGGCCGGCTCGTCCGCGAGGGAAAAATATCGATTTCCGCCGTCCAGGTTGCTCCAGGAAAAGCGTCCGAAGTGGAATAGGCTCCGTAGGGAAGATCACGGCAGCCGAAGCCGTTGCACACCACAATCGGTTTCGCGGGGCGGCGTACACGTCTGAAGGAATATCGGACCGAGAGACGCGATAGCTCATCTGCCTTGGAGTGGCTCCGAGTGAGAAAGGAGTAATGAAAGATGCCTGACATGGACTCTAACAAGAAGGGCTATGGATTTGCCGTTGCACTGGGTGCGGTAGGGGGCGGGCTCTTTGCGGTTCTTGCCACGAAGGCTATCCCCAAGATCATGCCACAGATGATGTTGGGGATGATGCGGAATATGATGACAGCAATGGGAAGCGGTGGCATGAAAGAGATGAAGGAGCAAATGGCTAGCGGCTGACCCTGACTCCAGCGACTGGATGAGCTGGTCCAGCTCAATCGGCAAATCCTTGCAGCTTTGGGGGGAACCCCCCCAGCCGCCTTCGAGAGTCCCGAGGCGGCTACACCGGGTGCACCCCCAGACGAAGAGTGAAAGTGACGCTAGTCCATTGCGGCCTCGGGAAGGCCGTATGAACTACGTCACACTTCCCGACAACGAATGCCCCCTGGTGAGGACAGAGGGGTGAAAACCCCAATGGCGGTATAATGGAGGCCCCATGAGACCGGTAACTCGGTGGCTTGCTGGTGTGTTGCGAATCAACGGGGTCGGAGTCGACTGATTTCAATGAGCGGTAGGATGGCAGGAACAGAGCTATCTCGATGGATCTTTTGGGCAGGACTCACGGTCGGCGTTGCCTTCGTCGCAGCTCTAGGGTGGTGGACGGGGTTGGGCTCGAGGGCTAATGTCGGGAGCACAGACGGGCACCCGCTGGAAGGGTTGAAGGTCTTCGGCACCGTGCCCCCGTTCTCTCTGATCGAACGGAGCGGGATGCCGGTGACGCGAGATGATCTGATGGGCAAGGTATGGATCGCCAATTTCATCTATACCCACTGCCCCGACACCTGTCCGCTGCAGACGGCGAACATGGCACGGGTCCAACGTGACCTTGAGGACATACGCGACCTCCGCCTCGTCTCCATTACCGTTGACCCAGAGCGCGACAGCCCGCCCGTCCTCAAGGAGTACGCAGATCGCTACGAGGCCGATCCGAACCGATGGCTCTTTCTGACCGGGGAAAAAGATGCGATTTACCGTCTGGCCCAAGAGGGTTTCCGCCTGAGCCTGGTCGATCCGGGGCAGAGAGTAGAGCGCCGGCTTTTCGCACCCACGCCTGTGTTTGCGCATCATGGGGAGAGCGGGAAACGGTTTATCCACACCTCCCGTTTTGTCCTGGTGGACCGCGAGGCGCGGATCCGAGGCTACTACCCCGGTACCGACGAGGAAGCTCTCCAGCGCCTGCGTCGAGATGTGCGTATCCTTTCGGAGCCAGAGGAGTGAGGAGCCAAATGCTGCACAGGAACTCAATCCGTAAGTATGGTCGCGATAACATAGCTCGCACAGCAACAGGGTGCGGATCCCCCTCCACCAAAGGAAAGGCCTGTAGGGGCCGGTCCCTTCCCGTGATGCTGATGCTTGCGGTATGGCTCGCCTTGGTCGGGGCGATGGGGTGGGCCATTGCCGATGAGAAGGGGACAAAACCTCCCCGTCCCGACGACAGGACGCTGGAATTAGGCCGGCTGGTGTATGAGCAGAATTGCGCCATCTGTCATGGGACTTTGGGCGGAGGCCGGGGTATGCCCTCCATGATGCTAAGGATAAAACCAAGGGACTTCCGATCGGGAAATTTCAAGTTCCGTTCGACCCCGACCGGATCCCTGCCCACCGACGCGGACCTCTTTGAAACCGTCTCGCGTGGACTCCGGGGGACCGGGATGATCGGACAGGAGTTTCTACCGGAAGGTGAGCGCTGGGCGGTTGTCGCCTACCTCAAGACCTTTTCCGAACGATTTGAGAGGGAGAAGCCACAAGCACCTGTTCCCATTCCCAAGCCGCCCCCCCGGACGCCCGAGCTGATTGCCAGGGGGCGAGAGCTCTATCAAATGGCGGAATGTTTTAAATGTCACGGGGCGGAAGGGCGAGGCGACGGTCCCTCGGCCACAGACCTGAAGGATGACTGGGGGTATCCGATCCAGGCAACTGACCTGACGCGCCCCCCCAAGCGGGGTTCAGCGCCAGAATCGATCTACCGAACCATGGTAACGGGTCTCGCCGGCACCCCGATGCCATCGTACGAAGGTGCCCTGAGCGATGAGGAATTCTGGACCCTGTCGTTTTACGTTGCCTCGCTGAATACCGGCGTTCTCTCGGCGCGCCAGCGCCGCGAGGAGGCGGCGGGACAGCATGTCCTGCGAATGCATGGCGGCCGCGGCCCCGGTATGATGCGCCGAATGCCCATGATGCGATGAACGCGGAGGATGCTCCCACAACTCCGTGCGGGCCTGGGCTCGCGAATCCCAGCGCACCACCAAATCAAGTGGACCCGGCATGCGCCCCGTTCTGAAGCATAACCGAGGATGAGCCCTTGGTCAACGTACGAGCAGCGCCCGCGTGCCGATCAATTTTGCTTTCGGCTCACCCGTGTCTGAGGAGGGCATAGATTGGAAAGTCGGGCAAAAAGTTCTCTATCCGACCAGCTTGAGCAGGTAGTTCAACCCATCTTCCCACTGACCGCCGGCAGGATCGGGAGGCGGGGCTGAGAGGAAGTGACGGACGGTGTACCCGCAGACCTTGCACCGGCGGTAAAAATATAACCGCTCCCCCTCGCGCTCGATGCCGCCGATCTGCTCCATTTTCCGGGCACAACAGGCCTTTCCTTTCCCGGGAGAAACAATGCGCTTTGGATACATGTTGAGCCGTGGCTTCTCGTCAGTGTACTCCACAATGGTTCCCATTTTCTCCATCCTCACGCTTCCCGCTGCTGTCCTGATACTGCCCAGGGCACAGTGTCACGGCCGTAAGGATTCGGCGATCAGGCCAAGCAAGAACCCTAGGATGCCTATCGTGGTCGAAACCAATGCCAGCTCGGGGGCCGTCATGACGATTCCTCCATTCGCGCTGTTATTTTAGAGTAAAAATAAAAAGGCCCTCCCGGGCCGTGCTCCGCCTGAGAGGGCGTCTGAGTGTTTGGTGCGCCGCCGATTGTGCCTGAAGTGGGCCGGGAGACTATCCGTCGTCCCGGTGTCATGCTTCCCCTGATAAGGGGTTAGATAAATTCCTTCTGACAAATTGA
>JAAXQN010000030.1 GCA_012974305.1 Candidatus Methylomirabilis sp. | reverse complement strand
CCGGCCAAGTCATCGGGCGGGTGGGGGAGACCGGATCGCTCGAGGGTCCCCAGCTCTACTTTGAACTGCGCCACCGGGGAAACCCGCAGGATCCCCTCGTTTGGCTCTCGCCTCGACACTGAAGTTTTTCGCGTACCGCCCGCGCTGTGGTATACTCATAGCATCCTCGACGGGTCATCCCAGACAGATAACGAAGTGCGTGTACAGGAGGTTCCGACGATGCTCTCCGGGAAGCTTGCAGGGCGGATACGAGTCATTCTGATCTTCGGACTCTTAACCGTGGTGATCGTGATCAGCGGTGTCCACCACCGGGTCGTGGCGACGGAGGAAGCCTACGGCACGCTCAAGGTCTTCACCGAGGTCCTCACGCTTGTGCAGAACAACTACGTCGAGTCTACCGACTCCCAGGACCTGATCTACGGGGCAATCCGGGGAATGCTGGACACGCTCGACCCCCACAGCTCCTTCATGACCCCCGACGTCTATAAAGAGATGCAGGTCGAAACGCAAGGAAGCTTCGGCGGGCTCGGGATCGAGATCACGGTGCGGGACCACCATCTGACGGTGGTGGCGCCCATCGATGAGACCCCGGCACAGCGCGCCGGGATCCAGGCGGGAGATCGCATCATCCGGATCGACGATGAGCCGACCAAAGACATGACCTTGCTGGAAGCAGTCCGGAAGCTCCGGGGACCCAAGGGATCCGAGGTGATCATCACGATCCTCCGAGAGGGCCAGGAGGCCTTTGAGGTACCCATCACTCGCGCCATTATCGAGGTCAAAAGTGTTCGCGCGTCGGATCTTCTCGAAGCCGGGGTCGGCTACATTCGGGTGGCCTCGTTTCAGGAACGGACTGCCCGGGACCTGGAGGAGGCGCTCAAGGAGCTGAATGAGCAAGGGATGCGCGGCCTAATCCTCGACCTGCGGAACAACCCCGGGGGGTTACTGAGTCAGGCGGTCCTGGCATCTGATCTTTTCCTGGAGAAGGGAAAACTGATCGTCTCGACCGAGGGACGAGTCAAAAACCAGAACCTCCGCTTCGTCGACGAACATGAAAATTCCGAGTCGTTCCCGATGGTCGTCCTGGTGAACAGGGGTTCGGCCAGCGCCTCCGAGATTGTTGCTGGAGCTCTGCAGGACCACCAGCGGGCGATCCTGATAGGAACCACGACCTTTGGTAAGGGTTCAGTCCAAACCGTGATTCCGCTCAACGATGGCTCTGGACTCAGGCTGACCACTGCCAAATACTTCACCCCCAAGCAGCGCCTCATCCACGGGGACGGCCTCACGCCGGATATCATCGTGGAGCCTCCCAAGCCACCGACGACTCCCCAGACCAATATCGACATGCGGAAGAAGCCCATCGGCGAGCAGGAGGGGGATACCTCCCAACCCCTCGGCCGACGCCCCCCGGACCCCAAAAAGGATCCGCAGCTCGGACGGGCGGTAGAGGTCCTGAAGGCTATTCTGATCTACGAGCGGCCCCAGGGGTCGGTGGCCTCCAGCTAAAGGCGAAAATACACGTTGCTGTCAGCTGTCGGCGGTCAGCTTCACGAAGCAGAACGTGATTGCTGATTGTTGACAGCTGATAGCTTTTTGGGAAACATGTCTGACCTCATTCTGGGCATCGAGACCTCGTGCGACGAAACGGCGGCTGCGGTGGTGGAGGGGAGCGAGAAGATCCGTTCCAACATCGTGGCCTCACAAGTGAAACTGCATGCGCCCTACGGGGGAATCGTGCCAGAGTTGGCTTCCCGGCGCCACCTGGAGATGATCGTGCCAGTCATCCAGCTGGCGGTCACGGAGGCCGGGAAGGATTTCGCTGACCTGGCTGGCCTCGCTGTCACGGTCGGTCCCGGCCTCGTGGGCTCTCTCCTCGTAGGTGTGTCTTCAGCCAAGGCGCTGGCGTATACCCTGCACAAGCCCCTCATTGGTGTCAATCACATCGAGGGCCATCTCTACGCCGGGCTCCTCGACCATCCGCATCTCGAATGCCCGTATGTGGCCTTGGTGGCTTCGGGGGGACACACGCACTTGTACCACGTGGAGGCGCCGGGGACATGTCGCCTTTTAGGTTGTACCCGCGACGACGCGGCCGGAGAGGCCTTTGACAAGGTCGCCAAGGTCCTCGGACTTCCCTACCCAGGAGGCCCCCACATCGAACAGGTGGCGCGCGCCGGGGACCCCCGAGCAGTTTCCTTCCCGCGGCCGATCATCGGCCATGGGTCGTTGGACTTCAGCTTCAGTGGACTCAAGACCGCGGTCATCCAGTATCTGGAGGGAAGAGGCTACAGGACGCCACGGCGACGGGGCGCGACACGGATGGATGCTTCCGACCGCGAATCCACCGTTCTCAACCCCCAATTAGTGGCGGACATTGCAGCCAGTTTCCAGCAGGCGGTCGTAGATGTCCTCACGCGCAATGCGATTAGAGCCGCCAAGCGCGTCGGGACCTTGCGGATCCTTCTCACCGGCGGGGTGGCCTGCAACGAATCTCTCCGGCAACATCTGGCGCAAAGGGCGAACCGTGATGAGATAGAGGTGTTCTGGCCGCGGCGTGAGCTTTGTACCGATAACGCAGCCATGATCGCCGCAGCCGGGTACGCCCGCCTTCGCCGGGGAGAGGTCGCCTCTCTTGACCTCAATGCTGCCGCCGACCTCCCCCTCTGTTAGCGTAGGGTTCAGGGTGAAGGACTGGGAATTCATCACCTGAAATGCAAAGTTGTTCCTCTCCTTCACTACCATGAACTCTGAACCATGAACTCTGAACCCTGAACTGATCTACTCGTCAAGTCGCACCTCGATGTACGCCTTCTTTTTCAGCTCCTCAAAATACGCATTCATCTGTTTCACCAGCTTCTGGTTGAAGAGCAGCTGACGAATTTGTTCCCGGACCTGGCCACTCATCGCATCACCCCCCGTGCGCTCCTCGACCTTGATGATATTGAGCCCCGCGTCAGTTGTGATGATGTCGCTGATGCCCCCCGGCTCTAGAGAAAAAGCGGCAGACTCCAGGGCCGGGTGCAGGTCCCCCTTTTGAATCACGCCCAAGTCACCCCCGTCCTTGGCCGCTGCGCTGTCAGAGTGCTCAGCCGCGATCATGGCAAAATCGGCCCCATCTTTAAGCTGCCCGAGCACCTTTGCCGCACGGGCCCGAGCCTGCGCGAGATCCTCGGATGAGGGATCTTCCGGGAGACGCATCAGAATATGCCGGATTCGGACGGAGTCAGGCTTCCGGAATTGGTCGGCGTGATCATGATAATACTGGGTAATCTCCTCGTCGGACACGATGACGCTCGTCCGCACGTTGCGCACTAGGAGCGCGTCCACAACCAGCTGCTCCCACACCCTCGTCTTAAACTCTTTGAGGGTCAGGTTCTGCTCCTTGAGGGCCTCGGCGAACTCGGCATCACTTATGATGCCGTTCTGCTTTTTGATCTGTTCGATGGCTGCCGTCACTTGTTCCTGATCCACGACGATGTTTTCCTTTGCCGCCTCCTGCAGCTGCAATTGGCGAAGGATCAAGGCATCAAGAATCTGTCGCTCGGTAATCTGCAGTTGCCCCGCGCGGTTCTGTTTCCGCAACTCGTCCCGCATGCGCTGGATAAGAGGCTTTCCATCCTGCTGGAGCTGGCTGAGGGTAATTACCTCGTCGTTGACTATGGCAACCACCTTATCGATGAGGACACCCTCTCCGGTGACCACCGCCGCTCCCCAGACCAGCAGCGTAAGGCCCAGGATCAGTCGGTGCTGGTGCATCATGACCCTCCCGAACCGCCGAGCGGCTGACCGCAGGGCTCGTGCATTTCTTGGAGCAGGGCTTTGATTCTTGCGATCCGCTCGAGGGTTGAGGTGTTGTCACAGCTCAGCTCCAAGGTATCCTCCGGCAGATACCGGAGTGCTCCTCCCATCGCCTCAAGAAGGGTCAAAATCCGCTCCGGCGGGACGGTCGGGGCTGGCCCGAACGCAATCCGGACAATCCCGCGACGGGCGTCGATCTCTCTGATCCGAAGCGACCGGGCCGTCGCCTTCAGATCGAGGACCGTCAAGAGATGCTCCACTGGCGGGGGAAACGGGCCAAACCGGTCTCGGAGTTCGCCGGCTAGCTCCTCGCGCTCTGCCGAGGAGGCGGCGGCCGAGAGCCGTCTGTACAATGTGAGGCGAACGGTGGCATCCGAGACGTACTCCTCGGGAATGGATGCCTCGAGAGGGAGACGGAGTACCGGATCGACCACGATTTCGCGGTCCTCCCCCTTGAGTTCTGCGACCGTCTCTTGGATGAGCTGACAGTACAGATCAAATCCCACTGAGTTGATGTGCCCGTGCTGCTCTACCCCCAAGAGATTTCCCGCCCCCCGGATCTCCAAATCTCGGGATGCGATCTTGAACCCCGAGCCCAGTTCCGTCAGCTCGGCAAGCACTTGAAGACGCTTGCGGGCACCTTCGGTGAGAGCATCCTCGCGCGGGATGAGGAGGTAGGCGTGAGCCCGAAACCGATCTCGACCGACCCGACCACGAAGCTGATACAGCTGCGCTAGCCCAAACCGGTCTGCGCGATTGATAATGATGGTATTGGCCGTCGGGATATCGAGGCCCGACTCGATAATGGCCGTACAGCAGAGGAGTTGGTATCGCCTGGCGTAAAAGTCGCACATGACGCGTTCCAGCTCGTCTTCCGACATCTGCCCGTGGGCCACGGCGATCTTGACGTGGGGGACCAAGCGATGGAGGAACCGTGCCATGGCATGGATGCTCTCGACTCGGTTGTGGACAAAAAAGACCTGGCCCCCTCGGCCGATTTCCTCTTCGATCGCCTGCTGGATCACCTCGGAATCGAAACGGGTCACGTAGGTGCGAATGCTCAGCCGATCCTCAGGAGGGGTCTCGATGGTGGAAACATCCCGGACCCCCAACATCGCCATATGCAGGGTCCGCGGGATGGGGGTGGCCGTCAACGTCAGGACATCCACCTCGGTCCGGAGCCTCTTGAACCGCTCCTTCGCCGCCACGCCAAACCGTTGCTCCTCGTCCACCACGAGGAGTCCGAGATCCCGGAATCGGACGTCATTCTGCAAGAGCCGATGAGTGCCGATGACAATATCGACGGTCCCGTCCCGCAGCCCGCGGAGGACCTTTTGCTGCTCCCCGCGGGTCCGGAATCGGGACAGCATCTCCACCACAATGGGAAAGGGGGCGAAGCGGTCCGAGAACGACTGGAAGTGCTGGAGGGCCAATACGGTTGTGGGGACGAGGACGGCGACCTGCTTACTGTCCATGACCGCCTTGAACGCCGCCCGCATGGCTACCTCAGTCTTGCCGTACCCAACATCCCCGCAGACCAGCCGGTCCATGGGTTGAGGCCGACTCATATCCGCCTTGACACGCTGGATGGCCGTGATTTGATCGCCTGTCTCGTCATAGGGAAAGGCCGCCTCAAACTCGCGCTGCCAGGGGGTGTCCGAAGCAAAGGCGTGCCCCTCGGCCACCTGTCGGGCGGCATAGAGCTTCAAGAGCTCCTGCGCCATTTCCCGGATGGAGGCCCGCACCCGCTCCTTTGCCCGCGCCCACGACGTTGATCCCAACCGATCCAGGAGGGGGCCACTTGTCGTGGCATCGGCACCCACGTAGCGCTGGACGAGGTGGAACTTGTCCACCGGGACGTAGAGCTTATCGCCCGCTGCATACTCCAGCAGCAGGTAATCTCCCTCCGCCTCGCCCACCGTGAGTTTCTGTAGTCCGTGGAACCGCCCGATGCCATGGTCCACGTGAACCACAACATCACCAGATTTCAGATCCTCGAACGCAACAAAGGGGCGAGCCTCACGGATTTTTGGCCGTCGGACGGAGACAGCCCTGCGGGGGCCGAAGATTTCCGCCTCGGTGAGATAGGTCTGTTTCAGCGGCGCAAAATGAAAGCCGGCGGTGAGTCCCCCCTCCAGGATGTGGATGCTTCCGGGGAGGGCAGGCCCGTCGTTCACACTGGCACCCAGGTCGTGCTCGCGAAGCACCTCGCCCAGACGCTGCGCCTGAGCCGCCCCCCTGGCCACAAGGGTGATGGCATGCCCCTCTCGACGCCACAATCCGAGGTCACGCACCAAGGGGGTGAAGCGCCCCTGGTACGAAGCGATCGGTCGGGTCTCAAAAACGAAAGGTGCGGCTTCCTGTCCTGGTGCCGGTGCAAACGGCAAAAGGTCGATCCTGGATCGTGACGCCAGCCCCTGTCGGATCTCCTTCCACTGAAGGTGTGTCGCGCCGAGCGGGGGAAGCCCTTCAACCCGATGCCGCTGGTACTGCTCCTCCAGGAGTTCCTCCGCCGTCTCGCTTTTGGCCGTCACTTGGTCCGGGTCGTCCCAGACGAGAATCGTTTCCCGACTGAGGTATTCCCACAGGGGGACCGTACGTCGATAGAAGTAGGGAAGATAGCGCTCGAGGCCGGGCCCAAACTTCCCCACCTCGACCGCGTCTTGAAGCAGGGGAGATCCCTTTCCCTTTGAGCGTTGCCGCGCTAACTCCCGGGATTCCGGGCGCAGGAGAATCTCCGAGAGCGGAAGGATAACCACTCCCCCCTGGCCTGGGGTCGTAAGCGAACATTGCGTCCCCAGATCAAAGGTCCGGATCGAATCGATCTCATCTCCGAAAAACTCGATACGAACCGGATGGGGCAGGTGGGGAAGGCCAATGTCCAAAATCCCCCCACGGCGGCTGTATTCCCCTGCTTGCTCCACCTGGGGGGCCGCCCGATAGCCACCGAGGTCGAGAATTTCTGCGACCTGCTCGGGAGGCACGATCCGCTGGGGGTAGAGGTGCATGGTGGCCGCATCCAGCTCCTCGGGCGGGAGGAGTCGACGAAAGAGGGCGTGGGCTGGCAGGACCAGGGCTGACAGCTCCTCGTCCCGAAGTTCACGGAGACGCTTCATCCGCTCCGCTCGCACCTCAAGCGGCGGCGAGATCGGCTGAAAGGGGGGACCTTCCGGCTCCGGAAAGAGTTCCACGCGGTCTCGGTCAAGGAAGAAGCGGAGATCTGCCGTCAGTTCCTCTGCCTCTCTGAGGGTCGCCGTCACCACCACCAGTGGCCGTTTGAGCGCCCGGGCAATTTCCCCCAGCACCAGCGCCCGCGCACCCCCCCAGAGGCCGAACAGCCGGAGCCCTCCGCCGTCCGAAAGGTCCGGCAGCCGTTCGTGAAGGTTGAGGGCCTGAAGGTCTGCAAACCGTCCGGCGATCATCCGTTTCCTCCCCGGATGCGTCGGAGGAGCTGACTGCTCGATGCCCCCTCGACGTACGGCAGGGTACAGACCCGTCCCCCGCGACTCTCTACGATCTGCCGCCCGATGACTTGATCCGCCGGCCAATCACCCCCTTTAACCAGCACGTCTGGCTCGAGCGCCCGGATGACTTTCTCGGGATCCAGCTCCTCAAAAACGAGGACGTAATCGACCGCGGCCAAGGCGGTGACCAGTTCAGCCCGTTCCTCGTCAGACATCACCGGCCGGCCCGGCCCCTTCAGGGCACGGACTGAGGCGTCACTATTGATGGCAACGATGAGGACATCTCCCAAGGTCTTGGCTCGATCCAGGTACCGAACGTGACCTCGATGGAGCAGGTCGAAACACCCATTGGTGAAGACCAGCTGCTTTCCCTGTCGGCGGAGGCCCTGTGTAATGCTTGCCAGCTCCTCCAGCGTCTTGAGTTTTTCCGCATAGCCTGGCGGCATCTCGTGCCCCGACTTACTCCCCCTCTTCCCACTGCTCGATCACGGCTGCTGCCAAGAGCGGGAACAGGATTTCGTGATGTCCGATTAGGGCGTAGCCTTGGCCACCTCCCGCCACGGGGCGGCGGACGACGTTCTGGGTCGGGCGGTAATGTTGCAGAAAGTCCATGTTCACGGTGGTGAAGTCAGTCACGGCATGCCCCACGTTCCGGGCCACCGCTATCGCTTTCATAAAGACCTCGGGAAGGAGGACCGCGGAGCCCACATTGAGATAGACCCCACCACCCCCGAGCTCTGCCACCACCGCCGTCAATAGCCGAAAGTCGAGATGGCTCGCCTCGCCAATGGCTGCTCCGTCGCACGAGGGGTGCATGTGAATGACATCGGTCCCGACCGCCACGTGGACAGTCACCGGAAGGTGGAGACGAACCGCAGCGGCACAGAGGCTCAAGTGAAGATACGGGGGGCTCAGGACTCGAAGTTTTTCCCCCACGGCCTGTCCGAACCCCCAACCTTTGGCGATTCCCTCCCGGACCGCATCGTTGAGGATTCTTCCGGTTTCCTCGGTCATCCCGAACTCTCCGGTTCCCAGGACGGCTTCCACTTCCTCGGAGGTAAAGCCGGCGTACGCAAGTTCGAAGTCGTGGATCGGGCCGGCCCCGTTCATGGCGATGGCGCTCACGATCCCGCGTTCCATCAGATCGATCACCACCGGCGAGAGCCCGACCTTGATGACGTGGGCCCCCAGCCCCAAGATCACTGGCTTTCCGGCCCGGCGGGCGGTAACCATGGCGGCCACCACGGCGCGGAAATCCCGGGCCCCCAAGATATCGGGGAGGGTAGCGAGGAAGTCCCGAAGAACCCCTCCTTTTTGCCAGACCCGTGCCAGGGCCGTGACGGAAACCTTGCTCGGCCGGTCGCGGAGGGGGGTGGTCTTTATCTTGTCAAGGTCAATAGGTTCCCACGGCTTTTCCATCTTGTTCTCCCCCAGTCGATCTTCCCTCGATTCCCCTGTTCTATTGCTCCTCAGGCGGCCATCGCGGTTCTAAGGTGCCTGCATCGTTTTAGAAACTCCTTGACCTCTTTCTGGTCCCGAAGGTAATACGAGGCGGCACTGCTTGGCTTTCGGCCTCCCACGAAGACCGCCAAGTCGTTCGCTCGCAGGGCGGCAAAGGCGGCCTCGTCGGTCTCATCGTCCCCGAGATAGCAGAGCAAGATCTTGCGAGGCGACCGGCTTCGTTCGATCTCTCTCCGGATGAGCTTGACGGCACTCCCCTTATCCCACTGTACCGCGGGGCGCACTTCCAAGACCATCTTTCCCCGGGTGACACGAATCTCTCCCCGCTTCAGATACGGGCTTACCGTCTGCATGAAGATGTCTTGGACGGTGGAATGTCGGGCCCGCGGGACTCGCCGATAGTGGAAGCTGAGGCTTAAGGTCTTATCCTCGACGAGGACTCCGAAAATCCCCGTAAGTCGCTTCCGGAGCTCTCTGGCGATCCGGACGAGCACGGGGCGCGCCGCCGCCGCCGCCGGGTGAAGAAAGCGAAGGTTTGGCCCCTCCAGCTCCAGGCCATGGTTCCCCGCGTAGTAGAGCCCCCGGATCCCGATGCGCCTCCGCAGATCCCGCAGTCCACGACCGCTGATGATCCCGATGGCCACCTGGCTGTCCTGACTGAGGGCCTGCAACATCTTCCGGTGAGATGGGGAGAGGCGGGGAATCTCCGGGCGGCTCGCGATAGGGCTGAGAGTCCCATCAAAATCGAACAAGAGGGCAATCTGTTCCGCCTGCCGGATCCGCGCGGCACAGCGGTTCCAGGTGCGGAAGAGATGGATCATAACCGCCCGCGACGGATCCGCCTGACTTCATTGAGCATATCCAGAGCCCACCGGTAGATATCGTGATCCTGAATCTGCTCCTGGAGCCACCGGCAGCGCCTGCCCCGCTCTTCCTGAGGCATCTCAAGCGCCTGCCGAATGGCCTCGGCAGTCCCCTCGATGTCATACGGGTTGATCGGCAGCGCCTCGGCGAGCTCGCGGGCCGCGCCGGTAAACCGACTGAGGATCAGAACGCCTGGCTTCTCCCCCTGTTGCGCGGCGATAAATTCCTTGCCCACCAAATTCATCCCATCATGCAAGGCCGTCACGAGGCAGACATCCGCCATCGCGAGATAGGCGAGAACCCTCGGGTAACTAACCTGATGGTCCAAGAGGATCACCGGCTGCCACCTCTCCGTCCCGTACTTCCAATTGATCTCTTCCACTCGCTGGGCGATGTCCCCCCGGAGTTCCTTATACGCGGGGATGTGGATCCGGCTGGGGGCCCCAATCCCCAGGTAAACGAACCGCCCCACGTAGTGCGGATACCGCTCGAGGAACCGATCGATAGCATGGAGCCGCTCCACGAGGCCTTTCGTGTAGTCAATTCGGTCCACCCCGACCGCCAGGAACTCCGGTCGCCCTCCCAGCAGGCGATCAATCCGGCGCGTCTCTTCTTCGACTTCGGACGATTCGAGGTCCTGGACGATACGATGATAATCGATGCTAATGGGGAAGGGTTTGACAACGGTCGTACGCCCCCGGTACTGAACCGCCGATTGCTCGGCAATAATCTTGGCCTCTAGCTCATTGGCCACCGTGGCCAGGAAGTTATCGCAATGGTAGCGGATGTGAAATCCGAGCAGGTCACTTCCCAGCATCCCCTCCAGCAGCTCTCGTCTCCAGGGACAGATCCGAAAGACCTCGGGGGTCGGCCAGGGCGTGTGCCAGAAATGCGCCACGCTCAGATCCGGTCGTGCCTGCTTCAGGAACCGCGGCAAGAGCGCGAGATGAAAATCTTGGGTCCAGATGAAGGCGCGCCCTTGTCCGGCTTCCTTTAAGGCGGCATCGCTCATGATCTGATTCACCGCCTGATAATGCTGCCAGTCTGAGGCGCGAAAGGCCGGCCGGACAAAGGCGGTATGGCAGAGGGGCCAGAGGACCTCGTTGCCGAAGCCATGGTAATATCCCTCTTCCTGCTCCTTGCTCAGAAAAACCCGCCGGAGGGTATACTGAGGATCCTCTGGCGGGACCCGCACCCGGCTCTCGGCATCTACAACAATCCGGTCCGCCGGAGTCTGCCCGGTGGCCACCCAGCTTCCCTTGGCTACGCGGAGCACCGGATCGAGCGCCACTACGAGCCCACCGGCAGGCCGTCGCCAGATGACACGATCCCCGTCGTAGACATGCATATATGGCTGACGGTTGGAGACGACCACCACTCGGGTGGCCCTCATCTTGGTCTTTACAAAATCCTGTAATGCTGCACGATGAAGCATCTCACTCCGCCCTCAAAAGGGGGGGCCTCCTCTGGGCAACCTCCTGCGACCCAACGAACTCCCCGGGTCCGACAGGGGCGCCTGCGTCAGACCCCTGCAACAAGGCTGCCACGGCTGGAAAGAGAAAGGCGGGAACTCGGTGGATCGCCAGATTTGTTGACCCTTGTACTTGTATGTACTTGTATCAAAAAAACCCGAGAGGGTCAATCCTCGGGGGCTCAGTTCTCGCGACGCCTGGATGATTTGGCCGGGAACAATCCCGCAGGCAGTTCTAACACGCGTTGGAAGATGCCAAAGACCCCGCGACCGAGGGTCTCCAGGGGCACCATACAGTGCTCAACCCGGAATGAGACCGAATCATTCGGGGACCTCGATGGAGTCCGTGGGGATGCGACGCACCCGGCTCCCTTTCATTACTTTTCGTGGGGCTCGTCCCACTCTTCCGACCCGCCAATTTGCCTGGCCAGACGCTCGAGTCTCGCCTCGGTCTCCTTGAGCCGCCGCCTCGCCTTCAGCGTCTGGGGAAAGCTGACAAGGGCGGCCAACAGGGCTCCCAATCCCGCAGAGATCAAGATCACCACGACCACCGAGCTCTGGAAGGTCCACACGAGGAAATGAACCGTGACCTCCTCGGCATTCTGGACCGCAAAGATCGCGACGACGGTGGCCAGCAGTAGAGCAATGATCAGGTAAAATTGCTTCATGCCGGGATCATGGCGAGGGTTCCGATGCAAGGAAAATTCCAAAAACCATCGCCATGCTATCTGAAAGGAAAAGGAGGGTCAAGGCAGCCACACCCGCACACCGCGGCGGCACGTAACACACTGATTGCTCAGGACGTGCGAAGCTTGGGGTCGAGCACGTCTCGGAGGGAGTCACCAAAGAGATTGAAGCCGAAGACAGCGGCACTGATGGCGAGGCCGGGAAAGATGCCCATCCAGGGTGCCCGTTCCGCAAACTCCACGGCGGCTCCCTTGAGCATCAGGCCCCAGGCCGCGGTCGGCTCGGTCACCCCGAGGCCCAGGAAGCTCAGAGATGCCTCCAAAAGGATGGCCTGACCCAGGAAGGCGGTCAGCATGATCAAATAGGGAGCCACGACGTTTGGCAGCATGTGGCGGAACATGATCCGCATGTGGCTGAACCCCATGGCTCGGGCCGCTTCCACATACGGGGTTTCCCGGATCGCCAGGGCGCTTGCACGCACCACCCGGGCACACCGCGGCACCATGGGGACCGCGATGGCGATGATCACGTTTTCCACCCCGGTGCCCAGCACCGCCACCACCGCGAGGGCCAAGACGATGAGGGGAAAAGAAAGCAGGACATCCATGACTCGCTGGATCACGAGGTCGGTCTTGCCGCCGAAGTAGGCGCTCATCACCCCCATGATCGCCCCCACCGTCGCCCCGAAAATGGAGGCCGAAAACCCCACCAGCAATGCTGTCCGGGAACCATAAATAATCCGGCTCAAAATATCCCGACCATAGGTGTCCGTCCCCAACCAGAATTTCGCTCCCGGCGCCTGCATCATGAGGTGATAGCGGGTTTTTAGCGGATCATAGGGGGCGAGGTAATCGGCCCCGATGGCCACCAGGACCATGACGACAACGACGGCCGCGCCCCAGGCCCCGAGCGGCTTTTGTCGGGCGAATCGGACGACTGCCTGAAGCCACATGGGCAGCCCGGTCGGAACCCGCCGCCCCACCGCTGCCGCTGTCTCAACCCGGGTCTGGCTCGCTCCCATGTCTGCTCCCCGCTACTGATAATGGATCCGAGGATCCAGCCAGCCGTACAGGATGTCTATGACAAAGTTCACCAGGACAAACGTCACGGCGACCAGCAGGACCAACGTCTGGGTCATGGTGTAATCCCGCTGGGCGATGGACTGCACAAACAGCTTCCCGAGTCCGTTCAGATTGAAGACCTGCTCCGTGACCACGAGCCCCCCGATCAAGAAGGCGAACTCGAGCCCGATTACCGTGATCACCGGCAGCAGGGCGTTTTTCATCGCGTGGCGGGTGATGACCACCTTCTCCCGTAACCCCTTGGCACGGGCCGTTCGGACGTAGTCCTCCCGTAACACTTCCAACGTCGAGGATCGCATCATGCGCGTGGAGACGGCGGAATACCGGTACCCGACGGCCACGGCAGGCCAGACGATCTGCGAGAGATTCGCCCACGGATCGACCCAGATCGGCGTGTAAATCATCGGCGGGACCCACTGAAAGTAGATCAGCAGGAAGAGGATGATGAGAATCCCCAGCCAGAAAGAGGGCATGGATAATCCGGCAATGCTGAAGACCCGGACGGCGTAATCCACCCAGGTGTCCTGCTTCAGGGCTGCAAGCGTCCCCAGCGGAATCGCAATGAGGATCGCCACCACGGTCGCCAGAATCGCGACCTCGAGGCTGAGCTGGAGCCGGATGCCGATCTCGTGGGAGATGGGGCGGCCCGTCCACATGGACGTTCCGAAATCCAGCCGCACAATCCCCCATATCCAGTTCACGAACTGCTGCCAGAGGGGCTTATCGAGGCCCAGCCGCGCCCGCTCCATGGCCAGGACCTCTTCCGTGACGAAACCCCCTTCGCTGGTAAGCCTCAGCTCGACGA
>JAAXQN010000181.1 GCA_012974305.1 Candidatus Methylomirabilis sp. | reverse complement strand
GGTGACGTGGTTTTCCATGATATGAAACCCGGTGCGGACAATGAGGACGGCCTTGCAGCTGGGGCAGAAGGTGTTTTCGTACTTCCACACCCGACCCGGGAGGTTGCCGGCATAGACGTAGCGGAGCCCGGCCACTTCGCCGATCCGAGCAGCTTTGAGCAGGGTGAAGGGGGGGGTGTTGTCCGGGTCGGTCATCTTGTAGTCCTTGTGAAACGCGGTGACATGCCAGGGGATGTCGGGAGAGATCGAGACCAGAAACTCTGCAGCCTGCTGTAGCTCTTCTTCCGAGTCGTTCCAGCCCGGAACGATCAGCGTCACCACCTCCATCCAGAAGCCCATCTCATGGACCATCTGGATCGTCTCGAGGACGTGCTCGAGCACCCCTCCCAGATATCGATAATTCTTCTGGGACATCGACTTCAAATCGATCTTATACCCGTCGCACCAGGGCCTGAGATAGTTCAAAACCTGCTCGGTCGCGTTGCCATTGCTGATGAAGCAGGTCTTGAGGCCTGCCGCCTTGGCCTCTTGAAAGACCGATACCGCCCATTCGGCCGTGATCAGGGGCTCATTGTACGAGCTTCCCACCAGCCGCGCTCCGTGGCGAAGCGCCATGCCGACGAGGGCCTTTGGGGTTACCGGGTCGGGGGTCGAGCCCGCGCCGGGGTCCCGAAGGGCCTGAGAGGTGAGCCAGTTCTGGCAGTAAGGGCAGTGATAATCGCAGCCCAGCATCCCGAAGGTGAGGGTATCTGAGCCGGGAAGCAGGTGATAGAAAGGTTTTTTCTCGGTGGGATCGCACTGGAGGGCTGCGACATAACCCCAGGGGACGTAAAGAGTCCCCTCCTTGTTGAACCGGACCTTGCAGATGCCCCGACGGCCATCCCGGATGAGGCACCGATGGCCGCAAGCGTAGCATCGTAGCTCATTGTCTGGGAGCCGTTCGAACAGCTCTAGCTCCCCCTCCTGGGTCATCCGGTCCAGCGTATCGGCTAAGGGGAGGAGCTTGAGTTCTTGAGGACTGAGAGCCATTCCATCACCTGCCAGGGCATGGTGGGCTAAGTGTACCTTCGGAAGAGCGGGACTTCAAGCCATACGATCCTCGTACAGCACACGCGGTCCCTTTGACGGATAGATCCCCACTTGCCGCAAGATCTCGTGAAAGTCGAGAGGGAGAGGGGCTGTACTCTCGACACGCTCGCCCGTGCGGGGATGGGTGAACGCAATTTTCCAGGCATGCAGGAGTTGGCGTGCCACATTCCATTGCGATTTGCGGTGCCGCCGGCCGCCGTACACTTTATCCCCAACTACAGGATGCCCGATCGCCGCCAAGTGGACGCGGATCTGATGCGTGCGGCCCGTGGTCGGCATGATCTCCACCAAAGTGCACTCCGAGGCTGACTGCAGCACCTGATACGTGGTCTCTGCCTCCCGTCCCTTCTTGGTTCGCACGCCCATCCGTTTCCGATCCCGCTCACGCCGCCCGATAGGCAGGGTGATCTTCCCCCGTCCAGCACGCACCGAACCATGGACCAGGGCTAGGTAGGTCTTTTCCACCTGTCGAGTTTGGAACTGCCGGGTCAGGACCTGATGGGCCACCTCGGTCTTGGCCACCATCAGGCACCCAGAGGTCTCCTTGTCGAGGCGGTGTACGATCCCGGGTCGCTCCACTCCCCCGATTCCGCTGATTCCGGGGTAGTGATACAGGAGGGCATTCACGATCGTGCCGCGTCGACGCCCCGCGCCCGGATGGACCAGGAGACCCGGTGGTTTATTTACCACGAGGACGTCGTCGTCTTCGTACAGGAGAACGAGCGGGATCGGCTCTGGTTCGATCCCCGAGGGCTCGGGAGGAGGAAGGGTCACGATCACCCGCTCTCGAGTGCGGACACGATAGCTGGCCTTTCGAGGGTGGTCACCGATCCGGACCCGCTCCTGATGAATGAGGTGCTGGATTGCTGCCCGGGAGAGTCCGCTCGATCGGACCAAGAATTGGTCCAGACGATGACCGGACTCTCCCAGGGGAACCTCATACACCCGGATCTCTGCCACCGGTCACCCTTTCCTCCGGTCCATGAAGATTTCGACTACCATGAGAGTCACCCCCACCGTAATGGCGGAATCTGCGATATTAAAGGCAGGCCAGTGGTATGCCCCGTAGTAAAAATCCAAAAAGTCCACCACCATACCGAGACGGAGCCGATCTACGAGATTTCCCACGGCCCCGCCGAGGATGAAGGATAGGCCCAGGGACGGAAGCAGGCCCATCCGTGGGTGCCGGAACCGGTAATAGATGATGAAGAGAGCGGCGAGGAGAGCGATCGCGGTAAAAAAGGGTGATCGAAACGCCGCAGGCGCACCCGCAAGAAACCCAAACGCCGCCCCTGGATTTAACACGTGCGTGAGGTTGAAAAACGATGGGATGACGGAGATGATCTCACCCAGGCGGAGCATCTGCTGGACCAAGAGCTTGGAGATCTGGTCCAGAAGGGCAACAGTGACAGCGATGACATAAAAAGATCGGGTACCCACGGTTTGTTCACGGTTCACAGTTCATGGTTCACAGAGGCGCCGCGCGAAAAGTTCAGACTTCCATCTTACCATGAACCATGGACTATGAACTCCCTAGGACGGCAACACAGCGGTCACAGATGGTCGGATGGTCCCTGGAGGAGCCGACAGTTTCCCGGTACGTCCAGCACCGTTCACACTTTTGTCCCGGGGCCCGGTGCACCACGACGGATAGTTCCGGCCCGTCCGGAGGTGCCGGCTTGAGCTCTAGCGCAGAGACAATGAGAATGGTGCACAGATCCTTCGCATAGCTTTGCAGGAATGGTAGCAAAGCAGGGCTGGCCTGGATCTCCACCTTAGCTTCCACGGCATTCCCGATCAACTTGCGCTTCCTCGCTTCCTCTAACGCCCTGAGTCCCTCGTCACGGATTCGGAGAAGCCGCTCCCATCGCTCAGCGAGTACCTCGTCCACGTATGCCTCGTCCACCTTGGGAAACTCGGTGAGGTGCACGCTCTCCGGCTCATCGCCGCGCCGGGGGATATAACCCCAGACCTCCTCGGCGGCGAAGGAGAGAACCGGCGCCATGAGCCGGGTGAGGCTCTGCAGGATGAGGTACATGGCGGTTTGAGCTGCCCGCCGTTCGGGGGACGCCGCGTGAAAGGTGTACACTCGATCTTTGAGCACGTCGAGATAAAAGGCGGACAGATCCACAGCGCAGAAGTTGTGGATGGCGTGAAAGAGGATGTGAAATTCGTACCTGTCATAGGCCCGGAGCAGTCGCCCGGTGAGCTTTTGGAGCCGGTGAAGGATGAATCGGTCGATCTCGAGGAGCGCCTTCCGGGGCACCAGGTGCGCCTTGGGATCAAAATCGTAGAGATTGCCCAGGAGATATCGGCAGGTGTTTCGGATCCGGCGATAGCCCTCGACGAGACGGGTGAGAATTTCGGAGGAGAGACGGACGTCATCCCGGTAATCCTCCGCCGCTACCCACAGACGGAGAATCTCTGCGCCGTGGGTGGCCATGACCTCTTGCGGGGCAATGACGTTCCCCACCGACTTGGACATCTTCCGGCCTTCTCCATCTACGACGAAGCCGTGAGTCAAGACCTCCTTGTAGGGTGCCCGATCCCTCGTCCCGACCGCGGCCAGGAGGGAACTGTGGAACCAGCCCCGGTGCTGATCGCTCCCTTCGAGATACATCTCTGCCGGCCAGTGCTGATCCGGACGCGTTTCTAGCACGATCTTCTTTTGTGAACTCCGTGCCACCGCACTTGCAGCGCGTGTCGGGAGGCAGTAATTCTCCCGCACTCTTCAGGAACCAAACGTCGGAACCCTCGCGCTCCATGATGTCTGCCACGTGCTCCATGAGGTCTTGTTTAGCAAGGGTCTGGTGACACGCCTGGCAGTAGAAGGCGGCAATAGGCACCCCCCAGGCCCGCTGCCGGGAAATGCACCAGTCCGGCCGGGTCTGGATCATGTTGTAGATTCGTTCCTCTCCCCAGGGGGGAATCCATTTCACCTTCCGGACCCACTCCAGCCCCTGTTGGCGGAGGTTATTCTCTTCCATTGAGATAAACCACTGCTCGGTGGCGCGGAAGATAGTGGGGTTTTTGCACCGCCAGCAGTGGGGATAGGAATGATCAACGATCCCTTCAGCCACCAGGTTTCCACGGCGGCGGAGCTCGGCGATGATCTTGGGGTTGGCCTCCCAGACATTCATCCCGCCAAACATTGGCAGGTCTGGAACGAACCGACCTTCGTCGTCCACCGGGTTGTAGATCGGCAGACCATACTTCATTCCAGTCTCGTAGTCTTCGGCTCCGTGTCCGGGTGCTGTATGCACGCAGCCCGTGCCGGCCTCAAGCGTCACATATGGCGCTATAACTATCACTGATGGCCTGTCATACAAGGGATGTCTTGCCTCAAGATTTTCAAGGTCGGCAGCCTTAAATTCTTGGATGATCTTGTATGATTCGATACCAAAGGTATCCATGCACACATCCAAAAGCCCCTTGGCCAGAATCAAAACCTGGTTATTTCCGGTCTCAACTGCCACATATTCAAAGTCAGGATGCAGGG
>JAAXQN010000037.1 GCA_012974305.1 Candidatus Methylomirabilis sp. | reverse complement strand
TTTCTCCCTCTCGGACAACCGCCGTGCTGTGCAGTACATCGACCCCGGTGATATGGCGCAAGGTCTTGGACGCACGCGCGACGGCCTGCTGGGCGGCGTCGCTCCAGCTCTTGTCGGAAACGCCGACGAGCTCAATGAGCCGAATGACTCCTGGCGCTTTTGCGTGCTCTGTTCTGGGACTCATGAGACCCCCCTTCGTCTCGAAACGAGACAGCATGCGTGGGAAACTCCTCCACAGACAACCACCCACCTGAGGATCAAAGCAACGCCTGTTCCAATGATCCAACGAGGACTAACATTCCATTTTCAAAGGGTGCGGTGATCATAACCGATGGGAAAGTAGGGACAAGCTAGTCCCATCCGAGAGGTACGGATGACAGTCCGGGGGGCGGTGAGGCTCGTGAAAAAATACTTGACAGTAAAGCAGGCGCATGTTATTGATTTCACTAATTTAATTGAAAGGAGCCCGTTGGTGCCAGGAATCAATCAAATCTTTATTGCGGTAGTAGTAGGTGTATGGTGCGTCTGCCCCTCGGCGGGCGGCCCGTAACGCCTTTGCTACGGGCTTTCTGATTACGCCACGGGGTAGACGCTGCCTCGTGGCTTTTTTTCGGGCCGTGGGGTTTCCCGTGGCCCGTGACTTTTGAACACAGGATCCGCAGGCACCTGCAAAGGAGGAAGTTGATGGCCCAGATGTGTGGATGCGGACTAGAGTTGCGGTCGATCTTGGAAGAGTGGGGGTGTCTTCATTGTGGTGGACTATGCTGTCCCGCCTGTGGGTATACCCCCGAGGGCAACACCTACTGTCCGGATTGTGCCCATAGCCTCTTTAGTGTCTATACGAGGCCAGCGGTCGTAGCCCAACCCAAGCGCATCTCAGCGTGGTGGGAGGCAGCGGCAGTGCAGCCGGTGCGCCCTCGGACGACGGCCGAGAACTTGGGATAACCAGGGTAGTCCTGCTGGCGAGCTCAGGAGTGCGGGGGTAATCCGCCAGATCTGTTGTCCTGAGAGGCCCGCCCCTCCTTCCTCTGTTTGGTCTTTCTCCCTCGCCAAAAAAAGTTTGCGTGGCGGCCATCTCGACCCTAATCTTGAGAGTGATGCCGGGGTGGCTGTCCTGTCGCCTCTGGCTTCACGGGGACACCACCGCGCGGAAAGGAGGGAGGGAATGAATCCCGTCAAGCGATTCATGGCCGCTCTCGCTTTCGTGCTACTCCTGGGAGTGTCAGTCCCCGCCCAGAAGAGACCCTCGGAAAAGGACCTTGGTGTCCCCATTTATCCCAAGGCTACATTTGTCCAGAGCTTTACCGAAGGACCGGCTGCCCGGCATCTCTTCGCCTCGAACGATGTCACCATTTCGGTGGCCAGGTTCTATGAAAGGAAGATAGGGAAAAGACCTGAGCACACCCGGGACCCCGCGGGGATGGAGATTTACCGTTTCGTGTTGAAAAGTGACAAGGCGGCGGCGGTGCCGGACCTCGAGGTGGTGGTGAGTCACTTCCCCGGCGGCTCTCTCATCCCCGACGAGCGGGGCCAGACCTGGCGGTACATCACCACCATCCTGATCAGCAAGAGCAAGAAGACCCGGTAGGCAAGCCACAATTTGCAGGGTCTCCACCCCGGGATACCGAGGGGGTCGGAAGGCAAGGATGCTACTCCCCAATACGCTCCATCCGAAGGCAATGCGAGCAAAGATCCGATCCGGCGAGTGGCAAGGTCCGACGGCCGGCTGCTGCGATGGATACGTTCAGGCGAACCTGGTGGTCCTGCAGAAGGCCTTAGCGTATGACTTCCTCGTCTTCTGTCACCGCAACCCCAAGCCGTGTCCCCTGTTGGAGGTGACCGATCCAGGCGACGTCGAGCCGAGAACCACTGCACCGGGCGCGGACCTGCGCACCGATCTCCCGAAATATCGGATCTACAGGGACGGCGAGCTGGAGCAGGAAATACCCGATCTTCTCGGCGTCTGGCGGGACGATTTGGTTGCTTTTCTTTTGGGCTGTAGTTTCACCTTTGAAGTTGCGCTCCAAAAGGCAGGTGTCCCGGTCCGGCATCTCGAAGAAGGCAGGAATGTATCGATGTACATTACGAATCGCTCCTGCCAGCCGGCCGGCGTCTTCGCCGGACCGCTGGTGGTCTCGATGCGTCCGATCCCAGCCTCCCTCATCCCCCGAGCGGTGGAGGTCACCTCTCGCTTCCCGCTAGCTCACGGGGCGCCGGTCCATGTGGCGGACCCTCAGGCGATCGGCATTTCCGACCTCGACCATCCTGCCTTCGGTGACCCGGTCTCGATTCATGAGGGTGAACGTCCGGTCTTCTGGGCTTGTGGTGTCACCCCGCAGGCAGTCGCCATGCATGCGAAACCCGAGCTCATGATCACCCATGCGCCTGGCCATATGTTCATTACCGATCTCGCCGACGATGACGGAGGAGGTTCGAGCGAGGTTGACAGATGATGATGATCGGCGTGGATGTAGGAGGGACCTTCACCGACTTCGTCTTTGTAGCCGGGGGGAGGCTCTGGACGCAGAAGGTTCTGTCGACCCCTCCTGACCCGGCCCGCGGCGTCCTCGAGGGGCTTTCTCACGAGGCGGTGGGAGAGGAGGGGTGGCAGCTCGTTCATGGCTCCACCGTGGCGACCAACGCTCTCCTCGAGCAGAAGGGGGCGAAGGTCGCCCTGATCACCACGGCCGGATTCGAAGATGTGCTAGAGATCGGTCGGCAGGAGCGAGTCGATCTCTACGATTTCATGGTTGAACGTCCTCCTGTCGTAGTCCCTCGTTCCCTTCGGTTCGGCGTTCGAGAGCGGGTGGACTGTCGAGGGAAGGTTCTCGAGCCTCTCGATGAGGAAAGCCTCGGTCCTCTCTTGGACCGCCTGGCCAAGGAGAAGGTCGAGTCGGTCGCCATTTGCCTCCTTTCGTCTTATGCCAATCCAAGCCACGAGGCCCGAGTCCTGCATCGCGCATTGGAACTGGGGATTCCGGTCTCCGCCTCTCACCGGATTCTCCCGGAGTACCGAGAGTACGAGCGGTGCGCGACCACCGTTGTAAACGCCTACGTCTCGCCTTTAATGGAGCGATACCTCGGCCGTCTCGAGGCGGAGATCGGGGAGGGACGTCTCCGGATCATGCAATCCAATGGTGGGAGTATTTCTGCGGCCACGGCCCGCCAGGAGGCGGTCCGGACCATCCTCTCGGGTCCGGCGGGGGGCGTCGTGGGAGCCGTCTCCGTCGCAAAGCATGCGGGCTTTGACAAAACGATCACGTTTGACATGGGCGGGACCTCTACCGATGTCTCCCTCGTCGATGGTGACCTGAGCGTCACGACGGAGGCCGCCGTGGGAGGCCTGCCACTTCGGGTTCCCTTGCTCAACATTCATACTGTAGGCTCAGGGGGCGGGTCGTTAGTCTGGATCGATGAGGGTGGCGCGCTGCGCGTAGGTCCCCAAAGTGCAGGGGCCGATCCCGGACCGGTCTGCTATGGTCGGGGAGACCAGATCACCGTCACGGATGCGCACCTCTGCCTGGGACGACTGGATCCGGACCGCTTCCTCGGCGGGAAGATGCGGCTCGATGTCGAGCGGGCCGAGGCGGCGATGAACGATCTCGCCCGACAGGTGAAGCTCGATCCGCTTCGACTGGCCGAGGGGACCATCACGGTGGCCAACGCTGCCATGGAAAAGGCGATCCGGGTCATTTCTGTTGAGCGCGGATATGACCCCCGAGCGTTTTGTCTGGTCTCTTTCGGTGGCGCGGGAGGGCTGCACGCCTGTTCCCTGGCCTCGTCCCTCTCCATTCCCTGGGTGTTGGTGCCAATGCATGCGGGACTGCTATCGGCCTACGGGATGTTGGTGGCCGATGTCGTGAAGGATTACGCCAAGACGATTCTACGGCCGACAACCACCACGCCGTTCGAGGAGATCGAAGCCATCGTGAACCTGCTGCAGGAGCAAGGGCTCCGCGAGATGAAAGACGAGGGGGTGGCCGAGGGGTTGATCACCACGGAAGCCTTCGTCGACATGCGGTACCTTGGACAGTCCTACGAACTACGCGTCCCTTTCGGAAGAGACGTTGCCTCTCGGTTTCACGAGCTGCACCGGAGAAGCTACGGTTACGCCAATCCCGCTCGGGAGACCGAGAGTGTGACGCTCCGCCTTCGGGTGAGGGGCAAAATGGACAAGCCACCCCTGCCCAGGGTTGAGGAGGGGTCGGCGGATGCTGCATCGGCCAGCGTCGGCACAAGACGGATCTTTCTCGAGGACCATTGGGTGGAGACCCCCGTTTACGCCCGAGAAGCCTTGCGGGCGGCCAACCGGATCGGTGGACCGGCTCTGGTGGTGGAGATGAGTGCCACCACGCTCGTCGCACCAGGGTGGAAGGCAACGGTGGACGCGCAGGGGAATCTCCTCCTCAAAAATCACGAACCACTCGGGGCATTGCGTGGGTAGGTACGACCCGATCAAACTCGAAGTCTTCAAGAATCTCCTCGCCTCGGTGGCCGAAGAGATGGGTGTGGCCCTCTGTCGGACCGGACACTCTCCCAATATCAAGGAGCGCCGCGATTACTCCTGTGCCATCTTTGACGGAGGGAGCGAAATGATCGCGCAGGCGGCCCACATCCCCGTGCATCTGGGGTCGATGCCCCTGGCGGTGAAGGGGGCCATGGAGGGAAGACACGTCGGTCCGGGAGATACGATCATTCTGAACGATCCCTACCGTGGAGGGACCCATCTCCCCGACATCACCCTCATTTCGCCTGTCTTCGGGGATGAAGGCCCCTCCCCCCTCTTCTTTGTCGCCAACCGGGCACACCATGCGGACGTGGGGGGAATGGCCCCCGGGTCCATGGGAATGGCGACCGAGATCTTTCAGGAAGGGATACGGATTCCTCCAGTCATGCTGGTGGAGGGCGGGACGCTGCGTCGGGATGTCGTCGATCTCCTCTTGGTCAACGTCCGGACCCCCCAGGAGCGGGAGGGAGATCTGGAGGCTCAGCTGGCGGCGAACGAGACGGGCAGAAGGCGGCTCTTGGAGATCGTCGCCCGCTACGGAGCGGACGAGACGCTTCACTATATGGAGGAACTCAAGGCGTACGCCGAGCGGATGACCCGAGAAGCCATCCGGCGCATCTCGGACGGCCGTTACTCCTTTGAAGATTACCTGGACGATGACGGGATCACGACCGAGCCCGTTCGAATCGCCGTGACCGTCACCGTGACCGGGGATCAAGCCGTTATCGACTTTACCGGGACTTCGCCGCAGGTAGCTGGCAGTGTGAACGCAGTGTATGCCGTGACGCTGTCGGCCGTCTTCTACGTCTTCCGTTGTCTTGTGGATTTTGACATCCCCTCGAATGCGGGCTGCATGGTCCCGCTGACCGTCGTGGCTCCGACGGGGACCGTCGTCAACGCCTTGCCTCCCGCGGCCGTGGCCGGTGGGAATGTCGAAATGTCTCAGCGAATCGTGGACGTGCTCCTCGGGGCGTTAGCCAAGGCCTTGCCCGACCGCATCCCCGCGGCTAGCGCCGGGACTATGAGCAACTTGATGATCGGAGGCTATGATCCCGAGCGTGGGCGGAACTATGCCTATTACGAAACCATCGCCGGAGGGATGGGAGCACGGCCAACACGAGACGGCCTGGATGCGATACAGACCCATATGACCAACACATGGAATACGCCGATCGAGGCTTTGGAACACGCCTATCCCATCCGGGTGCTCCGGTATGAGATTCGCCGCGGATCGGGAGGGAAGGGGAAGTATCGTGGGGGAGATGGAATCCGCCGTGATTTTCAACTGTTGGCGGGTGCCACAGTCGGCCTCCTTTCGGACCGCAGGCGGTTTCGGCCCTATGGACTCCACGGGGGGGAATCCGGGCAGGCGGGTGAGAGCATCCTCATGACCCCGAGTGAGGAGAGGCCCCTCGGTTCCAAATTTCACATTCGCGTCGGTGCCGGAGAGGTCATCAGCATTCGCACCCCCGGAGGAGGGGGCCATGGGAGGCGGACGGAGGCGACCGGATGAAAAGACAAGCGGCAAGGAGACTGACAATCTTTGCGATCGTTATTTTCATGGGACTCTACGGTGGCTGTGCGAAGAAAGAATTACAGCCTACCGCACCTGGTCCTGGAGTCCCCCGCATCACCAACTTCCGGATCGAGCCGCCCGTGGTGGATAGAGGGGGAGAGGTGACCTTACAGTTCGATTTTCGAGATATCGACGGTGATATCTTAGACGTCTACCTCGGGCTGAAAAGGGAGGTCGCGGACTTTACATTGTCCACCGGGCTTCGGCACACCATAATCAGCCGCGGGCGTTACTTAGGGCAAACGGAGGGGACGGCGGAGGAGACGATTACCATCAGTATTGAACGCGGCTCTGCCCCCCTGCGCTCTCAATCGCGCGGATTTGAAGGAGGCGCGGTGGACCCTGACAGGCAACGGGAGGAGGTCGGCGGGACCCGGGTCTACGAGGTTTTTGTCATCGATAAGAGGGGACAGGTGAGCAATCGTCTTCGAGCTCGGGTGACCGTGCGGTGAAAGGGTGAAACATTGGGGAGCATCGCAAAACTCGGAGCGGCCGCGGACCAGATCTGTATCCTTCCGCGAGGCACTTCCGGAGGGGATGTCCAGCGGTTGTATCGAGCGGCGCGGCGTCTGCAAAAGGTTCCGCTGACCTCGCTGGCTGCCTCGCGGCTGGCCGAGGGGGTCCGGTCAGGTGATGCCTCGCTGCTCCTCACGGGCGCAGGGGGTCCTCCCGAGCTCCCCTTCGGCGAGACCGACGGTCCGCTGGGAGTGGCGGTGCTAGCGCGGGCCCTTCATCAGGGCTTGGGGGCTCGGCCTTATTTGATTTCGGAAGAGAGAAATCTGGGACCACTCCGAGCGGTGCTGGAAGCGATGGGGGCGGATTATCCCCTCCTTGCTTTTCCGTGTGGCGAGGAGGAGGCAGGATATCGCTTTCTAGAGGAGCTTCAGCCAAGGGCGATCATCAGTGTGGAGAAGCTTGGTCCGAACCCCAAGGGAGTGGTCCACGACATGCGGGGCCGGGATGTCTCTGCGCTCCATGCCTCCGTTCGGGGGCTGTTTGATGGAGCCAAAGACCGGGACATCCTCACCGTGGCGGTTGGGGATCGGGGCAACGAGGTGGGTTTCGGCCACCTCTTCGGTCCCCACGTCAGACCCCCGCTGCGCTCGGGGCAGTGCCGGTGTCCCTGCCGGGGGAGTATTGGCTGTGACATCCGTGCAGATGCGCTCGTGGTAAGCTCCATCTCCAACTGGGGAGCCTACGGCGTGGTGACCTGCCTCCAGGCCCTGACCGGCCACCGCCTCTTGCACACGCCGCAGGAAGAAGCGGCGATGCTTAAAGCGATCCTCCACGCAGGGGCGAGGGACGGGGTGACCCACACCGCGACCTTAACGGTCGATGGGTCCGATCTCTCTGTGCAGCAAGCGGTGGTCACGCTGCTTGGCTCGGTTCACTAAAAGGGAGGCATGTCCTTTTATGCCAGAGCTGCGGAAAGATCCGGTCACGAATTCCTGGGTGATCATCTCCACAGAGCGAGGGAAGCGTCCTTCCGATTTCGAGACGGAGCCCCGCCCCCCGCGGCCGGGCTTTTGCCCGTTTTGTCCAGGGAATGAAGAAAAGACCCCGCCGGAGATCGTGGTCTATCGAAACGATGGTGCAGCACCGAACACTCCGGGATGGCGCGTCCGGGTCGTCGCCAACAAGTTCCCCGCCCTCGTAATCGAGGGGGCGCTCGAGCGACAGACAGAAGGAATCTACGACAAAATGAGCGGTGTCGGTGCGCACGAAGTGATTATCGAGACACCCGACCACGATCAGACCCTACCCGCCATGCCGGAGCAAAAGATCGAGGAGGTCCTGCGGGCCTATCGGGACCGCATCCTCGACCTAAAGCGGGATTCCCGATTTCAGTATATCTTGGTCTTTAAGAACCACGGAGAGGCCGCGGGCGCATCATTGGAGCACACCCATTCCCAGCTTATCGCAACTCCGATTGTCCCCAAGCGGGTCCAGGAAGAGGTTGACGGGATCAAGCAGTACTATGCCGAAAAGCGACGGTGTGTCTACTGTGATATGGTCCAACAGGAACTCGCATATGGGGGACGAGTGGTCTCAGCAAACGATCATTTCGTGGCCATGGCACCCTTCGCGTCACGGTTCCCCTTTGAGACCTGGATCGTCCCGCGGACGCACGAGGCCTCCTTTGAGGATATCGGAAAACAAGAGTATGTGAGTCTCGCCCGTATCCTGAAGGAGACCTTGCACCGGATAGAGCGCCTGTTGTCGGACCCCCCGTATAATTTCGTGCTTCATAGCGCTCCCTTCCGACAGGAGAAGCCGGTGCAGTACCACTGGCACATCGAGATTACACCGAGACTGACTCGGTTGGCCGGCTTTGAATGGGGGACCGGTATCTACATCAACCCGACGCCGCCGGAAGAAGCGGCGCAGTATTTGCGAGATACCGCGCTGATTGCTGACCGATGACCGACGACTGCTCGACTGAGCGGCTCGACTGAGCTCGCCGAAGCCTCGCCGAAGTCCGACGACCGATGACCGACGACTGTTCACAACAGCTCTCGGCACGCTAGGACGCTGGGAGGCTAGGAAGTTGGCAAGCGAGAAAGCCTGAATACACGAGACTCAGAATGGTCAGAGCGTCCCAGCGTTCCAGCTTCCTAGCCTACTAGCCGCTAGTTGCTGACGGCTGACTGCTATAATGGAATCGTGCTGTTAAAACAGGCAACGGAGAGATGTCTGCCTAATCCGTGTGCATGAAAGAAGGAGGTGAGAAGGGGAAGAGAAAAGCGATTGGTCCTGGGTTCTCGTGAAATTTCCGGGGATTTGGAGGTCTCAAGATGCGAAAAAAGGCTTGGCATAGGGTTTGCTCCCCTTCGGGGTGGCATTGAAGCCCGACGGGGCCACAGTCCTCCTGCCTCTCAGCGGGAGGCATATTTTGGATAATCTGAGGAGTGGACAATGAAAAAGATCGAAGCGATCATCAAGCCGTTCAAGTTGGACGAGGTGAAAAATGCCCTGGCGGAGATCGGCATCCAGGGGCTCACGATCAGTGAAGTGAAGGGTTTCGGTCGACAAAAGGGGCACACGGAGCTTTATCGGGGGGCGGAATATACCATCGACTTTCTCCCCAAGGTCAAGGTCGAGATCGTGGTGGGGGATGGTAAATCTGCTCAGGTCGTGGAGACCATTCAGGCAGCGGCGAAGACGGGACGGATCGGCGACGGAAAAATCTTTATCATCCCGTGTGAAGACGCTGTGCGAATCCGGACGGGAGAGCGGGGCGAAGAAGCCATTTAATTCACGGTTGACAGTTCACAGGTAAATTCGAATTTCGAATGTCGAATTTCGAAATCCTCCGGTTAACGGTCATCGAGTCAGGGGGAAAGAATGACGCCAAAAGATGTAATCAAGTTCGCCAGCGAAAACGGCGCCAGGATGGTGGACCTGAAGTTCATGGATTTCCCGGGAATGTGGCAACACTTTACCGTTCCCACCAGCCACCTGGACGAGACCATGTTTGAGGAGGGAGTCGGGTTTGATGGGTCCAGTATCCGGGGCTGGCAAGCCATCCACGCGAGTGACATGATTGTCCTCCCGGACCCAGAAACGGCAGTCATGGATCCCTTCACTGCTGTTCCTACGCTCAGCCTGATCTGTAACATTCTGGACCCGATCACGCGAGAGCAGTACACCCGGGACCCCCGCAACGTCGCCGAAAAGGCCGAGTCGTACCTCAAAGCTACCGGCATCGCCGATACGGCGTACTTCGGGCCGGAACCCGAGTTCTTCATCTTCGACGATGTGCGATTCGACTTTCAGCCGCAGTGTGGCTATTACTATCTGGACTCGATCGAGGGGCAGTGGAACATGGGGCGGGCGGAGGGCCCCAACCTCGGGTACAAGTCCCGCTACAAGGAGGGATATTTTCCGGTCCCCCCGACCGATCAATTTATGGACATCCGGACCGAGATGGCGCTCATCTTAGAGGAGATGGGGATCAAGGTAGAGGCCCAGCACCACGAAGTGGCCACCGGAGGCCAGGCAGAGATCGATATGCGCTTTGCCCCCCTCACCAAGATGGCCGACCATCTCATGACGTACAAGTACGTGGTCAGGAACGTGGCACGGAAGCACGGGAAGACCGTCACATTCATGCCGAAGCCGCTCTTCGGCGACAACGGCTCCGGCATGCACACCCACCAAAGCCTGTGGAAGGGTGGCGCGCCCCTCTTCGCCGGCCACGGCTACGCCGGGCTGTCCGACCTGGCCCTCCACTATATCGGCGGGATCCTCCACCATGCGGCAGCCCTGTGCGCCTTCGTCGCCCCCACGACCAACTCCTACAAACGGTTGGTGCCAGGCTTCGAAGCCCCCGTCAATCTGGCCTACTCGAGCCGGAACCGGTCGGCGGGTGTGCGGATCCCCATGTACAGCCCGAGCCCCAAGACGAAGCGGGTCGAGGTCCGCTTTCCCGATAACACCTGTAACGGCTACCTCGCCTTCGCCGCAATGCTCATGGCCGGGCTGGACGGGATCCAGAATAAGCTCGATCCCGGACCCCCCCTCGACAAGGATATCTACGAGTTGCCGCCGGAAGAGCTGGCGGAGGTCCCGTCGGTCCCCGGCTCGTTAGGCGAGGCGCTCGATGCGCTCGAGCGGGATCACGAGTTCCTCCTGAAGGGCGACGTCTTCACCGAGGACGTCATCGAGACCTGGCTCTGGTACAAGCGGACGAAAGAAGTGGACCCGATCCGGCTTCGGCCCCACCCGTACGAGTTCGTCCTGTACTACGATCTGTAGCGCGTTGTCGTCTCCCCCCAGGGCCCCGCGATTCCGCGGGGCCCTTTCCTGTTTGGCCCGGCCGTGATCTGTGTAATCGAGTCCCTCCAGAACCGGCATCCGTGAAAAGGGAGTTGATCTCACCTGACTCTCCAGGTAACGTTGGCAGCCCTCCTCTTTTACCAAGCCCATGCGCTTCTTCCCTTGGAGGTGAAGTTTGCGCGCCTCCTCGCCCAGCACGGCCATTCAGGAGAACAGGCCATCCAAATCGCCAGCGAATTTCGCGATGCAATGGCGGCATCGCGGCCGGTGGTTTCTGAAGGGGCTCGTGAGCTGTTACAAACCCTGGCGGATCGGGAAGCACAGCTGTTCGTCCTCTCTGAGACACGGTCCCAGATCGCAGAGCGTCAACTCGAGGAGGTGGAACTGCGAGATCTGTTCGGATGGGTGATCGGGACAGAGCGAGCTCCGCGCGGGCGCGGGCAGATGGTGGTTTGTCCAGAGACAGTTGGGCTGCCCGTTGAGACCTTTGCCGCGCAGAGTTTCGTTCTCGCCGGCATCCCAGAGGATGTTGCTGCGGCCAGGGAGCTTGGCTATTACGGCATCGGTATCGCCCATCTGTTTCCGGAGGCTACCTTCACGGCACACGGGGCGCGGGAGGTGTATCGCCATGTCGCCCACTTGTCACTTGAGCTCCGACGAGGCTAGCCCCGGGAGGTAGAGGCGTGACACCCGAGGAGGATGCCATCAAACAATTACAGATGGGGGAGGTGGTGGCGCGTCGTCAGGCCGCTGACCTTTTGGGGGCGATTGGTGGGACCGGCGCCGTGGAGGTCATGGTTCGGGCCCTCCGGGATGAGGACTGGGGAGTACGAACCATCGCAGAGCACTCGCTTTGGCAGATCTGGTGCCGATCCGGCGATGCCGGAGTCGATGCTCTGCTGCAGGAGGGGATCCAGGCTTTGGAGCGGAAGGCTTTGGCGGAGGCGGTCGCCATGTTTACGCAGGTGATTGAGCAAGCCCCCGAGTTTGCCGAAGGATATAACAAGCGGGCGACGGTTTACTATCTCATGGGGGAGTATGCGCAGTCGATCGCGGACTGTGAGGCTACAGTCGCCAGAAACCCGTACCACTTTGGTGCGTTGAGTGGGGAAGGGCTCTGTTGTCTGGCCCTGGGCCAGCTGCGTAAGGCTCAGGATCTTTTCCGAAAATCCTTAGCGGTGAATCCCAACATGCCGGAGGTCGAGAAGAATCTCGCCGCCACTGAGCGCTCCGTGCTTGCCGGAGGCAATGGGGGCGCTTCGTAAGAAAATTCTCAGCGCACGCGCAGCCAGGGAAAAGGATGTGCGGTGAGTCCGACGAGGACCTGGAGTGAGGTTGGAAGAGTCTCGATCTTCGCGAGAATGCACCGGATGTAAAGGGCCGCTCCCCTTTTATTGCCTTCCAGGATCGTCCAGGTCTTCCCCTTCGGCCGTCCCATCAAGATCAGTGGATGCTGCAGGATGTCGGCCACCCTCCGCCGATCTCGGATCTCGCGCACGTTTGTGATCACTGCTTGAATCTCTTGAGCCCACCGGCCCCTTGCCTTGACGGAGGGGGGTTCCCCGGCGATCACGTGCGCCGCTCGAGACAGGCGGCCGGTGTCGCGCGAGAGCAGGGTCCAGGTCGGATAGTTGATGACCCGAAGCCTGCGAAATTCTTCGGGGGTGATCGTGCACCGCCACCACCGGGTATCCGAGGGGAAGGTTCCCCAGATGTCTCCCCGGTAAAGCTTCAAGGTTTTTTGCCGTAGGAAGTTTTCGCGGGGACTGGTCAGGTTTGGCCTTTGGATCACACGCGGGGGAATGCGAAGGTGCCTCAGGGCCTTAACGACCCGGGGACGGAACCGGGGAGAGGAAAGCTCCACTCTGAGCCAGCAGGCCACAACGAGATCGAAGCTCACCTCTTCCAATAGAATCATGGGGGAACCGAGGCTTCATCGCTTTGTGTGCCTCGCATCGCCCACCCTGCTCAGCCCTTTCGGGGCTTTGCCGGACGCATCTCGATACGGGTGGTCATTGTTCGAGGCGGCGACTTCAGCAGATAGACCACCATATCGGCGATGTGCGCGGGCAGGATGGCCCATCCCGATTTGTCCCCGCCGCCGGCGCTGAACTCCGTCTCGACACTACCGGGCAGGATGTGGCTTACTCGGATCCCATCGGCGCGGACTTCCTGGAAGAGGGCCTCGCTGAAACCGAGGAGACCGAATTTCGAGGCATTGTAGGCGGCCATGGTGGGGTGGGCGTTTGTCCCGGCCAGGGAACCGATATTGAAGATGTAGCCACCTCCACGGGAACGCATTTTTGAAATGGCCTCGTGGCAACAGTAGAAGACACCCGTGAGATTCGTGTCGATGATCTCCTCCCACTCTTCTGGCTTGAGATCGGCGACTGGGGCAAAGTAGGCGACCCCGGCATTGTTCACCAGGACATCCAGGCCTCCGAACTCTTGAACCGCGAAAGACATGAGATGCTGAACCTGTCGAGAGTTTCTGACATCGCAGGCGATGCCAGCCACCTTTCCCTTTCCGCGCTGGCGACATTCTGCGACCGTTCGATCCACGTCCCGCTGGCGGCGGGACGAGATGACGACCGAAACCCCTTCATCAAGCAAAGCCTCGGCGATGGCCTGGCCAATTCCTCGGGTGCTGCCTGTCACCACCGCCACTTTTCCCTCGAGCGACATAAGCAACCTCCCAAAACAGCGATCAGCCGTCAGCGGTCTGCTGTCAGCAGGTAGAACGCAGGAAGGCTAGCAGGCTAGAATGCTAGGCGGCCTTGGTGCCCCTAGCCGGAACTGTTAGGGTCTCCCGGGTTCAGTTTTCGAGCGTCAAAGCGTCCTGGCGTTCTAGCATCCTAGCTTGTCACTGCTGATTGCTGACAGCGGACGGCTGACTGCTGTTCTTGCTGTCACTATAACGGGTTTTGTTCCCCTTGCCAATGGGGTGATCCGACTGAGGGCGGAGTTGGAATGGGATAGGGCACGTCTCGTCGGCATCAAGACTCGCGGTGATTAAACCGGAGGTCTGCGAGAAGCAGGCAGGCTGCTCGGTCGATGATCAGGCCGTGGGTCTGTCCCCGCACGTTCGATCGACGACAGCCCCGATCAAGGCGGCCTCCGAGGGCTTAGGGTCGAGGAACTGGACGCCCATTCCGTTGGTGGACGCCGGCCCCGTTTCCTGTCCACGCGCCCAGACCACGCGCGCGAGGACCGAAAAGGGGTGTGACAGATCAGGCAGCGTGAAGAAGAGCGAGACTTCTGATCCTGTGGGGGTGGGGCGATCCGTGGCGATGAACATCCCTCCCCGGCTCAGGTTGAGACAGGTCCCTTGGCTTCTCTCGCCTTCCTGGTGGTATTCAACCCCGAACTGGACCAGGGCTCGGGCATGCGACTGGCGGTCCGCTCGATAAACCCATTGGAGGACCAGGTCTGGGTCAACGGGGCGATCGAAGGTTATGCCATGGGAGACGTGATTTTCCGGTTGGCTCGGCCTGCCTCGGTTTGTCCAAACTACATACCCATGCACGGGCTCCCCCTCACGGACCCGTACTATCAGGTGCGTGCCATGGGGGAGGGATTCGGGCAGCAAGATTTCGAGTCCGCCTGCACCTACGGACCGTGTCTTTCCGGCGAGGACTTTCCGTGCCCCCCCCGGGCACGGAATAGTGCACTCTACCGGTAAGTATGCGTCATGGCGGGGGTAGCCGCCGATGGGGGTCTCATACGCCATGTGGTATCCTCCAACAGGAATCATTAATATATATGGCAAGGTTCGTGCCATAAGGATTCGCCAAGACTTATATAAAATCAATAAGTTACGGGGTAACCTGGCGGCAGGGTTTCGCCAGCGGTGCGAATTTCTGGCAAAATCACGGCAAGTCCCTGTGCATGTCGTGGTCTAGCATGGAGGCAAATTCTCGGGCCTCTTGTTCCTGCTCCGGCGGCACGACATCAAAGACACCACACCCGGAGCAGCAACGCACGAAGAGCTCCCTTACACAGCACGGGGCCTCGAGAGACCCGATCCAGACCTCCCCACTACATCGGCTACACACGGTGAGGCTCATCGTTTCCTCCTCCAATCAGTAAGGACCAGTGGCTCGATTGCTAGTCCGGGTAAATGGCAATGTTCGTGCCAAGGCCGCCCATCTGCTTTACAAATGGTGTGGGCTGTGTTAGGCATAAGTTATGGAAAAAGCTGACTTCCCCGATCTCCTCGACCGCCTCAGGCAGATCGGCTGCACCGATCTTGCCCGGGCCGCGAAGAACCTGGAAGCCCTGGGCCAGCATCCCCTGCACCGACAGGCGTTTGCCCGCCTCCTGCCTACCCTCTTGGAGACGCTTGCCAATATTCCCGATCCCGATATGGCGCTCAACAACTTGGAGCGGTTCTTCGGGGAAGTGATCGATCGAGGTTTTCTCCTCGGCCTTCTCCAAGAGTCTCGGAAGAGCCTGGATCTCTTGCTGACCGTCTTTGGCAGCTCCCAATACCTTTCTGATGTGCTGCTCCGCTATCCACAGCTCTTCGAATGGCTCCTCGAACCAGGGGTCCTCCGTTTGCCCGGGCAAAAGGCGGACCTCGCCCGAGAACTCGCCTCGATGACCGAACGGCTTCCAAACGTGGAGCGGAAGTGGGATGCCCTTCGGCGGTTCAAGGTGCGGGAGATTCTCCGCATTGCCCTCCAGGACCTCCTGGGCAATCAGGATCTCGCTGGGATCACCCAGGAACTGTCCCGTCTAGCGGAGGTGACCCTTCAGCGGGCCTACGAAATCTGCCACAAGGAACTGACCAGACGATTCGGGAGACCCCAGGTTCTCGGGCCTGTGGGTCGAGCGCAGGATTGCGCGTTCTGTATCCTGGGGATGGGGAAACTCGGCGGGGAAGAGCTCAACTACAGCTCTGACATCGACATCCTCTTCGTGTACGAGGCCGAAGGAGAGACAACCGGTGTGCCGGGCCGGGCCAACACGGGAGAGGGCAGGGTCTCCAACCATGAATATTTCGCCAAGCTGGCCGAGATGATTGTAAAGGCCATTGGGACGGTCACCCACGACGGCTTCGTCTTTCGGGTCGATACCCGTCTCCGTCCCGGCGGGCGCCAAGGAGATCTGTGTCTCTCCCTGCAGGGTTACGAAACCTATTATGAATCGTGGGGGCAGACCTGGGAGCGGCAGGCACTGATCAAAGCGCGCCCTGTGGCGGGAGATGAGGGGCTGGGCCGGAGGTTTCTTCAGATGGTTACCCCCTTCATGTACCGGAGGTACCTAGACCAAACGGCGGTTCAGGAGGTCCAGGCTATGAAGGCGCGGATCGAGCAAAGCCTCCGACAGGACCGGAAACTCTACCGGGATGTGAAGCGGGGCTTTGGAGGCATCCGGGAGATCGAGTTCGTCGTTCAGGTCTTCCAGCTCCTCCATGGGGGGAGAGATCCCTGGATCCGGGAGGCCCACACCCTCAGGGCCCTGCACCGGCTGGCGGAGCGGCGCTATCTCTCGGGTGAGGATTGCACAGCCCTGGTGAAAGCGTATGTGTTTCTCCGGACGGTCGAACACCGGCTCCAGATCCTGCACCATCGTCAGACTCATACTCTGCCGGAGGATCAGCGACAGCTTTTTCATCTGGCCCGCCGCTCGGGGTACCAGAGACGGATCTCGGCCGAGCCGGTTGAAGACTTCCTGAGAGACTACCAGACGCACACGCATGCCGTTCGCCGCGTGTACGACGCTCTCTTGAGTCAGCGGGAGGCCCCACCGGCCGCAGTCGAACGGGACGAAATCGCCCTCTTTTTCGAAGGCGCTGTGCCCGCGAGGGAAATTCGGGAGCGCCTGCAGGAGATCGGCTTTGAGGATCTCGAGCGGGCCTATCGAAATTTTCAGCTCTTGCGGGACGGACCCCCCTTTGCCCATTACAGCAAGGCTGGACGGTGGGCATTGGCTCACGTGGCACCTCATCTGATGAAGGCACTGCGAGATGCCCCCGATCCCGACATGGCGCTGAATCACTTTGAACGGCTGGTGGCAGCGATGGGTGCCCAGGGGGTGTTTCTGTCCATTCTGGCAGAGAAACCCGAGGCCCTGAGCATCCTTTTCCGGCTCTTCGGGGTGAGCGACTTTCTCGCCCGCACGCTGATTCAGCATCCCGAAATCATCGATCTCTTCTTGGACCGGGCCAGCCTGATCCATCGGAGGTCTCGTGGGGAACTCCTTGAGGATCTTCGGGAGGACTTGCGGGCACCGCCGCCGGGAAGCGGGAAGTTGGATGCCCTCCGGCGGTTCAAGAAGGTGGAAGAACTCCGCATCGGAGCCTGGGACGTGATGGGGGAGGCGGAGCTCACCGACACCCAGGCAGAACTCACCCTGTTAGCAGAGGTCTGTCTCACCGGAGCCTTGGAGCTGGCCTGGGAAGAGGTAGGGCCCCGGTACCATGTGGTGGAGCCAACAGGTTTCGCCATTCTTGGGCTGGGGAAGCTGGGAGGAGCTGAGATGAACTATAGCTCCGACTTGGACCTGGCGTTTGTGTACGATGACCGGATCAGGTGGACTGAGCCCTCCACGAGCGCCATCGAATTCTTCAGCAAGCTGGCAGATCGGGTGACCAAAAATCTTACGGTAATCACCAGAGAGGGTTCAGCGTACCGGGTGGACAGCCGCCTCCGCCCCGGAGGGAGTAAAGGCCCGCTCGCGCAGTCGGTCGCAGCATTCCGGGACCATTTCGAACGGTTGGCCGAGAGCTGGGAGCGACAGGCCTACATCAAGGCCAGAATAGTGGCCGGAGATGAGGGGCTCGCGGAGACTCTCCTCGGTCTCATACAGGCGTTCGTCTTCGAGCAGTCGGTGCCTCCCGACCTTGGCCAGCGGATCGATGCCATGCGCCACCGGATGGAGGAGGAACGCGTCAAGCGAGGCACGGGGCTCCACCTCAAGCTCGGTTCGGGGGGGATGGTCGAGGTGGAGTTCATTGTGCAGTATCTGCAACTGCTTCATGGTAAAAATCGAATCGCCCTGCGAGAGCCGAACACCCTCAAGGTCCTCGATGCCCTTCACTCGGAGGGGTTGATTTCCGCCGAGGAGTACCAGAGCTTGCGCGACTCCTACCGGTTCCTTCGGATGGCGGAGAACCGACTACGGATCGTCGCCGATCTCTCAGTCAACACCATCCCCAAGACCCCTGCCAAGCTGCAGAAGCTGGCCCGACGGTTAGGGTATGCACCGAATGGCGATATTCCACCTGGCGAGCGATTTCTTCAAGATTTTGCAGCACAGACCTCTCGGGTTCGCGCGATCTACGACAAAGTCTTCAGGGGGACCGATGACCGATGACCGACGACCGGGTTCATAGGGTTCCTTGGGTTTATTGAGTTTCTTGGGTTGGTTTCTCCGCATGCTAGGTTTCTGCCCTTCTAGCCTTTTAGCTTCCGGGGGGGCCGGCATCATAGCTCTAGAAACCCTATGAACCCAACAAACCCGACAAACCCGACAAACCCAAAAGCCAAGATGGGAGGAAGACATCATGTTCAATTATGAAGGGATCGAGATTGCTTGGCTCGGACATGATGGTTTTCGAATCAAGAAGGACACAGTTATCTACATTGACCCCTACCAGCTTTCCGGATCGCCACCGAAGGCCGACCTGGTCCTGATCACTCACGACCACTTTGACCACTTGAGTGAGGCCGATGTGAAAAAAGTCATCAGTCCCGAGAGCGTCGTGGTCGCCCCACCGCCGTGTCAGGGGCAGCTCAAGGAACTTTCCGTCAAGGAGGTCCGCAGTATTCAGGGGGGACAGAAGACACAGGTGGGAGGAGTTGAGGTCGAGGCGATCCCGGCGCACAACGTGAATAAGTTTCGCACGCCCGGCAACCCGTTTCACCCGAAGGGGACGGGCGTAGGGTACATTGTCAGCATCGAGGGAAAACGGGTCTACCATGCGGGGGATACGGATCAGATTCCGGAGATGGCCGCAGCCAAAGGAGTTGACGTGGCGCTGTTGCCCGTCAGCGGGACCTACGTTATGACCGCTCAGGAGGCGGTGGAGGCGGCCAAGGTGATCCAGCCCAAGGTTGCCATCCCCATGCACTTTGGCGCCATTGTCGGCTCGCGGGCGGACGCCGAGGCCTTCCAGCAAGGCGCCCCTTGCCTCGTCGAAATTCTGGAAAGGGAGAGTTGAGGCCGTCGAGGATACTTCTGTCTTGGAGGATTGGGATGACGGATGCCCGTCCGGCAATGCCCGAGTACTTCATGGAAATCGCCATGAAAGTCCGGAAGCGAGCGGATTGTCTCGGCAACAAGGTGGGAGCGGTCCTGGTCCGAGAAGATCGAGTGATCTCGACGGGGTACAACGGGACGCCAGAAAACGTCAAGAACTGTACGGCAGGCGGATGCGAAAGATGCGCGCGCCGAAACGAGTTTGGCTCGGGAAAGGGCTATGATCTTTGTATCTGCGTTCACGCAGAGCAGAATGCAATACTCTCGGCGGCGCGCCTTGGGATTTCGGTCAAAGACGCCGCTTTTTATACGACGCTCAAGCCGTGCTTCAACTGCCTCAAAGAAATGGTGCAGGCGAAGATCAGTGCAGTGTATTACCTGCACGACTGGCAGGCTCCTGATGCAGATTTTCAAAGACAGTATGACGTTCTCGAGGGCAGAATTCCCGGGGGCGTAAAACATCTTCCTTTAGAGGATCCCGAAAAGGCGTGGGCGGTCTCAAAGCAGGAGATCACTTTTAAGACAGATTAGCAAAGAGAAGTGGGATCAAACGTGGGTCCTAAGACGAGGCGGTCAGGCGTCGCGCCAACATGAAGAAGCCGGTGTGAGCGACCATGCGATGTTCTGGCCGGACGCTCGGTCCCTGAATCCGCCAAGGACGGTGGACCACCTCGAAGACTTCCTGAAGCCTGAGGCGTGGCTCTTGCTCGATGGCGGTGGCCATGGCCTGTAGTTGGGGAACCGTCGGGAAGAAGGCGAGAAGAAGACCGCCAGGCCTGAGGACCTCGGCCGCATGGGTGACCGCGCGCCATCCCTCGGGTAGGTCTAATACCACGCGATCTACTGATGCCTCCTCGATCCCTTCATAGATATCCTTCAGCTTGGTGACCCAATGCGGGACCTTCCCGAGGAAGGTCTCGACGTTGGCCCTGGCTTGCCGTAGGAAGTCTTCCCGGACCTCATAGGTGATGACCTGCCCCTTTTCCCCGACTGCCTGGAGCAGGGCGATGGTTAACGCCCCTGAGCCACCTCCCCCCTCGACCACGGTAGCGCCGGGAAAGAGATCCCCCCAGACCAAGACGGTCGCGACATCCTTCGGGTAAAGGATTTGAGCCCCGCGCTTCATCTTGAGGGAATACTCGGCAAAGGTTGGGCGGAAGGCGATGAAGGTCGCGCCCCCTGAAGAACGCAGAGCAACCCCCTCCTCGCGTCCGATGATCTCGCTGTGGGGGATGGTCCCGAGGTGGGTCGAGAATTTGTCGTGCGGCCGAAGGGTGACCAGGTACTTGCGCCCCTTGGGATCAATCAGGAGAGTCTTCTCACCTGGTTCGAAGGATCCAGTCCGCATCTTCTGCCTCGTCCGGGGGCCACTATCTGGCTCCGTCGCCCAGGGCCTCCCGGATTAGGGCAAGCTCATCCCGGACAAGTCGCGGGAGGAGAAACTCCTGCCGGACCCTCTCCCGCCCGGCCCGGCCAAAGGCTGCCCGAACTCTGGGTTGGGTAATAAGATTAAAGACCTGTTCGGCGCACTCCTCCACGCTTTCGACCAGGAAGTTTCGAAAATCCGGGGGAAACTGCATGGGGATTCCCCCCGCTTTTCCAGCCACGACCGCTTTTCCCTTCCAGAACGCCTCCGAGACCACGAGGCCAAAGCCCTCCTTCAAGGACTTCTGAATCACGAGGTCGGCTCCCCGTTGAAAGGCGTTCACCTCCATGTTGCCCACGCCGGTCAGGTTCGTAAAGACGTAGAGATCAGGATCATTGACCGCTTCTTCATTTATCATCTCAAGGAGCACCCACCCCTCCGGATCGTCCCTCGCCATGGCCCCGATCAGGGCCAACTGGACATCCGGCATCCGCTCCTTGACGAGACGATAGACCCGGATCACCCCCAGGGGATCCTTCCACGGGTCGAATCGGGAGACCTGAAGGAGTATGGGGCGGTGCAGGTCGAGGCCGGAGTCGGCCAGGACCCGCCGACAGATCTCTAGGGGCAGCTCCATGTTCTTGGTGCTCAGGGGATCAATGACCGGGGCGATGAAGGCCACGCGGTCGACCTGGAGATCCGGCGGCAAAAAGTCCGGCATGGTAAAGACCACGACATCGTAGTCCTCGATAAAGGGGCGGAGGAAGGCCCAGACCTCGGGGTTAGGTTCTGAGCTGTCGATGTGGCAGCGCCAGATCCACACGGCTTTCGGGGCCTCCACAAAGTGGCGGATGGCTGCAGGCTGGGGGTCGTGGACGATGTAGACATCATAGTCTGCCTCCAGGAGACCGGCGCTTTCCCGATTGTGATCGAGGTACGTCTCCTGCACGGCTTGGGTGAGGGGAAATGCCCCCCCTTGCAAGGCATTGTGGAACCCTTTGGTGATCTGAAAGAACGCGGGGTCGCCGTGGATCAATCGCCAGTCGGTCGAGAGGCCAAGGGCCTGCAGGAGCGGGATGTGGCGTGCCAACAGTTCCGCTACCCCACCGCCTTCCGCCGTGCTGTTGATGTGGCAGATGCGGACCCCGTTGAGCTCAGCGGCCAGCCCGTTGATCTCGTCGATCAAGGCATCCCCTACGAGGGGTCGGTAGTTCTCCAAGTTGGTGGACTGAGCACAACAGTGTCGCCCGATGGCAACCTTTGGTAGCATCCGTTATCCTCCTTCATTCCAGCGCCCTGTGCCTGGCCCTTTCATTCCTCGACAATCATATACCGTAACACAGTTTCCGGAATCTGGAAAACCCGGAAACGCGGCGAGGGTGTCGTTGGTGGAAGGGAGAATAGGCATAGGCGGGCAAGGGAAATCCAGGTGTGAGCAGGATCAAGAATTCCGCCGCGATGCCGTGCGATGGGCCTGGTCCATCATCCGGCAAAAGGCGCAGACCTCAGTCGTGGTGGCCTGGCCGCACACCTCGCACTCCCTGAGGTCCGCCCCGTTGACATCGGCGGCAAAGGCCGAACGGCCTTTCTTCAAAAAGCCGAAGTAGAAACTCTGCTTCACACCCGGAGAGGCGTGCTCGAGCTGGTTCAACAGGTCCTTGTACAGCAGCGAGGTCGCCCCCTCCGCATTGGGGCACTCCTCTTCGTGGTAGTCGATCCCTCGGAGCAGGGTGTAGGCGAGGGTCTCCCGCTCGGTGAGGCGAATCAGGGGCTTGCACGTCTTCACTAATTTTGGATGGGTGGCCTGCCGGGATGGTTCCATCCTGGCGAGCTGCTCTGTATGCCAGTGAAACAGGTTTCCAAACAGGGTGGAGGCGACGTCATCCAGATTGTGTCCGGTTGCGAGTACGCTAAAGCCCCCCCCAAGGGCGGTCCGGTTCATCAGATAGCGCTTGCTGAGGCCACAGGCCGAGCACGGAACGCGAGGTGTGTTGAGCGCCAATTCCGGGACCGTGAAGTCGTATTCTTCATTAAGATCGGTGACAATCAGAGGAAACCCCTGCTTCTCGGCATAGGCCTCGACCTTTTCCCGTGCGGCGGGTGAGTAATCCCCAATCCCGAGAACGATGTGGAAACCGGTAGTCTGGTAGCCCAGGCGATGCAGGACCTCCCACAGGGTGAGGCTGTCCTTCCCCCCAGAGACCGCCACCAGGACCCGATCCTCTTTGGAAAGCATTTTTTCGCTCTCGATGGTCTTTTGGACCTGGCGCTCCACGTGGGTGAGGAAACACTCTTTACAGAAGGCAGTGTTATGGCGCCTGGTCTCGATCACCGCTTTTTCGGTGCAGATTCTACACTTCATCGGTCGACCCTCCCGAGATGGCTGGGACCACCTCGACGGTCTCCTCATCTTTGACGACTTCATCCGGGGTAAGCAGGTCCTCCCCCCGGACGACCAGAACCGTCTCCGGATTGATTTGCAGCTCCTGGAGCAGATCCCGGACCCGACGGCTTCCAGGCATCTGAACCTCTCGACGGGGGCGACGGATGATAACCTTCATGAGAACGCTCCTGCCCGTTCAGGGTGTTCGCTACTCTAGCAGGTATCGGCCGCACTTTCAATCCGCCCCGGGCATTTTTCTGCCGCGTGGGGACTCTGTAACGGGTTCAGAAACCGGCGCTGTGCAGTGCCCGGAGCATCTCCTCAACTGTCACCTTTCCTTTACGGTAGGTGATCCTTGCGAGGTGCCTTTCCAGGTCCACCCTGGCCTCTTCCACTCCGCGAAGTCCTTTGAGGACGTTGGCCACCTGTAGAGCCTCCGCTTCGGATTTCATGTGGGCGATATGGATCGTGGCCTGCCCCAGGGTCAGGCCCCGGAAGAAACGGAGAAGGAGCAGGAGCAAAAACAGCACGATAACTGTTACGACGACCCATTTCATCCGGTTCCCTCCCTCACCCCCGCTACTTTAATGAAGACACCCTCCCAAGTCCAGGTTCAGTACTCCCATTCTGGCCATTCCTGAGTGCTTCCTGTTTCAGGGAGGCAGATTTTCCATTGACGGCCCAAGCAATCTCCCGCGAAATGATTTGTAGTTGTAATCTTCCTAAGGGTTCGAAGACCTGTCCGCGATAAGCAGGGGGGTTTGCCCCAGGCCCTTGACACCCACCGCGGACTGGGCGATGCTTGAGCCCTCAACAAGGAAGCTGAGGATGCCAGCGGGAGAAGTCATAGCCCCCGGCCCACCTTTGGCACAATCGACGGCGCACCAAACACCCAGACGCCTTCTCGGGCGGAGCACGACCCGCGAGGGCGTTTTCGTTTGTGAGAAGGGGCAGTCCCGCACCGCAAGGAAGAAAAGTGCTTCGGCTAGGCTGGCCCCAGAGGTGCGCCGTTGGGGGGAGGTGCCAATGCCGTTGAGCATCTTTCCAACCGAACTGCTAAGCGCATTAAGCACCTCCTTGCGTCTATTCATTCAGAGAGTTCAAGCACAACACGGCCGCGTTCCTTTAAAATCAGAAAGATCGAGTACCTCGTGCTTTGTCCCTCCCCCGTTTATTCCCCTGGCACTCCATTTGCCTCCGCTCTGGTTTGAGAGATTCGATACTCCATCATTTCCCCGTGCCTTGTTTTTGGTCGCTCACAAGGGATCACTTCTAGAAGTGATACAGAGGGTGCAGTCATGGAGCAAACAAAGAGTCGGGCGAAAGCCCTAAGTAAAGGGGTGATCCTTCTCCTTGTCTTTGCGCTTGTCGGCACCATCGTGGCGCAGCACCTGGCTAAGGACGCCTCGGCCGCAGCCCCTGAAGAAACCAACCTCCAGGTTCTGAGGACGTACGGCAAGCTGCCCCTAAGCTTCGAGGCCAATCAAGGCCAGACCGACCCCCAGGTGAAATTTCTAGCTCGCGGATTGGGGCACACCTTCTTCCTTACACCCACTGAGGCGGTCTTGGTCTTCAGAAATCGGTCGTCCGCCGTCGGCAATGAGCTGTCTGAGAGAACGGATCAGACCACGAATACTCAAGAACAAAGCCAGAGTGTGCTTCGGATGCAACTTACCGGCGCCAACCCTAATCCAAAAATCGTGGGTCTGGATGAGCTGCCTGGCAAGATCAACTACTTCATTGCGAATGATCCCAAGAAGTGGTACACGAATGTCCCTCACTACGCCAAAATACGGTATGAGGAAATTTACCCTGGTGTTGGCCTCGTCTTCTATGGCAACCAACGAAAGTTGGAGTATGACTTCGTCATCGCGCCAGGTGCGGACCCCTCAGCTATCACCCTCGCATTTGAGGGCGCGGACGAACTATCACCCTCGCATTTGAGGGCGCGGACGAACTTACAATAGATGACCAGGGGAATCTCATTCTGCGCACCGCTGGCGGGACTGTCATCCAGAAAAAGCCACTTGTCTATCAGGAGATCGATGGCAGCCCAAGATTCCTCACTGGCCGGTATGTCTTGAGGGGCAGTCACCGGGTTGGCTTTTCTATCCCTGCCTACGACGTGAGCAAGCCTCTGATCATTGATCCGGTCTTGAACTACTCTACGTATTTTGGTGGGAGCAGCATCGATGAGGCCTTCGCCATCGCGGTGGACACAGCCGGAAACGCTTATGTGACGGGATCTACCGGTTCGGCCAATTTCCCGACGCTGAATCCCTTCCAGGGTGCGAACGGAGGCGGCTTAGACATCTTCGTAAGCAAACTGGACGCCGCAGGTTCAGCCCTCGTCTACTCGACTTACCTCGGCGGCAGCGGCAGTGACGTGGGTAACGCAATCGCCGTGGATACGTCCGGCAACTCATATGTGACGGGATTTACCCTGTCGCAGTTTGACTTTCCAACCGCCAACCCCATTCAGGCGGGAACTAGCGGCAACAAAGACGCTTTCGTGACAAAAATGAATTCTGTGGGCACCGCGCTTCTTTATTCCACTTACCTCGGCGGGTCCAGCGTGGACGAGGGCTTTGGGATTGCCGTGGATGCCGCTGGTAACGCGTACGTGACCGGTAGAACCTTTTCACTCGCTTTCCCCAGGTCTCCCATACCGAATCCTTTACAGCTGACTCACGGTGGTGGCTTCGACGCGTTCATAACAAAGGTGAATCCCGCTGGTTCGGCGCTCGACTATTCGGCCTCCCTCGGCGGTGGCGGCGATGATGAAGGCCACGGCATTGTCATAGACGCTACCGGTAATGTCTTTTTGATCGGGCATACCAAATCAACCAATTTTCCGACCTCTAATCCCTTGCAAGCCGCGTTCGGCGGCCTCGTGGATGCCTTCGTGACAAAGGTAAACGCTATAGGTTCAGCCTTGGTCTATTCCACATACCTCGGGGGAAGCGGTGATGACCGGGGCGAAGGTATCGCTTTGGACGCCGCAGGCAACGCCTACCTAACGGGCATTACTTTTTCAACTGACTTCCCTACCGCGAACTCCTTTCAGGCAACAAACGCAGGCAATGGCGACGCATTCGTGACGAAGGTCAATGCCGCAGGTTCAGCCCTCGTCTACTCTTCCTACCTCGGGGGTACCGCCAGCGAGGATAGCCGTAGCATTGCCGTCGACGCGACTGGCAACGCCTATGTGACAGGCAATACAGATTCGACCGACTTCCCCACGGCAAGTCCGATCCAGCCTGTCAAAGGCAGTGGCATAGATGCTTTTATCGCCAAAATCATTGACGCAGCAGCCCTTTTGGCCGACCTGTCCATCGCCAAGACCGATGCGCCCGATCCGGTGACCGCGGGCAGCAACCTTACGTACACCATCACAGTGACGAATAATGGCCCAAACGATGTGAGCAGCGTCATCGTGGCGGACACGTTGCCTGCCAGTCTGGCCTTTGTCTCATCGTCCGCCAGCCAGGGGTCGTGCAGCGGCACAAGTACCGTGACCTGCAATCTGGGAACGATCAGCAGCGGTGCTAGTGCCACAATTACGATTGTTATTACGCCCCCGGCGGCGGGCACTCTCGATAATGTCGCGAGCGTGACGAGCACCGTATCTGATTCGGACGTCACTAACAACCGGATCTCAACGAGTACGACGGTCAACGCCGCCCCGGTTCCTGGTGCCGACCTTTCCCTCAGCAAAATCGATTCGCCAGATCCCGTTACAGCAGGCAGCAATCTGACTTATACTATTACCGTGATGAATAACGGCCCGAATCCGGCGAGTGATGTGATAGTGACGGACACGTTGCCTGCCGGTGTGGCCCTTGTCTCATCGTCCGCCAGTCAGGGGTCGTGCAGCGGCACAAGTACCGTGACCTGCAATCTGGGAACGATCAGCAGCGGTGCCAGCGCGACGGTAACTCTGGTCATCACCCCGACCGCAGCAGCCACCCTCAGCAACACCGTTAGTGTGACGAGTAGCGTGCCTGACCCGGATAGCAGTAATAATAGTGTCGCGGAAAGTACACTTGTAAATGCGCCTCCGTTTCCTGGCCCTCAAGCTGATCTTAGTGTATCCGTGACTGACTCGCCCGACCCCGTGACCGAGTTTCGCAACCTGACTTACACCGTCACGGTGACGAAT
>JAAXQN010000214.1 GCA_012974305.1 Candidatus Methylomirabilis sp. | reverse complement strand
GTCCAGGAGCTTGGAGGTTGGTCCTCTCTAGCACTGGTGGAGCGGTACAGCCACCCCACGCCTGAAGCGAGGCGACACGCCGTCCAGGTACTCGAGGGCGCTTATGCGGTGCCGGATGGTCACCAGATGGTCACCAACGCGAGGCCACCCCTTGCTATCCGCCCGGTAAGTACTGTAAAGTAAAGATACTTGGCGGTGTAGCTCAGGGGCAGAGCAGGGGTCTCATAAGCCCTTTGTCGGAGGTTCAAGTCCTCCCACCGCCACCATCCTTTTCATAACACTTCCGCACAGTTTCCAACCTTCAGCGATTCCGCTTAATAGCCTCAATGTGCCCGACTATGCCCGGAATCATGCCCGTCAGCTTCCGTCCAGCCTCTTGAAGATCTCCTTCGCTCACGATGTTGTACCGCTCGAACACGCTCCGGGTCTTGTGGCCGGTGAGCTGCATCGCCACGCGTTCGGGGATGCCCTTGCGGACCATGTTTCTCACCGCCGTTCGTCTGAAGTCATGAGGGATACGTCCAGGGTGTCCGGCCATGCAGCAAGCCGTCCGCCAGGAGCGCCGGAAGCTCCTGATCGGCTTCCCGTCCCGATGGAACACACAAGGGATGATGCAGCCCCGCTCCCTCTGTATTCTGTCCGTGGAGGTCCGCTGTGCCTCAAGCAGCTCCCGAAGCTCGGGAAATATGGGGAAGGTCCGGCCCTCGCGGTTCTTGGTGGTGCCAGGCTCGAGCCGCACCACGCCGCCCCGAAAATCCACTTGCGGCCATGTGAGAGGCAGGACTTCGCTCGGAATCCGCCAGCCAGTATGATAGGCGAAGGTCGCTACTGGCGTGACCTCCTCCGGGAGATGCTTAACGACAGACCGGAAAGCCTCCTCCTCGAAGAAGCCCGTCCGCACGTTATCTTCAGCCAGGTGGGGCACATGGGGTTTGTGGCGGATCTTCTCCGCCTGGAGCGCCAGGTTGAACATCCGACGAAGCGCCGTCAGTTCCCGGTTGATGCTGGCGTTGCTGGCTCCGTCCTGCTGCCGCCTGGTGATAAAAGCCCTGATGTTCGCCGTGCTGATGTTGACAGCCCGGCATCCAGCGAAGAACTTGGCCAGGTGCCGGACGTTACGCTTCGCTTTGGGCAGGGAACGCCGCCCGTTGGCCCGGTAGTCGTTCAGGTAGTCCTCGGCCAGATCCTCGAATCGGATCCGCTCCACACGAGGGATGATGAGCCGCCCCTGAGCCACGTCGCCCTCGCGGAGCTTCAAGAAGTGTTTGGCCTCCTTGTCCTTGTCGGTCCCTGTGCTTTCGCGGATTGGACGGCCACCTCGGTAATACTTGCACCACCATATCGTGGACACCTTGTAGCGTCTGCCATTCTTAGAGATGTACTCCCCCTCGGGGTGTGGATATTTTTGCCGATATAGAGAGCCCAACTTACTTCACCCCCTTTCGCTTGCCCTTCTTCGCCAGGTATTCTTCGATCATGTCCCGGACGAGGGCCGTGGCCGTCTTGTTTTCGTCAATCGCCAGGTGGCGCAGGCGCTTATACACCTCATCCGAGAGATAAATGCCAAACCGCACCGTCTTCACCTCCTTTCGCGTTGTAGTCTTCATAATGGAACTATAGAATTATAGTTCAATAGTGTCAAGAGGAAAATAGGAGGTCGATAGGAACCTTCGGGTAGGGCATGAGATCAACTCTGCCTCTCGCACCCCGTGCTGTTTTATAGAACGCAGAAAATCACCAATATTGGCAACTTATCCCGGCTATGTTAAACTATCGGACTCCTCCAGCCTTTTTTCATGATCTACGTCATGTTTTCTGTTGACAGTAAACACGTCTGTTGGGTATAAAGAACCACCCTCGATCCTTCGCCATCGCGCTTGGTGGAACGAGGGATTGTAAGAACTGGAAGTTCCGTACGCGGTGGATGAATGGACCGGAGTAACGACGGTAATCCCCCTGGCTCACCCGCGGCACAATCGAGAGCGCAACACCTATTCAGACGCCCTCTCAGGCGGAGCATAGCCTGGGGGCGTTTTGCTTTTTAGAGGCACACAGGACTAGGGTGTGACCTGTGAAACTGCCGCCCCTAAGAAAAACGTGGGGCCAGTGGAATCATCTGCCAGGCGTCTGGGCAGGGTCTAATGCGGAGAAAGGCACCTGTTCGTCAGATCTTTCTCCTATTCTTAAGGAGATTGCGGCTTCCTCTCGCGCTCTTCGGCCTCTTCCATGTGGTGGTCTTGACGATTTACATGAGCGTGGAGGGTCTCGCTTGGGATGACGCCCTCTTCGTGATTACCCATGCCCACGCGATCCATCCTGAGCAAGTCAAGACCTCGACGAAGATCTTTGCCACATTAGTCTTTACCGGAGTCTTCGGGTTTCAAATTTGGTTCGCGGAACGGATCCTGTCGATTGTCTTTGGTCCAGAGCGCGTGGAGGCGTGGGTGATGATTAAGAACCAGGTGAATGTGACGAATATCCACGACCACTTCATCGTCTGTGGGTACGGTCAGGTTGGGCGAACGGTCGTGAACCAGCTGAAGAAGGCCCAGATCCCTCTTGTGCTGATAGAGAGTGACGATGGCCTCTATAAAGAGACGATCGGTGAAGGAGTCCTTGCGATCCGAGGGGATGCGAAGCGGAGGGCTGTTCTCACCGAGGCCGGCATCGAACGGGCCAAGGGGATCTGTGTCCTCATCGACAATGACGCAGACAACCTCTACATTACTATCACCGCTCGATCAATTAACCCCAATGCCAAGATCATCATGCGTGCTGGCCAAAGGCGATACGCAGAGGCAATGCACAAGGCCGGGGCCGATGACGTGATCATCCCCGAATACGAAGGGGGTCTTATGGTCTCCAGGCTTGTGGAGAAGTACGCAGGTAGAGCTTTGGGGCCTCCAGAAATCGACTGACGTCTGGTTTATATTGACAGGGGGGGGATACCTGTTGGGGTACAAGTGGGGCCTCCAGGCGATCCTTGAAGTTGTTGTGTGGGTCATCCCTGGGTGGGGGAGTGGATAACCCCCCGAGGTAGTAGTAAGTTGAAAACCGGGGTGGATATAGCCCCTGCGCTTACCTGCGGCAGTTTTGGTGGCGTACCGAGCACTCAGACGCCTTCCGGGCGGAGCACGGCCTGGAGGGCGTTTTTGTTTTACTTCATCATATCCCCCTTCATAAGCATCGTTAAGGGGGTGGTCCCCTGAGGACCGGGAGGAGAACATGAGGCGATGGGCGAGAGGGGTACTGGTTCTTGGTTCCACGATATTGTTAAGCATTATCGTCAGTGCAAGCAGGGCAGAGGGACCTTACAAGCTCGAAATGCCACTGGGGCTGCAAGAGCAGGCGGCCTACATCCCCGATGACAATCCCCTGACGCCCGAGAAGATTGCCCTGGGAAAGATGCTCTATTTCGACAAGCGCCTCTCCGCCGACGGGACGGTGGCCTGTGCGACCTGTCATATCCCCCGATTCGGCTTCACCGATGGGCGACCAGTCGCCACAGGGATCAAAGGGCAAAAAGGAGGGCGGAGTGCGCCGACAGTGATCAACCGCCTTTTCAGCAAAGAGCAGTTCTGGGATGGGCGGGCGGCCGACCTCGAGGATCAGGCCCTCGGACCCATCCAAGCCCCCATCGAGATGGGCAATACCCTGAAAGGGATGGTAGCCAACCTGGATAAGATCCAGGGATACCGGGACCAGTTCAAAAAGGTCTTCGGGACGGATGTGACCAAGGAGGGGGTCGCCAAGGCCATCGCCTCCTTCGAGCGGACTGTCCTCTCCGGGAACTCACCCTTCGACCGGTACGAAGCAGGAGATAAAAACGCTCTCTCTGCTTCAGCCAGCCGGGGGCTAGAGCCTGTCTCTTATACACATCT
>JAAXQN010000025.1 GCA_012974305.1 Candidatus Methylomirabilis sp. | reverse complement strand
GGGTCGCTTGTGGATATAACCAAAATACCACGGACAGGATGTCGAAACTTTAATCACTGGCGCTCTGACGCCCCCGTCCGGTGGTGCCCGGACTGTGGCCAAGTGGTAAACGAGAACATTATCCTCAAGAAATGCAGCGACGCAGAACATGCGGAGAGGCGGATGAACGGGAACAAGTATTGCGTGCATTGTGGTTTGCAGCTTATCAAGTAGCGTGACACTTACCGGCTCCGTCTCCCTTCCATCTCCCGCTCCACCCGTTCCAGCCGTCGTGCCAGGGTTTCCATCGTTGACTCGTTCATGGCTCACTCCTCATCTCTCTACTACGCGCATTAGACCCCTTTGTATTAAGGACTCGTATATCTCCCGGTTCTCCATGACTGACTCGGCCATTGCCTTATTCTTGAAATGGTCTCGAATGCGGGAGAGGGCTATCAAAGGGACAACCGCCAATGGTGCAAACCACCATGACAGGTAAAGGCCAATCAGAATGAAAAGTATCGGCGTAGCAATCAGGACGAATGTCCCCGCCCAGTTGATTCGTCCATAAACTCGGACAGATTTAGAAGGAGTCATCCGTTGCAGGTACAAAGGATCCAAGACCAAAGACGAAGCCCGCCGATCAAAAGCCACCACCAGCCTTCCTGTCTGGTATCCTTCCACGAACTCCTCATGAGTCATATTCGCTTCCTCATTTACTTCCCCGGCTTCCGTCCATCTCCCGCCGCACCACCTTGGTCTCCTCTAGCACCTCTTCGCTGGTCAGCAGCCCCTTCCGCACGAGCACCCGTCTGACGGCCTGTGGCGGCCCATCTGCTCCTTGGTATAGGCCAGGGGCTCCCCCTGCTGGATCAAGCGAAGCTATGCTGCAGGAGGAGCAGATGTGTTCTGAGGAGGCTGAAGCTGATGGAGGGGCTGGGCTACGTTGCTTATTGTGAGAAAGCAGGGGCCGAGAACGCCGGTCTGATTGGCTGAAGGCTTGCGCGCGTGGAACTCCACAGCATGAGAAAGGTAACCCCCCCGCAGGAGCAGGACCCCCTGCACCTAGCTCTCTTGGGTGGCATGCTTCTCTTTCACCACGTACATCGGAGGTTTACCTTCCTCGGCCTCTGATTCCTTGAGCTTGACCACGTTGCCGTTGAGAAATCCACCTCGAGAGATAACCAGCGAATTGGTCTTGAGGTTGCCTTCCACCCGTCCTGTGGGAGTGATCTCCACACTCCCGGTCGCCATCATGTTCCCCTCGTACTCCCCGTGAATGACGGCGTCGACGGTCTCCACATCGGCACGGACGGTACCCCTCTGGCCAATGACGAGCCTCCCGCCCACCTTCAGCTCGCCCCCGACTTCGCACTCGATCTCAATCGAGTCGGCGATGTCGAACTTCCCCTCGATCTTGGCGTCGTTTCCCGTGACAGTCAGGAGAGGGGAGGGGTTGCCGGCGTTTGGGACCTCGGAACGAGCATCATGTTTCTGGGAGCCTGTCTGTCTAAGCATCCTGAGCCTCCTCTTGGATTAGCGAGGCGCCAACGCTGGTGGAAGGGGTGGGCTAGGACTTATCCTCACCCCGGTTTCATGCGTGCGTGTCCCTGAAGGGGGTTTGAGTATCCACCAATGGCCAAGGGGTGTCAAGCCTCAGGGATGGTGGCGGGTAAGGGAAAGGGACGGGTTCATTCCTGCACTAGTAGATCTCGCACATCTTGGCCCCGCTGGAAGTCTGCCGCAATGCCAAGACCTGGATAGGTGTGGCGCTGCACCGTCACGCTATCCCCCAGACAGGAGAGCAGCTCATCAGAGATGCTGGTGTAGGCTCCGCTGAGAAAATCGTGGGCCACTGATGCCCCGCTTCGCCTAACATATTCAATCAAAAGCGATCCAAGCCCCTGCCCAGTCCACCAACGCACGAGCGATACTCGAGGAGTGATTGCCTTGTCCATTTTCACGTTGTACTCGCAAATCGCCTCCCATGGAGTAAGGAGGCCGTAAACTGCTGAAACTATAAGGACCTCCATATGGTCTGAACTCGCCAAGTGGGACCAGACCGATTCGTCAAGCTTCCGGTAAAGATTCCCGTCGTAACGGGCGTACGCACGCATAAGAGGGACCAGTACATCTCCAGGGCCTCCGAGGTATTCACCCTCTGGGTATCCCAACCGCTCACCCAGCTGGCGGCGACAGTTCAGGAGGCGTCCCCCACCTTCCGGAGACAACCGGTCCACCACAGACTTTCTTGAGGACCACGAAAGACCAGACACCCCGCCTGGACGCTTCCGCGCCGAGCAGGGGATGATGATTAATGTCCTCTTTCTTGTCGTCATCCGTGTGTTGTCTTTTCCAGGAACAACATCACATCCTGGCCGCTGACGTGGTTCGAGTTCTAGAAAATTTCAACGCCGGGTGACTCTTACGTCCTCACTCCCTAAAAAGAAAAACGCCTTCACGGCTGAGTTTCACCCGAGAAGGCGATGCAATGATTGTGCCGGAGGTGGGCTAGGAACTGTGCCTACCCCGGTTCCATCCGTGCTTCTCCATGGAGTGGGCTTGAGTATCCCTCACCGGGCAAGGGGTGTCAAGGCCAGCGGCTTCACCTTCACCTCCCTCGTTTCCCCTCCATCTCCCGCCGCACCGCCTGGGTCTCCTCCAAGACCTCCTCGCTGGTCAGCATGCCCTTTCGCACCAACACCCGCCGTGTAGCCTCCTGCTCAAACATCATCGCCCGGAGCAGTTCCTCGAAGGTGACGACTTGGCGTGGGTCAAGTTTTCCGGCCATGTTACTTGCCTCACCACGTCTTGTCGCCTTTGTAGATCATCCCCATCGCTCAGCCCTCCGATCCTATCCGCCTTCATCGTTGAATCCTGGCCTCCCCCAGTCAATCCATTGCTTTGCCATGCCAATAGCGTGTGCCTCGGCTTCATCCTGTGTCGGGAAGGGGTCCGTTCCCTCGGGGTGGTGAAGTCTGAATTTGTGAGCATATCCTAGCTCTCGCCATTCCACCATCGCCTCCGCTGGCCATCCCCCTGATCGATACTCTACTGAGCGTGCTTTAATGCGGTGACCTTTATAGATTTCCTCTTTCATCTCGAACCTCGTTTAGCTGTCCTGCTTCGTCCCGCCCGCTTTATGCGTCGGTTCTCCCGCTCCACTCGGTCCAGCCGTCGTGCGAGGGTATCCATTGTTGGTTCGTTCATGACTTTCTCCTCCGTAGACTTACCCACCTAATGCTCCGACGCCTTTCAGAATAAAGACACCCATCCGGAGGATCCAGTACGTTATAAAGGCCAAGCCAATTAACATCATTGAAACTGCAAACAGGTTGAACCACTTTGGAAAAACGCGTTGGAATTGAGTTTGGATGGCCTGTGCATGGCCAGCCGTTGAGCGTATGTATAGGAGCTGTGGCACAGGTAACATGCTCAGGAATTGGATGGTGAAGAACTCTTCGGCCCCAGTGAGTCTACACGGACAATATGCTCTCCCTGTGGAGTATAGGATTCGACGTAATTCAGGGGAGGTTGGAGCTGGAAAAAGCTAGGCTTCGACGTGTGAACGATCTCGATTCCTTCAGCTTTCTTTCGGCCGATGTTCTGGATGGTGATCGCGTGGGTCAATAATATGTTCGGTGGCTGTGGAAGCTGGAATTGAAACTGGTGTGGACTCCACCAAACTACTTTCACCTTCGGTTCAAGTTCCCGGAGAAGAAGCCCTACAATGAGCATGACAAGCCCGGTTGCCACATAACCTGTCAAGGAGTCCATGCGTTACTCCTATCACCGTTACTACCGCTGCACATGCTTCTGATCGATGTGGTTCTTCGCAGCATCGACGGCAGCATCTTGTGAGTTGAACTCCCCCGGTACGCAAACTCCCTCGCCGGGACCAGCATACCCGATTGCCTTACGGGGCTCAGGTAACCTCTCCACCGTCGTTACCCAGGTACCGCTTCTGAGTTGTAATACTGAAATCTGAAAGCCGTGGTATATGACCGCTATTTCCCAGCTCATCTCGTCCCACTCCCATAAATGATTCTTTCATGCTCCTTTTAACTTTCCATCCTCTGAACAATTATCTGAAACCCATTTATCCAAAACTTGTTTCTTGGCAGGCCTTATGTTTCCTTTGCGAATATCCTCTAGGAGTTGCTTCGATTTTTCGTGATGTTTAATAATAGTTCGCGCTATCTCAACAAGTTCATCATAGGTCAAAGTATCTTTCATGGCATTCACAGACTTATGAACGAGCCATATATTGTCCTTTTCCATGCTTGGTGAGAGTTCAGTTCGAGATAAAGGAACAATGTGGTCTGCATTTACTAGCTGAGGATCTAGGGGTAACCCGGTAATCGCGCATCTACCGCCCTGAGCGATGATAAGCCCCCTGATATAATCGAGGGGAATCGCACCTACTTTTGTTTCCTTTTCCATGTTCGCACCCTATTTGACATGCGTATTGAGTTTACAATTCTGTTGACCGTCCGTTCCCATGGAGAAACAGTAGCGGTTACATTATACTGAAATAACATGGTCTGCACCGCTCGGAGAGCAGAATGCCAATTACTAGTCGCGCTGCTTGATTTGTTAGGCTGTGTCGTAAGTTCTAAATTCCGTCTAGCTCTAGGAGTAATCTCGCGCACCATTTTGACCATTTTTTGAATGTGCTCAATGCGGTATTCCCATGGATGCCGAATCGCTAGGTATTTAAGCTTCCTGAGGCTCTTCTTTGATTCCATCGCCGCATAGTTCCACCGTTCTTCGGTAGTTCCATATAAACCTCTCTGACGTATCCTACGATGTGTACGAATATTGTGTTGGCGACCCTTTCCCGTACGCCTGAATTTGGATAATGCTTCCGCATGTTTATCGGGATTTCTTTTTTGCCAATCCGATATAAGAGCTTGCTGACACTTCGCTGAACCACACGTCCTTTGCTTATAATCGCGGGCGGTAAATTCGTTCCTGCAAAACTCGCAAGTACGGTGTTTCTGGTAGCGCGGTCTTTTGATGTGCAATCGTTTAAATGCAGCATGTACCCGTAGATTTGCAATATTGTCGCTAGGAAACCCAAAATGGTCCTTGGCTTCTCTTGTTGTGTGACCCGCGAGAATATAGTTGACTATCGTTTGATCGGGTATGCCAGGATTCTTAGGCAAGATTTAATCCCTTCGATATGCTGCGCTTAAAAACAAAAACACCCTCCCAAGCCATGCTCCGCCCGAGAGGGCGTCTGAATGGGTGTTGCGCCGTCGATTGTGCCTGTGGTGGGCCGGGGGATATGGTCACCCCGGTCATTACTACCTCTCCTACTGAGGTCTCAAGTATCCCCCACTCTGGTAGGAGCGTCAAGCGTCAGGGCCTCACCTCCACAGCCCCCGTCCTGCTTCTCTCGCCTCCCACTAGAGCTTGAAAATAGTTCGCAGTACTGCTAATAGCGGAAATCCGCCGCCAAGGGACAATGGTCAGAAATCACCCGCATGAGTCGGTCGCGTTTGTCCTTGTTGATGCTCGGATATTTCGCCTCAAGATCCGGCTGCTGAAAGCTACTTTGCTAGTGTAGTTTTCTTGAGCAGAACTCCTCCCGCCAAAGCCTTCAGCGGTCCGACATTCGGACAGGCCATATGGACCGCCTGGATCACATAATCCCTTAAAACTAGAGGGTTATCCAATCCAGGTGGAGTTGGTACGGCTGTTGCAAAAAAGCCTACACTGTAGGGACGTATGCGCAAGGTTAAGTTTCACCTGCGAAGGGGTGAAGGCAAACCCTAACGATAGGAAGGCATTCGATGGATCAACCGACACTCTTGCCACTCCTTCGCACGCTCATCCTCGGTGGAGCGCGTCTCATTCAGGATGGTAACATGAAGACAGTGAAGAACTCTCCGTTCTCCGCTTTTCGCTGGTCTGTAGTCACTCTGGTTTTTCTCAGTCTCGCTGCCTCAGCTACCGAGGCTGTGGGACAGGCGGGATCGGGAAACGAGCTCGTCCGCCTGAGCCGGTCCGGCAACATGGCCACGCTCGAGATCGGACCGGTCACTCCCAACGCCTTCCTGCCACAGTGCTTCATAGCGACGGCAGCCTATGGGTCGCCCTTGGCTCCGCAGGTGCAGCTACTTCGGGAGTTTCGGGACCGGTACCTGCTCCCCCACGCGGCGGGGCGGGCACTGGTCGCGGTTTACTACACGCTGAGCCCCCCGCTGGCGGATGTGATTGCCGACTCGGAGAACCTCCGGACCATCACGCGGGCGGGGCTGGTTCCGATCCTCGCGTGGGCGGCGCTGACCCTGCGGTCTCTGAGTCTCGGCGTGGGTGTCCTCCTGGGTGTCCTCGGCTTCGGGGCCTGGCTCGCCCGCCGGGTCGTCCGACGGCGCCACTGGCACCACTGTCGGGCTTGTGCAAAGATGGGTGCTGCCCACGATCTCGCGGTGCAGCTGACTCACCTGGAGGTCTTGGAAGCGCAGCGAGGCTCTTTTGCCGCGCAGACGAAGTAACCGCCGGAAATATGCATAGCGTGCTATAAGCACCCCACGGGCGTCGGGGGCGACTCGACGCTCGTGGTGTTTAGGCTTCATTCCGTCGAGGCCTTACCGCCACCTAGTCCCTTCCGCGTCCTCTCCGCCTCCTTCCGGGCCCGCCTCAGTTGGGACCGCTTGAGGGGATGCCGCACACAAACCAAAAGGGGCCAGCCCAAATCGACTGGCCCCGGTTGCGTATAGGTTGCGGATTCGCGTCACGATATGCACACTTTTGCGTTGTCCTGCATCCCTAAGTGTGCTAACTGCTTGTATCGTCTAGCCTCCTTCCTCATCTCGTAGATGACGCACGTCTCGTCGGCGACCCGGTTCGTCACAACGTAGGTAAAGTCCGGAAACGCCTGCCACAGCTCCTCATAGTACTGGGCAACCTCCTCCTTACCCCGCACGCTCCGCTTCAGGAGGTTCTCCTCATAGACGCACTCCTCGGCTAATGTGCCGAGGAGCCGGTCGAGCTCCCTTTTACTTTCCGCCTCTAAATGCTCCTCTGTGGTCTTGATGTTTTCAGCAATTGACATCGCTCCCTCCTTCTGGAATTCGTTCGGCCGCATCTTGAGATCTCGGTCGCGGGTGACGAGAAGGGCTCATCGCATGGATGGTTTCTCGGGCGAGATCTTTGGAGTATAATACGTCGCAACGATGAGCGGAAGTCAATCGTGTGAGGGGAGACGATGAACGGCGAGAGGGATCGCCTGCGACAGTGGCTTCAGAAAAAAATTGAGGCAGGCAAAACTGCGAGAGAGGGGCCGCAGCTCATTGCCCTCGAAGAGGTAGCAAGGCGTCTGCAGCTAGATGTCGAGTATCTGAGTCAACTCCATCGGGAAAGTGCCCTGTTCCGTCTGGTGACGATGCCAGATGGGCGGCGCCACGTTCGGGAGGAAGAGATCTTGACCCTCCTACGGCGGAGTGCGACGCGTCCGGGTCTTCCCCATACGCTCGATCAGTGTTTCCATTGCCCGGAGGATCTGGCCGCGGAAATCGGGATTCCCCTCGAGGAGTTCCTAGATCTCCTGCGCCGGGGCGAGGTCGGTGCGGTTCGGGTTGAATCGTTCCTGCGAGTGCCGGAAGAGGAGATACATCGTCTCCTTCGAGAGATGGAGCGGCCTGACCTGTCTGGGAAGTTTGGGAGGACCGATCAATGAGGGATCGACCGTGAAGGGCCGGCTGCACAAGTCGAGAGGAAGCATGGAGAGATTCGGAGCCGTTCCCTTCGGATTGAAGGCCTGGCTCCTCGGGCTTTTCATCCTGTCCTTGGTCAAGCCGGTTCGGGCAGAGGATGTCAAGGGGCAGGTAGAGTTTCTGGGGCCAAAGCTTGAGGAGCAATGGGTTTCGGTCCAGAAAGACCGAGAGGTCTGTGGCGCGTGGAGACCGCTAGAGCGGCTTCTCCTTTCCCCGGAGAGGGGGGTGGCTAATGTGTTGGTGGAAATCGAGGGAGTTCAGGAGAAAGACCGGGTCCGTACGCCGGGGATCGCCGTGCTGGATAACCGGGACTGCCGGTTCATGCCAAGGGTCCAGGTTGCTCCCGTCGGCGTTCTGTTGGAGATCCGAAACAGCGACGCTGTCCTCCATACGGCTCATGCCCTCCGTAAACGAGACGAAACCCTCTTTCACGTAGCTCTTCCAAATTTTCGAGAAGTGGTACGGGTCACACTCGACACTCCAGGGCTTCTTCGAGTTATCTGTGATGTGGGCCATGTCTGGATGAGGGCCTTCATCTTCGTCACCGACAACCCGTTTGCAGCTGTGACTGACTCGCAGGGTCGCTTCGCCCTGACAGATGTTACTCCTGGGACCTATCGCCTCCGCGTCTGGCATGAACTCTTGGGAACCATCTCCAGGTCTGTGACGGTCCCGGAGGGAGGGACGGCAATTGTCGTGGTGCAATATCCCTGACGAGGATTACTCCTCTTCGTTCAGCCGGTCCAGAAGGGGTGGGCCACTTTCCTCTTTCTCTTCCTCGGGGGGATAAGCTCGACGGAAACTCGTGGCGAGCAACCAGACGAGGATGCCGATCACGTTTGCCCCGAAAAAGAGGCCGAGGGCGAGCATCGCCTGGCCGTGGATCAAGAAAAGAAAGGCCAGGGCGAAAAGAGCAAGCATCACGGTGCCACCCCAGACCCAGATCGCATTGTGTAAGGTCACGGTGCCTCCGATCTTATCACAATCGCACCATTGTACGTTTCCGGGCCTTTTGGATGCAAGCGCTACCGGAAATTCCGCTTGCGGGACGTGGCCATTTCTGTTATACATCCCCCATTTATCCTAGGGCTGGCGGTCGAGAGGGGGGAGGGAACGATGCTGATCACGCCGGTGAGCTACACGTTGGCGGTCGGGGCGGCTGCGGGACCTACACCGATGAACGCCTTTGATAATGCATTACTGGCCGCGGGGATCGGCAACATGAACCTGTTGAAGGTGAGTAGCATTTTGCCTCCGGGCGCCAAGTTTGTAGAAACCCTCGAGATTGCTCCGGGCTCGCTTGTGCCGACAGCCTATTGCACTTGGACCTCGGAGGTTCCCGGCGAGCACATTGCGGCGGCGGTCGGGGTCGGCCTATCGCGGGACAGCTTCGGGGTCATCATGGAATTTGCGGGCACGGGCAGGAGCGAGCAGGCTGAGGCCGAGATTTCCAGGATGCTGGAGGAAGCGTTCCAGCAGCGTCAGATGAAGCTTCACGAGGTCAGGACTCGGGGAGTAGACTATCAGGTGAGAACTCTCGGGTCGGTGGTGGCCGCCGCTATCCTTTGGTACTAGAGTTCCGGTTCACAGTTTACTGTTCACGGTTCACGGTAGAATTCCGACTCTGAGTCTGTGAACGGTGAACTATGAACTGTGAACAAGCCCGAAGGGCTGGACATTGGACAGAACTATGGAATTCTGGTTTACAGAGAGGCAAACTGAACACCTCGGAATTACGCTTCGAGTGCGGGAGAGCCTTTTGGTAGAGCAAACTCCCTTCCAGCATCTGGCCGTTCTGGACACCTACCAGTACGGGCGGATGTTGGTCCTCGATGGGGCGATCCAGACCACCGAAGCGGATGAGTTCGTCTATCATGAGATGATCACTCATGTTCCGATGACCGTCCATCCGAAGCCCAAGGAGGTTTTGGTCATCGGAGGCGGCGATGGCGGAACGGTCCGGGAGATTCTGAAACATCCAGACCTTAAACACGTACGTCTCGTAGAGGTTGACGACCGGGTAGTGGCTGCCGCCCGCCGGTTCCTGCCGACTCTGAGCCAGGCCCTGGATGATCCCCGGGTGGAAGTCATGATCACAGACGGGGCAGAGCACGTTCGGGCGATGCGTGGGGTGTATGACGTGATCATCGTCGATTCGACCGACCCAGTCGGTCCGGCAGTGAAGCTGTTTCAGCAGGACTTTTACCAGGCGGTACACGAGGCCTTAACCGCAGAAGGAGTTTTCGTTACCCAATCCAAATCCCCCTACCTCGATCGGAAACTGATTCGGGAGGTCCTCGGAATCGTTCGTTCCCTCTTCCCTGTGGCCCTCCCCTACACTGCAGCGGTTCCAACCTACCCCAGTGGACTGTGGAGCTTTGTGCTCGGCTCAAAGGTGAATCATCCGGTCAAGTTCGATGAGGGCCGGGCTGAGAAACTCAAGACCCGCTTCTACTCCCCCGAGGTCCACCGCGCTGCCTTTGTCCTCCCCCGTGAAATCCGGGGTGATCTGCTTCCGACGGAATGATGCGACCAAAGAGCCCTGAGGTCGTCATCTTCGGTGCCCCCTTAGATCTGACATCCTCTTATCGCCGCGGGACCCGATTTGGCCCCCAGCAGATCCGTGAGGCGGGGGAGTGTCTCGAGGATTACAGCATTGCTCTCGACCGCGATGTTCGTAATATCAAGGTGATCGATCAGGGGGACCTCGAGCTGCCTCCGGGAGACCTGGAGCAGAGCCTGAAAAGGATTGAAGAGGCAGCGGCAACAGCCCTAAAGAACGGCATGCCCTTTGTTGCCCTGGGTGGGGAACACCTGATCACCCTTCCCTTGGTCCAGGCTGCCCTCGTGAAGCATCCAGATCTCGTTCTCCTGCAATTCGATGCCCATGCGGACCTGGCGGAAAGCTATGAAGGCGAGCCACTGACCCACGCCACTGTCATGCGGCGGGTTGCGGAGCTCTTGGAGTCAGGATGTGTAGTGCAGATGGGAATCCGTTCCGCCACCGCCGAGGAGGTGGCCTTTGCCCGCGGTCGGACCCACCTTTTCCCGGGTCCGCCTGTGGACGTAACCCAAGTTCTGAAGATACTCACGGGCAAGCCGGTCTATCTCACGATTGACATCGATGTGGTGGACCCTGCCTTTGCACCAGGAGTAAGCACCCCGGAACCTGGGGGATGGAGCAGTGCTGAGCTTTTTCAGGTGCTCAGGCAGATGGGCGACCTCGAGGTAGTGGCCATGGACCTGGTCGAGGTCTGTCCCCCCTCCGATCCTTCTGGGATTACGTCAACGCTGGCTGCGAAGGTTCTTCGCGAGGCCCTCCTCACCTTCTTCTATCCCTCTTGATTCTCCCCTCGCTCCTCCCCGCGTTGCCCGCTGGGAATGACCAGGGGCGACCGATGGTGAGTCTAGGACTCGCCGGTCAGCTGAAAGATCACCCTCCTGCGTCGGGGCCGCGTGTCAAAGTCGACGAGGACGAGTTGCTGCCAGGTGCCGAGTAGTGGTTTGCTGTCCCGAAAGGGGATCGGAAGTGCGGGCTTCAAGAGGGCGGCCCGGAGGTGGCTGGCGCCGTTGTCATCGCCCCAGGTGGCGTGATGGTGATAATTCCGGTGCTCCGGGATGATTGCGTCGAAGAACTCACGGAGGTCCCGAACCACGCCCGGCTCGAACTCCACCGTGGTGACTCCCGCGGTTGAGCCTGGGACGAAGACCAACACCTGCCCTTCACGGAGGCCGCTCTTTTGGATTGCCTCGCCCATGAAAGCGGTCAGATCGTGAACATCGCAGTGGCCTTTCGTCGGAACCGTGATCTCGACCGTGCGAATCATGTGCGTGCCCTCCTGTACACGGCCCACTTCCTCCGGGCCAGCCAGACCCCGAGGCCTAGGGCCACTATTGGGATTCCCAGGCCCAGACTGGGAGACCGAAGGACCAGGGCCGCCCACCCGATGATCGGAACGAGCCCCGCCCGAACGATGACGCGGAGGATTTCCGAGCCAGCAATCAGCTCCGCCAGCGGGGGACTCAGGGTGTAGTATACCGCAACCAATGCCTTGGCAGTTCCTTGTCGTTGACGATTTTAAAAACGTAGAGGGGGGCTACCGAATGTGGTACGTCAGGGTTCGCAACGTGTTGTTGCGTTCGATAACTACCTTGACGTCGGAAACGCTGGAATCAGACTTGAGCTGCCGATAAATCCGAACGAGGCCGCCTGCCGAGTTGACTGGCTGCTCGTTTACAGAAATGATCACGTCGCCTACCTCGAGGCCCGTCCGCTGAGCCATCTTTGCGTATCCGATCTTGAAGCCTCGACGGTCCAGGGTGCCCGATCCCAGCGCGTTGTGTAACTTCAGACCGACGCCATCCTTCATGGTAACGGTTGGGCTCGCCGAGCGGAGGGTTTCGGTGAGAAGCTGGCCCACGTGATTGCCGAGCTGCTTGACGCTCTGCCCAGGGACTTCCCAGGTGTCCGGCGCTACCTCGACAAATGGAATGCGATTTACCATCTCCGCTATGGTGGCCGTCTGCTGTTCGCTGGCGATTACGTCCCGCTGGAGGATCGCGCGTCGGCCCAGGATGTCGACCACAGAATAGTTTCTGTTGGGGGTGCCCGCTTTCCCTACGCGAATCTGGAAGCGCAACGTATCGATCAAGACGCTTCGAACAAAGACCAGGCCGTGTGGGCCTGGCAGCCTCGCCCCCTGAGGTATTTCAACGGCTTGCCCGCTCGCCAGGGTGATTACGAGGGCGTGATCGTGCACCGTCACGACCTTGCCCACCGGTAGGGGCTGCTCCCCCGCAAAAATGGCCTCGCCATCCTTGTAGAGGCCCAGGTGCGCTGATTTCGGGTCGCGAATGAGCCCAAACCTCGTTGCCTGAGGCAGGACAACGTTTCCCACCAACTCGACGCGACTCCGTACCTGCACTTGCTCTCCTTGGGCAGCCTCGAGAAAAACTGCTGCGGACAAGACGAAAAGGATGCAGCCCCAAAGGGCAAGCCGTCGCCAGAGCGCTGCGCGGCGCGATCGTGTTCCATCATTGGCCTGCTGTCCCGAGTGATCAGGCCCAGTATGCCGGCGCCGTTGGACGGCCCGGAGGGGCAGCCAGACCCCGAAGCCTACAGCCGCGAGGGGGAAGCCCAGACCAACGGTCGGAGACCACAGAAACAGGGTCACCCACGCGAGGACTGGTACCAGTCCTACGCGAACGACGGCGCGGAGGTTCTCCGATCCGGCGATCTGCTCTGCGAGCGGAGGACTCAGCCTGTAGTAAAGAGAAACAAGCGCCTGTCCGACCGAATGCGTGAGCAGGTACCGGTCCCGGAACTCCCGAAGGAGCTGCACCTGGGGAGCCAAAGCCGACCCGAAGGCCGCGGTGGCGATGAAGCATCCGCTGCCACCACCAGCGCCCGGGGCTGGGGCAGGTACGGCAGCGCTTTCGGTGATATTGGAGATAAAGGCGTCCGTGCCGCCGCCGAAAGTGGCCTGGAAGCTCGCTGTGGGGAAGTTGGGAGAAACGGTCTCACCCACTGCGTAGGCGTTATCGAGCGTGTCCACGGCGATGTCGTTTCCTTGATCAATATCGCTACCGCCGAGGTAGGTGGAGTAGATAAGCGCAGACCCTGCGGTATTTACCTTCGTCACGAAGGCGTCCGTTAGCACGGGGCTGGCGAGGTTGGGCTGGAAGGGACTCCCAGCGGTGGGGAAGTTGCTCGAAACGGTACTGCCCGTCACGTAGGCGTTGGGGCCGACACTGTCCAGGGCAATGCCGTTACCTTGGTCGATATCGTTGCCGCCGAGGTAGGTGGAGTAGGTGAGTGCTGAGCCTGCGGCATTGACCTTTGTCACGAAGGCGTCTGATAGCACGGGGCTGGCGAGGGTGGCCTGAAAGGGACTCCCAGCGGTGGGAAAGTCAGCTGAAACGGTGTTGCCTGTCACGTAGGTGTTGCCGGCAACATCTAAAGCAATGCCGTTCCCTCGATCGATATCGTTGCCGCCGAGGTAAGTGGAGTAGGTGAGCGCTGTGCCCGTCGCATTGAGCTTCGTGACGAAGGCATCTCGGACCCCACCAAAAGTGTTCTGGATGGGACTCCCTGCCGTACCAGGAAAGTTGTTCGAAACAGTCTCGCCAACCACGTAGGCGTCGCCGGTTGCGTCGTCCACGACGATATCGTTCCCTTGATCAATATCGTTGCCGCCGAGGTAAGTGGAGTAGGTAAGCGTGTCGC
>JAAXQN010000187.1 GCA_012974305.1 Candidatus Methylomirabilis sp. | reverse complement strand
TCACGGCTACGTTTTTGCGTCCAGCTTTCCGTCGAGCAAAAGATATGCCAACTGCCGGCACTGCTATTGCGATTGGGGTTTCTGCCGTTTCTTACCCGCGAGGGGATGGCGATTGCTGGCGAATTGCCCGAAGGTGGAACTCAAAAGGGAACGTTCAAGAAAGGAGCGAAAGGGCCTGCTGACCAACGAGGAGGTCTTGGAGGAGATCAAGACGGTAAGGCGGGAGATGGAGAATGGGCATGGGGTCAAGGCTTTTGTTGACAAATAACGAATGGAACAGAGGAATCAAGTCTGCATTTGACAATCTCTCTGGGGTGACCATAACCCTCGGGCCACCTCAGGCACAAACGACCGCGGACCACAAATTCAGACGCCCTTCCGGGAAAGGATGACCTGGGAGGGCGTTAGTGTATATAATGATAGCCAACACAATGTGCAGGGGGGTGAGCGAGTGACAGTTGAGGACCTAATCCAGCGGGCGACGGGCGGACGGAAGTTAGACCGCCAATCCATATTTCGACCCTCCCAGGTGTATAAGGTGCTCCGTGATCCCTTCTGGATATGGTGCCAATATCATGCCCCCCCCTCGGAGGCCGTTGACGAGACCAGCCGCTACGATGAGATGCGGTTTCAACTTGGAAGCGAGCATGAGGAGGCGTGGGTGAGCCAGCACTATCCCGACGCGTTTAAAATCACCCCAGACTTTGGTTTTGAGGCGCTCAAGAATACCATGCGCGCGATGCTGGATGGGGTCTCGGCGATTTATCAACCGCATCTCTGGGACCTGGGCGGAGAGACCTACGGGAAGGGCGATTTGCTCGTCCGGGAAGACTCGCGTGAGTCGGACCTGGGGCCGTACCACTATCGCGTATTGGAGATCAAGCGGTCAAAATCGTTGCAGGACTACCATGTCTTACAGGCTGCCATCTACAATCGGATGCTGGCTAGGTTACAGGGGTATAACCCGGCAGAGCTGACAGTTGTCCTGAAGGATGGGATGGGGACGGTGGCTTACCCCGACAGGCATAATCAGCTCGATGAGCTCATGACAAGCTGGAGAGTCCTGCGTGACGGCGGCCCCATGCCCGAACCAGGAAGGCCACCCAAAGTGACGGACTCACCCTGGCGCGTGTACGGGAATAAGCTAGTCGAGAACAGAAAGGATCTGGTCCTGCTGGCCGGTGTTGGGGCGAAAGAGCGGGACAAGCTGCGTGAAGCCGGGATTCATCGCGTCGATGAGCTCTGGAACCTTCCCCTGGAAAAGGTCCGTGAAATTCTCGGTAACAAACACGGACACCAGGCGTATTATGTGGCACAGGCCTACAAGACCGGACAGCCCATTCTAAAGCCTAAATCTCGCCTGAACATTCCTCGGGCCGGACGACACCTTTACTTTGACTTTGAGAACGTCGATGACCTGCATCCGACCGTGCCACCGCACGTCTACCTCATTGGATGCTGGGATGCGGAACAGGACCGGTTTGTTCACTTTCTTGCCCGGGGGGCCGCAGACGAAGCAAGGATCTTTCACGAGTTCGTTGAATATGTGGGCGATGCTCGGCGGGCTCGACTGTATCACTGGACCGATTATGAAATCGGACAGATGAGCGATGTGATCAAACGCTGGCCCCAGCTCGGTGCACCACTCGGTACATTAATGTCCTCGTGCGTTGATCTGCTGCAGGTGATTAAATCGGCTGTCTACCTGCCTGTGCCTACGTTCTCGATCAAGAGTGTGGCGCCAGCACTGGGGTTCAATTGGCGACAAGACAATTTCGGTGCTTTTGATTCGATGGTCTCCTACTGGGATTATCTGGATGGTGCCGGTGACGCCATCATGGACAACGTCCTCACATATAACGAGGATGACTGCCGCGCCATGTGGCATGTCGACCACGAACTGACCAAGCGACTTGAGCCATCCCGTGAGATACGGCGTCCTGTTGTATAGGATTTGCCTCGCCAATGACGCCTGATTGGAATTCTGTTCCCTCGATCGAGACGGCCAAGGTCTTGCTGGTGCTTGCGTGCAACGATGGGGCGGCACATGGCAATTACTTCGTGCCGCTCGACCCACGCAAGAAGGGATGGAACACGTGGCGAGAGGCTGATCGACTCCTTGCAGACCGACGCAAGGCCGGAGAAGTCTTCTTTGCCGCAGTTGACAGCTCTGTCCTTGAACATCCCAAGGATGCGCTCGGCGCCCTAGTCTGGGAGACGGAGATGGACCGGGTCCGGAACCCGACTGGGGAGGATTGGGGACCACCGGAGTGGCAGTTTTACGATCCGACTCACGAGGAGGGTCTCGAGGAATTGACATCGCTCACCGAATCCCTGCGAAAAGCGTTACGAAGGCTATCGGCCACTATTCCCCGATTTGCGGTACTCGACCCATTCGCCTACTTCATCGCACTCGCTGCTGCCGTCCGGGAGGAGGGGCAGTCGGCTTTGTGGTCTATCCAGGGAACCTCAGACTCGGCGGCAGCCCGAAGAGCACTCCGGGCGACCAAGGGATCGGTGGAGCAATTTCTTGTGAATGGAACATTCAATCCGGGGGTCTGGCCACACCCGACGGAATGGATACCGCGTCTCCACCGTCTCCCGGACCGCTGGCACCTCCCCCTCTAAAGGAAGTGGAACGGGCCAAGTCTACATTTGATACTCTATCCGGGGTGAATATCGCCCCGGGCCCACCTCCGGCACAATGATTGCAGCGCCTTCTCGGGAGAAACACAGCCCGGGAAGGCGTTTTTTATTCAATGCAGGCGAAGCGGAAATGACAGCAACAGCAGGGTCGCCTCTCGATTCGGCGATGAAGGAGGATCGGTAATGAAACTGTGGCAAGGAGGATTTCTCTTACGAGGTGTTCAGATGTTGACCGTGGGTGTCCTGTTTTTTGCTCTCTTCTTTGCTCTTCCGATTTCGGCAGACGCCCGCATTTGGAGAGCGACTCCACGGGAGTTGATCAGAGATTACTCTATGATTCAACATCAACGCGGACCCCAAGAACTTGTGATGTTGACATGGATGGTGGCGGAGGAGACCCCGGAAGCTCCTCCGACCCAGATAGAGCTCATGGGAAAGTATATGTTTTTGGGCGTCATCCACGTGAGGGTGAGTCAATTTGGTCAAATGGACTTCCAGACCCCGACCAACGTACATGTCAAGCTCAAGGGCAGCAAGGTACGAGAGCCAATTGATAAGGCTCTCTTGCCCCCAGCCGCCATCGGATATCTGTCGGTATTGGAGTCAATCATGACAAAGAACATGGGGGCAATGGGCCAGGGGCTGCACATGTTTGTATTTGACAGCACCGACATCGCGGCGTGTGGGCAAGGCAAGGTGTGGGTCTTTTATGCAGGGGAGTGGTATTCATACGAGCTGCCGTTCCCCGGTTGCGATCAGTTGCATTCCGCCCTGGAGAAGTAGGAAGATCAGCGACGAACGCAAAATAGGGGACATTCTACTTTTTCAAAGTCGCGCAAGGGATCGAGTCTACATTTGACAATCTATCCGGGGTGACGATAGCCTCCGGCCCACCCATTGCAGCGCCGTCTCGCAGTCAGAACGGCCCGGGAGGGCCCTTTGCCTCTACAGGAGGAAAGATGAACAAGCCACACTGGCTGCTCATTGGGTATTTGATGCTCGCGAGCATCGTGGTGACGCCGTGGGATGAGGCTGCTAGCGGAGACCGTTTTATTGACATTGCGAAAAAGGCGCGAGCAGAATACACGGTGGCGCAAGAAGAGTGGCAGCGCGGTCTGGCAGAGTTGGTGATTCGAACACATCCCGAATTTGCCGCGGTCGCGTCCGCCCAAAGAAATCTGCAGTTGGCATATATTGAGCTGAGGACGGCACGGTTCGAATATTTGCTTCAACACGATCCATCTAAGATTACACTGACGAATGGCTTATCCCAATTCACTAACTTCGAA
>JAAXQN010000024.1 GCA_012974305.1 Candidatus Methylomirabilis sp. | reverse complement strand
CTCCACCGGTACCCGACCAGCGCGAGCGCCGCCAGGCCGTAGGCCAACCCAATGTATCCCCAGGGCCCCATCTAGCCTCCCAGCACATCGGCTTCCACCGCTTCCTCCAACGTCGCCAGCCGCACCCGCCGCTGCCACAGCATACTGGCCCGCCTCTCCCGGACCGACCAGGGCGCCGACGGCGAGCTCCTCGGCCGCCATTGCCCGCCGCCTCCACACGGATGGGGCCATCGCGAGGCCCGTGGCCTGCAGCAGGATACCGAGAAACCGCCACCAGGGAGCACCAACGGCGAGAGAGCCATCAATGCAGTAGTAGAAAAGCACGACGTCACGTCATCGCATAGGGAAGGAGGCGCGTCTCAACAAATAACATTTTATGCTCCGAAGAGCGAATGCACGTCTTGCCACGTCCTCCACACTGAAGCACTTGAATTTATTGAATCCACTGTGTACAGGGACGGGCTCCGGAGTCAGACGGTTACCGCTTGCTCCACTTGGGTCGCGGGTGGATCAGCTTTGACGTTGCCCATCTGGTCGGCGCCACGACCTTGTACTCACCATTCTGAATCTGGCGGAGGACCATGGGCTTGGCGATATTCTTGCCGGTTGCGTCGAATTTGACGTTGCCGTAGAAAGTCTCAATGCTGGTGGCAGCAATCGCGTCGCGGACCTTCTCGGTGTCGAATGAGTTTGCACGCGCGATGGCGTCGGCGTAGACCAGGACCGCCGCCGTCGACTCTGCGGCCTGGTACGGCGGCACGTAACCGTATTTCTTCTCGAACGTCTTGGCGTATTGCGCTGCCGAGCCGAACCACTTGTCCTTGTAGGTCAGTGGGGGTGCCCACTGGGCTGCACACAAGGTATAATCGGCGAGCGGACCGAAATTCTTGATCACCTTTGCCGCCTCGCAGTGGGTAATGGCGAGCATCGGCACGTTGATCTTCTTCTGCGAGAGTTGTTTAATGGCTAACGTCGCCCCCTTGGAATGGCCCGAAACCACCAGGAGGTCGGGCCTCAGGACCTTGACCTTGGTCAAGGTCGCCGACATGTCGTTCAGCTCGGGCGGGAGCTTGTCGTCGATAACAACCTTCATGCCCCAGCGCTTGGCGTCCTCGAGCACGCCGGCGCGGATATCCTGGGAGAACGGATCGTTCTCGATAGCCAGGGCTACCTTCACCCTCTTCGGATCCTTTTTACTGAGCTGGGCAACCTCGGCGGCCAGGTTGACTGCTTCTCTCAGGTAAAAGTCCGAGGTCGAGAGCACAGCGAAGACGTACTGGTAGCCCTTGTTGAAAATGGATCTGGACGCCCCGTTCCCCTCGATCATCGGGATCTCGTATTTCTCGGTCACGGGTGCGATCGCCTTGGTCAGGCCCGAGCTGTACGGCCCGAGCATGTACTTGATGCCGTCCTGTACGATCAGGCGTTCAGCGAGCTGCGCGCCACGCGCCGGCGTCGACTCGTCGTCGTAGTACTTGATATCGATCTTGTAGGTCTTTCCGCCGACCTTGACGCCTCCCATGCTGTTGATGCGCTGCTTGGCCAGCTCGTAGCCGTTTTTGGTGTGCTTGCCGTTGGTGGAGTACTTGCCACTGAAAGACAGGGCGGCCCCGAAAATGATCGTGTCGCCTACGACCTTGGCGCTGGCGGGCCATACCCCGACAAGAACCAACGCGGCAGCAGCCAAGCCCACGCAGGTAAAGTTCATGAATTTTTTCAGCATGATTCTCCTCCTCATGATTTTGTTAGCACACTACCCGATCTTCCCGAAAGGAAGTCCCGGGTCAGGCCGTCTCTCACAGACCACGCTCGCATTATCACCCCCCATATAATATTGATAGGAGTTTCTCTTTTATTTGCAGGCTCCGGTTGCGTAAATGTCGCCGGAGTGAGGAGGGGATCGGATCTCCGTATTCTATGAATTCACCCCGACAGTGTGATTGTTGTGCAGCGGTGTCGGCTGCCCGACATGGGCCCACGAAGAAGGGGCCAGACGGCCAATAATATAACGATGTTTCATATGATGGTCAAGATTATTGTGGCCACCCCCCTTGCCGTGGAAAACCGTGACGGTGCCACTTGCGCAAGCACCTTGACAGAGTTCGATCCCATCGCTACCCTGAATGGTGATCTTGCGCTAAACATCTGTCTCATCAGGAAGGGAGGACTGCATGCAGACCGTGGCCCTGCGATCAAGGCGCATCGAGGCGGCAGACCACTTTGAGGCGGTCGAGCTCTTCTTTACCCGAGGCTGGACTGATGGGTTTCCCATCGTGCCCCCCACCGAGGAGCGGGTCGAGGCGATGCTGCAAACCCTCGACCGGGATCCAGGCGAGGTGGTCGGCATCATGGCTCCGAGATTCGGGAAAGCCACGCTGGAAAAGATCGCTATCAACGCGGTCATGGCAGGCTGTGAGCCAATGTTTTTTCCGGTGGTGGTGGCAGCCATCGAGGCCATCGCGGATGATGACTTTAATCTCAATGGGGTTCAATGCACGACACATGTCGCCGCCCCTCTTCTGATCATCAACGGTCCGGTCCGCCAGGCCCTTGAGATTAATGCCGGGGCGAACTGTTTCGGTCAGGGTTTTCGGGCCAACGCCACCATCGGTCGAGCGGTCCGCCTGTGCATGATCAATATCGGGGGTGGGCTGCCGGGGGTGACCGACAAAGCCACCTTTGGTCATCCCGGCAAGTACACCTATTGCGTCGCCGAAAACGAGGAGGCCTCACCGTGGGAGCCGCTTCATGTGGAACGCGGGTTCCGGCCGGAGCAGAGCACCGTCACGGTCTTTGCCGCTGAGGCGCCCCATAACGTCAATGACCATGCGAGCCAGGGCGCGCGCGGCATCCTGACCACGGTCGCGGACACGATGGCCACCATGGGGAATAACAACATGTACAAGCGGGGAGAAATGGCGGTGGTGATCGGTCCGGAGCACGCGGCCACTATTGCGGCCGAGGGGTGGAGCAAGCAGGACGTGAAAACATTCCTTTTTCAGGAGGCCCGGAGGCCGGTCCGTGAGCTCACGCGGAGCGGGGAGTACTACGGGGAGGTCACGTGGGAAAAGTACTGGCCGCGATGGATTGATAGGAATGATCCATCCGCCCTGATCCCGGTTGTGAACAGTCCGGAAGACATTTTGGTATTTGTGGCGGGAGGCACTGTGGGGCGCTTTTCCTTGATCATCCCTGGTTGGGGCGATCATGGAACCCGGGCGGTCACCAGGGTGATTCCTGATCTCGGGTCATGCAGTGACGGAACCTGCCATGCTTAGCACCGGCTGTCAGAACGACAGGTTAAGCAATCAGGCGCGCGCGTGTCTTGGGGGACGTGGAACGCTTGGAAGCTGGTGATGACATTTAAGGAGGTCGGGAGGGGGTTGATTCTCCTCGAGCCGGTGGTAGAGGGCGAGGCAGAGGTCTATCCCCTTGCACTCCGGATCCTGGACATCAGTGGGAAGCGCATCGGGTTTTTGGACAACAGCAAGGAGCGGGCAGATGAGATCTTAGCGGTGATCGAAGAGCTGCTCGCCGAGCGTTTTGAGTTTGACGAGGTGGTCCGGCACCGGAAACGCTATTACACAAAGAGTGCTCCTCCCGAGCTGATCGATGAGTTGGCGGAGCGGTGCCAGCTGGTGGTCACAGCGGTTGGCGGGTGAGGCTCCTGTACGTCGGGCAGTGTGCTCGACGCCATCGAGTTGGAGAAGCGGGGGGTGGTCACCGCAACCGTCGTGACCGAGCTTTTCAAGGAGGCGGCAAGGGAGCACGCCAGAAATTTCGGGTTGCCGACTTATCCGATTATCACCATTGCGCATCCCATTGCCAACCTCCGGCCCGAGGATCTGAGGAAACGGACCGAGGAGATTTTCCCGCAGGTCCTGGCCGCCTTGACCCGCCCCCCCGAAGACTAAAGTTTTCATTGAAGGATTCACCCTCCATGGCTGCAACTCCGTCTATCGAGGATCGCCTCCAGAGCTGTCTTCTGGGCCTCGCCATCGGTGATGCGCTGGGGATGCCCTTTGAGGGACTCCCTTCCTGGGTGGTGGGCCCGGTTCTGGATGAGATCCAGGGATTCCATGAGAGCAGCCACCGGGGTCTTGGCGCTGGGCAGTGGACCGACGACACCCAGATGACTCTCTGTCTTGCGCGGAGTCTCGTCCGCCGCGGCCAAGCTGAACCCGAGGACATCGCGCGGGAGTATCTCGGCTGGTTTCAATCCGGGGACGTCCGGGGGATCGGCGCGACCACCCGGAGCGCCATGGCCCGCCTTGAGGCAGGAGCCGGATGGCATGAGAGCGGGACAGAAGGGAAATATGCCGCTGGGAACGGGGCAGCGATGCGGGCTGCCCCCCTGGGTCTCCTCTATCACGAGGATCTCGAGGGGCTGCGGAAGGCCTGTGCCCTGGACGCGGAGATCACGCACAAGAACGCGGATGCGGTTGCGGGGAGCCGGGCAGTGGCCTTCCTTGTAGCCCGTCTGGTGGCAGGGGTGGTTCCGGGGAAAGAGTTACTCGAGGAAACCATCCAGTTCGTATCCGGTAGTCGGGTGAGCGATAACCTGCAGCGGAGCTTGGAACTCCTGGGACGAGACGCCAATCCGCCACAGGCAAGCGAAGCTTTGGGAGTGGGGGCGTACGTGGTGGAGACGGTGGCATGGTCCGCCTTTTGCTTCTTCCATGCCACCGACGACTTCCCCCGCGCGGTGATGGCGGCGGTTCGCGGAGGGGGCGATACCGACACGGCGGGGGCCATCACCGGGGCCGTGAGTGGAGCCCGGGTCGGGATTGCGGGAATACCCGCGGCCTGGAAAAAGGGGGTCGAGGGACAGGAGGCAATTGCGGCCCTCGCCCAAGAGCTTTACGAGGTCACTGTGCGGAGACGGGGATGACACTGAAGGCAGTCTTTTTCGATGCGGGAAACACCATCCTCAGCCTCGACTATGCCGTGATAGTGGATGCACTGAAGCGGCAAGATTTCCTGGTCGACCAGGAAGAGGTCTGGAGGGCCGAGTGTCGAGCCCGGGTAAAGCTCGACCCCTTTCTGGCTAAGGTAACGGTGCGAGAGTCTCCCGAGATCTTCTCCCGCTATGTTCGTTACATCTGTGAAGAGATGGGACTCCCTTGGGGGGAGAAGGCAGAGCGGCTCCTGCAGGAACTCCGGGAGATCAATCGGCATTCCAACCTCTGGCGGGGGGGTGCCGTGCCAGGGGCCAGGGAGGTTCTGGGGGATCTCAAGGGAAATGGGTACCAGTTGGGAGTCATCTCGAACTCCGATGGGCGACTCGAGACCTTGCTCAATGAAGTGGGTCTGGCAGAGTACTTCAGCGTCATCGTGGATTCGCACGTCGTGGGCTTTGAAAAGCCCGATCCGCGCATCTTTCATTGGGCCCTGCAGCGAACCGGTGTCACGCCGAATGAAGCGGTTTATGTGGGCGATTTTTACAGCCTCGACGTCGTCGGGGCGCGCCGTGTCGGCCTTGACGCCATTCTCCTCGATCCTCTAGGTGTATGGCCCCTCCTCGACTGCGTGAAAGCGAAAGACCTCTTTGACGTTCGCAGTCTCCTCCCCGCCTCTCCTTCATACCGATGACCGATGACCTGGACATTTCTAATTTCGAATTTCCGTGAGTGCTGACGGCTGATTGCTGACCGCTGACCGCTATATTGGGATCGTTTGACACCCGCGTGATCAGTCCCGTATAGTCGGGCCGCAGAGGCGGATCCAAAGGTCCGAATCCTGGGTGCGGCTTATAAGCTGGCAAGCATGGTGAAGGAGACGGGGTGAAGAATCGGGTAGCCTTGATCACGGGAGGGGCTCGCGGAATCGGACGGGCCACCGCCCTTCACTTAGCAGAAGACGGTTGGGATGTTGCCATCTGCTATCGCACCAGTGAACGGGAGGCTCAGGAGACGGTCGAGGCGATCAAGAAAAAGGGGAGCAGCGGCCTGGGAGTGCAGGCCGATGTTTCCGATCCCGAGGCTGCATTAGGCTTGGTCCGAGAGGTCGAAAAGACATGGGGGCGGATTGATGCCCTGATCAATTGCGTGGGCCCCTACCACCGGGCCCCCTTGCTGGAGGAAACCCTCGAGGGTTGGCATGCGATGTTCAACAATAATCTCCATCCAGTCTTCTACCTCACCCGTCTCGTGGCCCCCGGCATGATCGAACGAAAGTGGGGGCGCATTATCACCTTTAGTATGGCGAATGCCGATCGGCTGATCGCGCAACCCCAGCTCACGGCCCACCACATCGCGAAGACAGGGATCCTCATTCTGACCCGCACGCTGGCCCGGGTGCTGGCCCAGCACGGCATCACCGTGAACGCGATCTCGCCTGGCTTCATTGACTCGGGGAGCGCACCGGCCGAAGAGCTGAAGGCGATGGAGAAGAAGATCCCTGCCGGTTATATCGGGACGGTTGACGACGCTGTCGCCGCGGTGGCTTTTCTTCTCTCTGAGGAGGCCCGGTATGTTAACGGGGCCAATATCCATCTAAGCGGTGGTTGGGGAATCTAGGTTCGAGGACTTCCTCCACCATGAGGTAATCCTCCCGGGTTTAAAGAATACGTGGGGAGCAGTGCCACCCTCCTGCAATCACGTGCGTGCGGGTTGGGTGAAGACAGTGGCAGGCACTTGACACCAGATACGCACTGGGAGATTCTTTGGACCTCTCCAATTGAGATCAACACCTTTCTGGTTCTGTTCGGCCATCGGCGACTTTTCCTTCAGAGAAGACCTCACTGGCAAGGAGTGCCAGAGGGGAGATCGTCAGCCCGAAGACCGGTGGGACTCAAAGAAACGAGCGGGTGACCTCACTGCTTGGCCAATACTTAACCATACTATATCTAGTAGACAAGTGCGTGGATACATACTATAAGTAGGGTAAGTAACCAGCCCACCCCTCTGCGGGGGCCACTGGAGGCGCCATGGGGTATACCGCCGTCATGCAGCAGTACCTCGCCGTGAGGAACTCCCTCCCCAAGGATTGTCTCTTACTATTTCGACTCGGGGACTTTTACGAACTCTTCTTTGAAGACGCCGTCACCGCCTCTGCATTGTTAGACGTGGTCTTGACCTCCCGCGAGGGGGGGCAGGGGAGGGTGGCGATGTGTGGCATGCCATTCCATGCGGTCGAGGGGTACGTGCAACGGCTGATCCGGGCTGGAAAGAAGGCGGCCATCTGCGAGCAGGTTGAAGACCCGAAAAAGGCGAAGGGGCTGGTGCGCCGGGAGGTAACTCGCATCATCACGCCCTCGACCTTCGTCGAAGACGACGCTTCTGACGGATATGACTCTCGGTACTTGGTCGCGGTCGCCCGCCTGCCGAAACTTTGGGGGCTGGCGTGTTTGGAACCCACCACGGGCGAGTTCATCGTTTCAGAGTACAGTCAAGACGAGGAGGTGCTTGCCGAGCTTGCACGTCTCTGTCCCACCGAGTTGCTTATCCCACAGGCCGTTCAGGAAGAGCAGAGCTTACATCCCTTCATCGATGAGAGACGTACGCTCCTGGTGACCACGTACGAGGATTGGCAGTGTGAGGTCGGTGACAATCGAGACCGCGTCCTGTTGACGTATAAGCTTGGGTCCCTGAAAGGTCTGGGACTTGGCACTCATACCGCAGGCATCGCCGCGGTTGGCATGATCTTGCAGTACCTGAAGGAGCACCGTCCAGGGTCCGAAACCTATCTCCGACTGCCCAGGCCTCATGTGCCTCACGAATATCTCCTCATGGATCCGACTTCAGAACGCAGCCTGGAAGTAATCCCTGCCGGCGGGACGGACAAAGACAGTCCCACCCTGCTTGCTGTGCTGGACGAAACAGTCACCCCGATGGGTGGGCGGCTCTTGCGACAATGGCTCAGACGGCCGCTGCTCAATCCCAATGCAATTCAGAGACGGCTGGACGCCGTAGCCACATGGATCGCTCAGCCGGCAAGACTGGACACGGTTCGCCAACTCCTCGATCCCGTCCGAGACCTCGAGCGCCTGTTGAGTCGTGTCAGCTACGGGGTCGTCACGCCACGGGACATGATCGCGCTGCGTTCCTCCCTCGCCCAAGGTCCGTTGGTGAAGGCTCATCTCCAGGAATATTCCGATTCTCTGATCCGTGAGCACGAGGCTCGCATACACGATCTGGCAGACCTGCGCCAGGTCCTGAGCGCATCCTTGGTGGAGAATCCACCAACACATCTGCGCGACGGCGGAGTGATTCGCGAGGGATATAACGCCCAGTTGGACGAATTGCGGGCCCTGTCACGCAATGCCAAGCATCTTATCGCCGCTTTGCAAGCCCGAGAAATCCAGCGTACCGGCATCAAATCCCTCAAAGTGGGCTACAACAAGGTATTTGGGTATTTCATCGAGGTGTCGGCTTCAAACCTGAGCCACGTGCCGGCCGATTACATTCGGAAACAAACCCTGACAAATGCCGAGCGCTTTATCACGCCCGAGCTCAAGGAGTACGAGGATAAGATTCTGAATGCCGAAGGCCAGGCTCGCGCGCTGGAGCAGACGTTATTCGAGGAGGTTCGTGAGCGCGTCGTGCAAGAACTCCACGCCATTCGAGACATGGCGGAGGCCATCGCAAATCTGGACGTGCTCAGTGCGCTCGCCCTGGTGGCGATCCGGGGAAAATACACGCGGCCAGAGATTGATGAGGGGACGGTAATCCACATTCGTCACGGTCGCCACCCGGTCGTGGAGCGGATGTTGGGGATGGGCAAATTTGTTGAGAATGACTGTCGGTTAGACGGGAATCGGCACCAATTCCTCCTCATCACCGGCCCCAACATGGCAGGGAAATCCTGTTACCTGCGTCAGACCGCCCTGATTACCATCCTGGCACAGATGGGATCGTTTGTACCGGCGACGAGTGCTCGGATCGGGATCGTGGACCGCCTGTTTACGCGGATAGGTGCCTCGGACAACCTGGCTCGAGGAGAAAGCACATTCATGGTCGAGATGCTCGAGGTGGCCAACATCCTGCACAACGCCACTCCTCGCAGTCTGGTTTTGTTAGACGAAGTTGGCCGAGGCACCTCCACCCTTGACGGGGTGAGCATCGCGCGAGCGGTGGCCGAGTACCTCTCGGACCACGATGGGCCTCGGCCACGAACCATGTTTGCCACCCATTACCACGAGCTGACGGATTTAGGAGAGCGGATTGCGAGTATCGAGAACCTCACCATCGCGGTCCGCGAAGGAAAAGGGGAAGTCATCTTTCTCCATAAGATCATGCCGGGAGCTACGAATAAGAGCTACGGGATTCACGTAGCGAAGCTTGCGGGTCTGCCGCCCGCAGTCATTGAACGCGCCGAGGAGTTACTCGATACCCTCGAAGTATCGGAGAAGGGACGGGTGCCCCCCTCGCGCCTCTTTGTCCGGTCCCCCGCCTCTGCCCGGCCCCACAGCGGCCAAATGACATTTTTCCCCCGCGCCGTGGAGGAGTAGGTCGATGGGCATCATTCGGATCCTTGATGAACTTGTAGCCAACAAAATTGCTGCCGGAGAGGTGGTCGAACGGCCTGCGGCCGTGGTGAAGGAACTCGTTGAGAATAGCCTGGACGCCGGGGCTGAGACCATCGAGGTGCGTGTACACAAAGGGGGAAAGGCTTTTATCCAGGTGGTAGACGACGGCTGCGGGATGAGCCGGGAAGATGCTGAGCTGTCCCTAGAACGGCACGCCACAAGCAAAATCGCCACCGCGGAGGATATTCATGCCATCACCACCCTGGGCTTTCGTGGAGAGGCCCTCCCCAGTATTGCCGCGGTCTCCCAGTTTACCTTGATCACACGCGAGCCCACGAAAAGCGAAGGGGTGAAGATCACCATGGAAGGGGGAAAGAACCGAAGCGTTGGGGTGGGTGCCGCTCCCCCGGGGACCACCGTGGTGGTCAAAAATTTGTTTTTCAACAGCCCGGCCCGGCGCAAGTTTCAGCATGCCGACACCACGGAGTTTGGCCACATTCACAGCAGCCTTGTTGCCACGGCCCTTGCTCATCCCCGGATACAATTCCGGTTGCTTCACAACGACCATGTCGTCTTTGATTTACTGCCGGCGGCCAGTACCGTGGAGCGGATCGCTGCGTTGTATCCGAAGGAATTCTGTCAAGGTCTGGTGGCTGTGGAACACACCTCTCCCCATCTCACGACGACAGGCTACGTTGGGGCGCCTACGCTGGCAAAAGCCAACCGCTCGGGCCAGCTCTTTTTTGTCAATTCGCGCCCGATCAAGAACCCTTCCCTGAGTCTTGGCCTCAGGCAGGCCTATCAGGGCCTTCTCCCCCAGGGCCGCTTTCCCGTGGCGGTACTGTTCCTCCAAGTTCCCCCGAGAGAATTGGACGTGAACGTTCATCCCACGAAACGCGAGGTGCGCTTCCGCAAGGAGCGCGTCTTGCTTGGCCATCTCAGCGATATCGTCAGCCAGAGCTTGCGAAAGGCTGATATCTTTAAAGAGCTTGCTTTGTCGACCACTCGCACTTTCCCCTTGGAGGCTCCCCACCACGCTGGGGGACCCCTGTTGCGGGAAACGCGGCAGAAGTACACAATCTCTTCCGTCGCTCCTTCTCGGGTGAGCGACTCCACGCGTTGGCCGAGTGACGGCCGGGATGAAAGCTCACCGAGGGGTACGCCGACGTTCGTGCCCGCAGCTCCCTTCCGACTCCTTGGACAATTTCGTGGGACCTACCTCATTGTAGAGGTCGAGGGAGGATTGTGGGTCATCGATCAACATGCCGCGCATGAACGGGTCATGTTCGAGAAGGTGCTGGGTTCCTTTAGAGCCGGCAGTCCAGAGGTTCAGTTGTTTCTGACCCCACCCATCCTCGAGCTTCTTCCCCATGAGGTGCCGATCCTGGAAGAGTATTGCGAGGCCCTAGAGGCCATTGGATTTTCCCTGGCCCCGTTTGGCGGCAATAGCTATCAGATTCGGTCAATGCCGGCTTACTTTCACTCGGGAGAAGTCATTCCGCTGCTTCGAGAGTTTCTCGACCGCAAACAGGATAATGACCTGGGGAGCCTGGTTGAAAACCGTCAGGCGGAGATCGCCGCTCGCGTGGCCTGCAAGATGAAAAGCATTAAGGCAGGGGAAACCATCACGCCGGAGGAAATGGAGGCGTTGGTTCGTTCGCTCCTGGCCTGTTCCTCACCCTTTACCTGCCCGCATGGGCGTCCTACGATGATCCGGCTCACCGCTCACGAGCTCGACAGGCAATTTGACCGGCGATAGCATCCTGACTGGTGCGACGTTACCTCGGCTGAAATTTCCCTCCACATGGGAATAATCGCCGATATGCTCCGCGGGCTGGAAACCAAGGTGGACGAGCTGAATGATTTAATCTAGTCCCTCCCTGGAAGCCAGGCGTGTCGCCCACAGAACAGCAAGTAGTGGTACCACGAGAGACCTAACCCACGGGCGTCGGGGACATCCTTGGCGCTCGTGGTGTATTTGTCCCGTAATCCCACATGAAATAAGTCATACCAACAACTAACCCTCCATCAAGAAACATTCGGTTAAAGCTTCAGATGTGACATCTCTTCGCCCACTTAGTACCGGGACTCTTTCCACAGGCTTGACACGCCTTGCCGAGTGCAGGAGACTCAGGCTCTCTCCCACGCTCAACATGGGCAGGATGGGACGCTCATAAAGAGGGAAGTCTCATGAGGCGGGCCGACAAACGGAGCAAGAAAGATTATGAGTCGTCCGTAGAGCCGTATCTCAGATCAGTGGGTATCGGCGGCTACCTGGAACGGGATGCCTTCTGGAAGCGGCTTCAAGAGAAGCACGGCCCGATCGCGGAGCAAGTTGCCCATGCGATTTCTGCCCGAGAAGAGGGAGAAGACGTTGACGTCTACCCACTGAAGAATACTACGCTAGCACTCAGCATCGATGTCACTGCTCAATACTACAACCAGATGTACAAAGAGTTCCTGAGTTGGTTTTGCCGAGAGAAATTCCCAGAGCCCACGTGCCTCCTCGATGTAGGCTGTGATAACGGAATTCTGACGTGTTTCTACGGTACTCTGTATCCTTCAGCGGAGGTGGTCGGAATTGATAAGTGCGAGCAAGGGATCGTGTGCGCTCGGGAACTTGGACACCGGTTGAAACTCGCGAACGTCCGATTCGAGGTTTGCGATCTCCAGAGTCTCGAGGGGGCTTTTCCTGAGCGATCCTTTGACCTCATCATGTCAACGGCCGTCTTTCATGAAGTACCGGAGTTTCCAGAGGACGAACCGGACTCCGGGTGCGCTTCGATAACAATGGGACATGAAGATTCAGATTGCGCAAGAATCGTGGCGGAACTCCTCAGGCTCCTTCGCTACGGAACAGGTACCATGGTATCGATGGAGAGATGCACTGATGGGGAGACCTTAGCCTGGTGGATCCGGGTGCTAAACCAGGCTGGCCTGAGCGTAGATGCCGATCGGAGCACTCTCCTGGGCTACGACAATATGTATGACAAACGAGAGACGCTGCCCGTTGTGGTCGCAGTGCGAAGTCGGCATCCGACTATCCGCTCGGTCGAGGACATCCCTGCTTTTCGAATGTACCAAGATGTGGAAGCGAATGCGAAGATTGGTGACCGTGCCGAATAGTAGAGGAACTTACAGCAGTCTTGTCGGAGTAGAGACCCTTTCCCGAGCAGCATCGAGACAATCTGTCCCACCTATGGACTGGTCCTGTTTCCTTCTATAGAAAAATTCGGACAAAAAATTAGAGGCGAGCCCCGCTGGCAGTGCTTAGAGTGCCGTAACTGTTTATATTCGTTGTGTCCGTCCCAAAAGGTGAGCCAGCCGGGTCGGGCTCCGTCATTGGCAGTGGTCCCATACTTGCTAGAAAAAACGTGGCCCAGCTCCCTCGGTCCCAGCCGAGAAAACGGCGATCAAGGGGATGACAAGTCTGGGGACCAGCGCCCACAAAGCCAGAGGTCGATCGGATGATGACAGAATCCCGTGAACACAAAATGAGAGCCTTTTTTAACTCGCGCTTCGTCAAAGGCGAGAAACGGAGAAGCCACCGACTGGCGTTCGTCCTGTTCTGGTCCATCCTCATGTATCTCTTTTTCAGTCATTTTGTCATAAGCGTCGGGATCATCCGGGAGACGAGCATGGTTCCGACGGTGCCCGAGGATGGCTACTACTTGGTCAATAGGTATATCTACTACGTTACCCGCCCCAAGCGAGGAGATATCGTCGTCCTGCGCCAAAATGCCCATACACCTGAGATCCTGAAGCGGGTGGTCGGGCTGGAGGGTGAGACGCTGCTGATCAAGGGAGGCCACGTTTACATCGACGGTCGTCGATTGGACGAACCCTACGCTTTGGGCGGTACGTATCCCGATTTCGGTCCACATGCGATTAAGAAAGATACCTATTTCATCCTCGGGGACAACCGAAAGGTGAGTAAAGATAGCCGCCATTTTGGTACCGTTCCGTTTCAGAATATCGAGGGGAAAATCAAGCCAGGAGTAATCTTTCCGTTGTATTAGAGCGACCCAGCTCCTTGTGGTCCTCCCTCCCTATTTGATCCGGTCTAGCCCACGTTTTTGGCCATTCTCCGAGTCCCGTTTGCTCCTCGGTATGAATTATCTTGCCCAGAGCCCCCGTCAGGATTTCTGATGAGGCTGTACGGAAACCGGCATTTTGGCAGGGGGGGGTATCTTGTAACCATCTGTAATTACAAATAGATACAAGGCCAGGAGTGGCCCCAGATATGCATACGATACATGGGCTGGTGTACGTGTAAAGACGGTGGCTCAGGCGGATGCTCGGACAGCTCATAGCAATTGCGGTTGAAGGCGAGCAGCGAGGCGAATGATGGCGGAAATCACTTCGGAGACGGGCCGTACAAGAACAGAGGACGAAAGAGTTTTTTTTGACTGGCGTTATGTCAGGGGCCTGAAAGAGCACCGAAGACAGTACAGGATGGCCTTCATCCTGTTCTGGTCCATCCTCACGTTTTACTTTATTCAGGGATATGTCGTGTCCCTCGGGCTTGTGATAGACAGGAGCATGCATCCGACGTTGAACAAGGAAGGGTATTATTT
>JAAXQN010000156.1 GCA_012974305.1 Candidatus Methylomirabilis sp. | reverse complement strand
ACCTATCTTGAGACCATTGCCGTAGAGATAGCCGTGCATGTATGCGTTTGTCCGAGCAATGTGTATGCACCGAAATACCCCTCACCTCTGAACGACCGCACGCGCACTGAGGTGGATCCTGCGTGTAGATCAGATTCGGGATCCCTTCGAGGCGAAGAGGCAAGAGGTGTGCCAACTAGTAAGTGTTTTATTTTCAACGGGTTATAGACAGCTCTGAACCTTCAAGTGACAGATTACCGGCAGGAATGTCCTCGGAGGAGGGACGGCCGGTTATACGGCAGGCGAGATGATTCTGCGCGACCGGGACTCACTACGCTTGCGTTTCACCCGATCCAGCCGTCGCAGCGGGTTTGTCAACTTTGCTTCGTTCTTTCTTCGTTTCTTTTCGTTGTCGTGGCGACGTCCGCCGTGGTGCTTCCCTCGTTGGGGTCTTGCGTTTTAGTTGCTTGGTCTCCCGTGCCAGCCAATCTTGAATCGCGGTCCTGACAAGGGCGTTGACTGTGGTCTCGCGTTCGGAGGCGAGCCGACGGAGGGCCTCATGTTGCTGTGGGTCGATTTGTATAGGCTCTCGGCTGGGAATCGCAGGGACGGACCTGCGGACGGTCGTCAGTCTGGCGGCGGCGATTCCAAGCAGCTCCAAAAGGCCCCTCCGCCCCAATACCCGATTCTTCGGCTCCAGTGTTTCGACCTTCTCGTTCATCACCTCCTCCTTTCTTCTATGGTGCCTTCCAGGTGACCTTCCCGTCCTTGTCAAACAAAACGAGCGAAGACGCAGGTCGGGTCTCGATTTCCTCCGGGTGCATCCTCATAGGGAAGTTGCTGCCAAGCAAGGCTCGTGTCTCGCCGGCCTTGTCGAATAAGACGAGGGCAGGCGAGCCGTCCGGCAAGGTGGCCAGGACCGCACGATTCGTCTGGGTCTTGTCGTATAAGTTGAGGCTCGGGGAGCCCCCTGGCTTCATGCCCACCGCCATGCGGATATTGCCGTCCTTGTCAATGAGGTTCAGACTCGGCGAGCCGTCCGGCAAAAGGCCCAGCGTCGCGCGGGGTTTTCCGGCCGTATCCCGGACGAGGAACCTTTCTGCCTCGACCAGCTTTGCCACCTTACTCGGGAGAGCCTGCCCCATCAGCATCACGGCGGCGATCGCAGCCAGGGCTGCAACTCCGGTCCTCTTCAAAAGACGGGTTTCCCGCTCCAAGCGGTCTAAGCGTTGCACGAGCATTTCAGTCTGTTGTTTGCTCATTGATCCCCCCGTACGGTTATCACATTTCAGTGCCATGCTGAAGATTTTACCATTTATTCCTCATGGTCCTTTGCCTTTTGCATACCTTTACGTGTAATTTTGTCAAGGTCCGTTCTCACCGTACAAGTCCACGCAATAGAAACACAACTAAGCCCGCCATGCCGTCGTTCCATCTGCGAGAGAAAGACGGCGGAAATTCTTGACTTCCAGGGATTCCCCTGGTAGACCCCAGTGTTGGTTCAGAGTTCATGGTTCATAATAGTTGAGGGAGAAAAATCCGGCCGTCTGTAAACCGTGAACCGTGAACGGACCTACGGGTACGCTTTAGTCCCGTAACCCTGAGCCATGAACCCTAAACCATGAACAGACCTAGGGTGGGCATACTTTATCATGAAAGCTTCAGCCGGCGGAGCTACCTGACCGTCGGTCGGCGGTTGGCCGATTTCCCCGCTGCGCTCGATGACCTTTTGCGGGATGACCGGTTCCGTCTCTACCGCTGTCCCGAGGTCTCTGACTCGCTCATTCTTCAGGTCCACACCCCCGATTTGATCCCGGAGGTGGAGGCGGACCCTCTCTGAAGCACCGCCAGGGCCTCCGTGGGAGGCGTGGTGGAGGCGGCGCAGAAGATTTGCCTTGGGGAAGTCGATCGGGCTTTTGCCTTCATCGGAGCCGGGGGGCACCATGCCGGGCGGAACTTTTTCGGCGGATACTGCTGCTTCAACGATGTGGCCATTGCTGTTGACCACCTCCGGAAAAGCTATGGAACTCACCGGTTTGCCATCTTGGATACCGATGCCCACCATGGCGATGGGACAAGAGATATTTTCCAAGGGGACCCCGATGTCCTGCATGTCTGCATTTGCGGGATGAATTATGTCTCTCCAGACGGCACCAAAGTGGATGTTCCCGTCCCCTGGGGGGGTCGTGACCCAGACGAATCATATCTGAAGATCGCGGAGGCCGCCTTTGCCTCGAGGGTCCGTGCGTTTCGTCCGGACCTCACCATCTGGTACTTTGGCTTCGACGGGCACCAGGGGGACTATGGAGATATGGGGCTCTCCCTTCGGGCCTTCGTTGGACTCGCCGATTTTATGGTTGCAGCGGCCCGGGAGGCCTCCGGCGGCAGGCTGCTCACCGTGTTAGGAGGAGGGTCACGGACCGACCTGGCCACCCTCATCATCCCCCAGGTGATCCACCGATTGGCCAACGGGTAATTGCCGAGTGGCCTTTTAAGACCACAAGAGTTTTTGCTGCCAATGGCGATTCCCTTGGTCGCCTGGCACACTTAGCGAGTCATCCGAAGGACGAGGCATTTCGCCGATCCCCCCGCTTTAAGGAATTCGGAAAGGTCCAGCTCGTAGAGGTCAAAGCCCCGCCGTTCGAGCTCCTTGCGCAGTGGCTTCGACACGCCGCCGTGGAGGATCACCGCGCGATCGATCACAAGGGCATTGCAACAGAATCTGAGGGCATCGGCCGTGGAAACAGGCACCGGATCTGGGACATGGGTCTCGATCGCCTTCCAACCGTAACGGTCAAACGCCCCGGGATACCAGAGAACCGACGTCGCGTCGAGTGGACAGAAGCAGGTATCGAGATGGTAGAAGCGCTTGTCGACGAGTTCGAGCGGCAGGATGCGACGATGCAGGATCTTTGATAGGTGCTCGTGAACTGTGGCATCGGTACGGAAGCGAAAGCCAAGGAACAACGTGTCGCCTACCCACAACGCATCGCCTTCGCCTTCGAAGTTGAACTGTCGAGGGAGTGTGACCACTCGATAGCCTCGCCGCCGAAAGTACCGCTCGAAAATCACCTCTTCTCCTTGGCGTTCGGGATGGCGGAAGTTCGTGCGAATGAATGCCTTTCCGACGAGAAGGCCCGCATTCGCCGTGAAGACCAGGTCTGGTAAGCCCTTGACGGGCCGGAGGAGCCGGACAGGTACGCGAAGAGATCGGGTCAGCAGGTCGTACAGGGCTTGCCATTGTCGCGCGGCCACCGGCTGGTGTACCTGTCTGGTGACTTTCATCCAGGGATTGATCTCGTACGCGACGGTGTAATGGCTGGGGCGACACATCAGGAGAGCCAGCGATGGGAGGGGCATCGCGGGCTTACCGTCGGGGTAGTTTGAGATCATGGCAGAGTTCTCGCAGGAAAGAGGCCGCATCAGATACGATGCCAATTCCTTGGAAGGTTCCTCGATCCGCAAGCTTGGTCACGACTGCCGGATTGATGTCTACGCAGATGGTCTTGACCGTTGCCCGAAGGAGGTTCCCCGTAGCAATGGCATGAAGGGTGGAGGCGATCATGAGGGCTAGGCCAACCCCTTTGAGATGGTGGCGCATTTCGTCCTGGGCTGTCATCACATCGGTGATGACATCGGGGAGGGGGCCATCGTCTCTGATGGACCCGGCCAGGACGAACGGTATGCGGTGCCTGACGCACGCATGCATGATGCCCTTGGTCAGGACGCCCTGACGCACCGCCTGGCGGATGCCTCCACAGGCGCGAATGGTATTGATGGCGCGCATGTGGTGTTCGTGGGCATCCCGGGCGGCGGCCTTTCGATCGAGTGAGGTGCCGAGCGACGTGCCATAGAGCGCCGATTCGATGTCATGGGTCGCCAGACCGTTTCCACCAAACAGCACATCGACGTACTTGGCCTCAATGAGTCTCTCCAGGTACGGGCCGCCCCCGGTATGCACGATTGCTGGTCCTCCGACAACAAGGATCTTTTGCCCCGCACGCCTTGTGGACCCCATCGCCTTGGCCACCCCTTCGATGAGGAGGGCCTTCGGCTTTTCTGAGGAAACGGCACTTCCCATGAATTGAAACACATCCTTGTGCCTGGACCGCTCGAGCGGGGTGACCCGGACGCCGGCTGTGCCACAGACCACATGATCCCCTTTCTTGACGTGGACCATGGGCACACAGGAGGCGCGAGAAGTATGGGGATCGATCACAATGCCGCAGTCCATTTCGATGTTCTGTACCGGTCGCCAGCGCTCCTGATACCGGACGAAGGTAGGCAAATTGGTCGTGGAGTAAAACTGGGAAGGGAAAACGCCGTCTTGGCGCGTGCGGACCAGCTCGACCTCCCGGAGGGTGAGCGGGGTGGCTCCCAACCGGGCGAGGCGTTTCAGGATGACCTGGAGCTTTTGCTCTGAGGTTGCACTGACCCTCAGGCGAGTTGTCGAGGGATCAGTCTTGCGCTTGCCGATGGCAATCTCGAGAATCTCGAAGTTCCCGTCGAGATCGATAATCTCGTCGAGAATCTTCGGGAGGATCAATGAATCGATAATGTGTCCACTGACCTCTACGATTTCAGAGACCATATATTGTTCTCGATGGTGGGTCTATCTGTTCAGGTCTTGCGGCGCGCGAGACTCAAGCCGCCACATGCGTTTCCCAATCGCCTGGCGCCGCATTATTGCAAGTATAGCGCCAAGGCGGCCGGCCGCAAAGAAGCCTCTTTCAATCGAGCGCGGAGGGAAAGGAGGGAGGGAGAAACCAGTGACGGCAGTGCAAGGAGATGAGATCGGTCGCGGATGATCTTTGCCGTGTGTTACCGAGCGCGTGAGGACTGCGGCCGTCGAGGGGGAGTGTGTGGCCGGCCTTGCGGAGTCATGTGTCGGTCGTGCCCGGGCCCGTGAAGGTACCCTTTCTTTCGCTCTCGCCGAAGGCGCTGACGCTCCTCGGGAGGCAGTTGTTGGAACTTTCGGTGCCGCTCTTTCCATTCACGGCGTAGACGCTGGCGCTCTTCGGGAGGGAGCTGCTGGAACTGCTTCCAGCGCTCGCGCATGCGCTCGCGCTTCTCGGGAGGAAGATTACGGAACTTGCGGTAGCGTTCCCGCAAGGCTTGGCGCTTTTCCGGGGGAAGCTCCTGCCAACGGTGGTGTCGCTTTCGGAGACGCTTCCGCTCCTCCGGAGTCTGTTGCTGCCACCGCCGGAGGTTTTGACGGAGCCGCTTCTGTTCCTGTGGCGAAAGCCGTCGGAAGGTTTCCAGGCGCTTTCGCATGGCTTGCTTCTGCTTTGGGGAGAGGGTCTGCCATTGCTCGCGAAGATTTCTCAGTCGCTGCTGTTCCTCGGGAGAAAGACTTCGCCACCACCGTCGAAGCTCTTCCTTTCGGGATCCCTTTGGCGAGGCGGCCTGCGATTGGGCGAAGGACTGAGGATATGGTCCCCGGGGTTGGCGGTCCTGGGCCCAGCCAGATGTCACGGCTGGCAAGAGGAGCGCGCAGCTCAGCAGCGATGCTATGATTCGTCTCATTGAATCCCCTCCCCTTGCTCGGGCTGCGCCGGCTGGAAGGATTCCAGCTCTCCCAGGATCTCCATTTCTTGAAGTATCTCGAACGCTTGAAGCATCTCCAACTCCTTCACGATCTCGAGGTCCTCGAGCATCTCATATTCTTCCCGTTGCTCCTCCTTGGAAGTCGGTCTCACTGGTTCGCCCCAACTGACCTCCCCCGTCCACGCTGCCATCAATCCCAGAAGGAGCAGCACCTTCCACACCCGAGGCATCTCAGGCCGCCCTTTGGCGATCCGGGATGTCCCTCGACTCAATCACGTCCCAGTCTTCGAGCAGTTCGAGCGATTCGAGCAAATCCATCTCTTGAAGCAGGTCAAGGTCTTGGCTCAACGCCAGTTGCTCGGTCAAATCCAGAGACGCGACCGGCGGTGCCGGCGGTTGTACGGTGAGGGTGTTCCAGGTGAGGAAGACCACCAGGACCAAAGCGATCCCCACCGCCAGGGCCGGAATTGGTCGACGCGTGAAGCCTGCTAGCCACTGCTGGAGTCGGGCCGGCCACGATGGTGCCGCCACTTTCTGCCGGAGTTCGCGGAGATATTGCTGCCAGAATGCCTCAGGAGGCTCGGGTGCTGGCATCCTCGCAATGAGGGACAGCGTGTCCTGAATACCCTGCAGCTCTTCTCGGCATCCAGGACACTGGGTGAGATGGGCTTCGAGTTCACCTTGCGCCGGTCCGGTCAGATCCCCGTCCAGATACTCGAGCAGCTTGCTTCGGCAGGCGTCACATTCCATCATCGCCTTCACACATCGTCTCGAAGATCTTTAAGTTGCGTTCTCAGCTTCGCCACCGCGTGAAAGTAGTTTACTCGCACTGTCCCTTCGGGGCTCTCCATGATTTCAGCAATCTCCCGGTATGGGAGGCCATGATGCACGCGGAGCAGTAGGGTCGCCTGCTGTTGCGGCGGCAAGGCCGCGACGGCCTCGCTAAGAGCCCGAAGTCGCTCCCGCTCCTGTAAATCCTCCAGGGGTCGGGCGGAGGGGTCAGCATAGTTCTCGGGCATTGCTCCCTCGCCCGCGGCACGATGTTGCTTTAAGTGGCTCAAGCACAGGTTCACCGTAATCCGATAGAGCCAGGTCGAAAGACTGGAGCGTCCATCAAAGGCCTCGAGTCCCCGGTAGGCACGGAGAAAGGCTTCTTGGGAAATGTCCTTCGCATCGTCTGCATTCCGTGTCATCCGGTAGGCCAACCGGAAAAGGGCCTTTTGGTGCTGGCGGACCAGGGTGTCAAAGGCTGATTGGTCACCTTGCCGGAGTCGTGCAATCAGGGCAAGATCCGCCTCTTTCACCTCGCTTAACCTCCGATCGACCTCATCACCTCCCCCTTGACCGTTTAGACGCTGGAGGGAGAGGAATAGTTAAATGCGAAAACATCCCTGTGGCGTAGCCATTGCAAAGTATAACCCACATTAGTGACGCTCGCCTTGACACGAAGGGGGGGGCCACTAACGTGGGGGCGGTTTCGATTCCTGGGAGGAACCCTATGGTAGCCCGTCCAGGGGTGCAATTTTTTCATCGCATCAAGTCTCCACCTGACAATATTTTCACTGTGTAAGATTCACCACATGCAATGAGGAGAGGAAACTTTGGTTGGTGTCAGATCTGACTAACAAGAAAAATGTGTGCGTTGCTTCATGAGCACGCAGTACGAAACGCATGCTGCCTCGTCGCCTTGACACGCAAGGGGAGGGCCAGTACAGTGGAAGCAATTTGGATTGTGGGAGGATAACGTATTCTTGTCGTTATCTTCGTGGCGGCTTGTGCCGGCCCTCCTGTCCGGCCACAACATCCTGGGGCACAGGTGGGAGTTGCCTCATGGTATGGACCCAAGTTTCATGGGCGCCCAACGGCGAGTGGGGAAGTCTTCGATATGCACGAGATCAGCGCCGCGCACCGAACGCTTCCACTCGGCTCGTGGGTGCAGGTCACGCATCTCGAGAACGGACGATCGATCCGGGTTCGGGTGAATGATCGCGGGCCGTTTATCGAGGGTCGAATCATCGACCTGTCGTACGCCGCGGCTCGGGCCCTCGGCATGGTGCGGCAGGGGGTTGCCTGGGTCAGTGTCTGGCCTCTCCAGGTCCCCGGCTCGCGCCTCGTTACAGGTCCGAAGGCCTATACGCTTCAGGTCGGATCGTTTTTGACAGAACAGAATGCAGTCACGCTGAAGACCCGTCTCGATGCGGTAACTTCCGAGGCATACATCAGCAAAATCAACGTAGACGGACAGACATATTATCGGGTCCGGGTGGGAAACTTTGACAGCCGGGAGGCGGCGAAAGGTGTTGCGCTCGAGGTAGCTACCTATGGCTATACGGTTATCCTGATTGACGAGTAATACGCCAAAAGTTTTATATTAACTTCATGTAAAACGTAATGTATCGACTATAATTTACTGAAAGTAGTCGTAAAGATTAAAAATTATTGACACCTTTTGAAGCGTCATGTAGGTTGTTTCGAAATCTTGTTTCTTTACCGGTCCCTAAGACAGCTCATCCTTTCGAATTGCCAACATTCGGCATCAACCTTGCACGCCTTGATCGGGAGCGAGTGAGAGTCTCAGACTGAGGGTCTCTAAGGAGTACGCAGCTAGCTGCCCTGGAGCCGTCCTGAGGTTCCCGCGACTGGAGGTAAACGATGGCGCAGCGGCGATATAGCATCCTGATCCTAGGCGATCCCCCTTCCCGAACCCGAAAGATACATCTCAGCCATCGCGGATTGCAGGCGGTTCTCCTGTGTGGAGGCCTTGCCCTTTTAGCCATCGCCTATGTCGTGCTGCAGTACCTAACTGTCCAGGTCAAGGAAACCGAGCTGCAGCAGCTGCGCAAAACCGTCGAGACACAGCGGGTCGTGGGTCAGAAGCTCACGTTGGTGCAGGAAGAGCTGAAGCAGCTGCGGGCCTTTGACCACCAGATCCGTCACCTGGCGGGCATGAAGGAGGCAGAGGGTGAAGACGGGGCCGCAGTCGGAGGCGGGAACCTAAAGGTCGAGGAGGCCATCCGCGAGGGGAAAATGGCCGAGCAGCAAACCCTGCTCGTGGACCAGCTGTATCAGGACCTGCGGCGGATGGAGCGCGAGGTTGCCCTCCGGGCCGAGAGCCTCAAGACTCTCACCGACTATCTCACGGAACAGAAGGACCGGTTGGCCGCGACCCCCTCCATCTGGCCGACGCGAGGCTATGTCAGCTCCCGGTTCGGTCCCCGCAAGTCTCCATTCACGGGTCGGCGCCAGCGACATACCGGCATCGACGTTGCCGCTCAGATGGGGACGCCGATCGTCGCCTCGGCCGACGGGGTGGTTACATTCTCGGGACGCCTGGCGGGGTACGGACGGGCCATCGTTATCACTCATGGCTTCGGCTTCAAGTCATTTTACGGCCACAATAAGAAGAATAAAGTTAAGAAGGGCGTCCGCGTGAAGCGGGGGCAGGTGATTGGCCTCGTGGGAAGCACCGGGTATAGCACCGGCTCGCACGTCCACTACGAGGTTCTTGTCAAAGACAACCCGGTGAACCCGCTGAACTACATTATAGATGACAAGCGGCGGCAGAGCGCGATTCGCGGGAATTAAGCATACGCACCGCCGCAGATTGTGGAAGAATTCCCCCCGAGAGTTTCGGGGGGTTTTTTTTGCCCGGTTCCTTGGGAGTTGATGAGGTAGATGTAGTATGTTAGCTTAAAGATAGACTACCTGTATGGAAGGAAAAGGTATGGCACTCTGGAACACAGTGATCAGTAAGGTCATCCCGTCCAAGAACGAGCGGGAGCTGAGACGACTCGAGCCTCTCGTGGTTCGTGTCAATGAGCTGGAACCGGAGATTCAGCAGCTTTCGGACGCGGCGCTTCGGGCCAAGACCGCCGAGTTCAAGGAAAGGCTCGAGCGGGGGGCGACACTTGACGAGATTCTCCCCGAGGCGTTCGCGACCGTCCGGGAGGCGGCCCGTCGGGTTCTGAACATGCGCCATTTCGACGTCCAGCTCGTCGGTGGGGCCGTGCTTCACCAAGGGAAGATCGCCGAAATGGCCACCGGCGAGGGAAAGACCCTCGTGTCGACCCTGCCGGCCTACCTGAATGCTTTGCAGGGTCGCGGTGTCCATATCGTCACGGTAAACGATTACCTGGCAAAACGCGATAGCCAGTGGATGGGCGGAATCTATCAGTTGCTGGGCCTGAGCGTTGGCATAATCCAGCACGATATGAATGATACGGACCGGCGGCAGGCGTATGCGGCGGACATCATGTATGGGACCAATAATGAGTTCGGCTTTGACTACCTTCGGGACAACATGAAGTTTTCCGTGGAGGATATGGCCCAGCGGGTGCTGCATTACGCCATCGTGGACGAGGTGGATTCGATTCTGATTGACGAGGCCCGGACTCCCTTGATCATCTCTGGCCCGACTGAAGAGTCGACCGACCTCTATTACCAGATCGACCGGGTCATCCCCCGCCTCAAGCGGGCTGCGACCATTACCGAGGGGAAGCTGGCAGAGATCGAGGCGGCCCGGGAGGGAGATTTCATTGTTGACGAGAAGGCCAAGACGGTCACCGTCACCGAGGAAGGGGTGGCCAAGGTCGAACGTATGTTGGGAGTTTCCAACCTGTACGACCCCAGCAACATTGACACCCTCCACCACTTGCAGCAGGCCCTGAAAGCGCACAGCCTGTTCCAGCGGGACGTAGACTACATGGTCAAGGATGGTCAGGTGATCATCGTCGACGAGTTCACCGGTCGCCTGATGCCGGGTCGGCGGTGGTCCGATGGGCTTCACCAGGCGGTCGAGGCCAAAGAGAAGGTCAAGATCGAGCGGGAGAATCAGACCCTGGCTACGATCACCTTCCAGAACTATTTCCGTATGTATGACAAATTGGCCGGAATGACGGGTACTGCCGACACCGAGGCAGCCGAGTTTGCCGAGATCTATGACCTGGATGTGGTGGTCATCCCCCCTAACAGGTTTCTCCTGCGGACGAATTACCCCGACATGATCTATGGGACCGAACGAGAAAAGTATGAGGCCGTCGTCGATGAGATCGCTGAGTTGTCCGAGAAAGGCCAGCCGGTCTTGGTGGGATCCACCTCTGTTGAAAAGTCAGAAAAGTTCTCGGTCCTCTTGAAGCGGCGGGGCGTGCCGCACCAGGTCTTGAATGCCAAGTACCACGAGCGAGAGGCGGAGATCGTTGCGCAGGCCGGTCGGTACAAGGCGGTGACCATCGCGACCAACATGGCCGGCCGGGGAACAGACATCCTGTTGGGCGGCCATCCCCACTCCCTTGCCAAGGATATGACCGGGCGCGAGGAGATCCCAGAGGACGTGGATCCCCAGGAGCTGGGGACGGCACTGGAGGAAGCCAAGCGAATGCAGCAGTACGGGCTCTTGGATGCCGCCATCGACCCTGAGGCGTATGCCAGGTGCCTGGCCAAAGTTCGTCCCCTCTGCAACGCCGAACACGAACGCGTGGTGCAGTTAGGGGGGCTCCACATTCTGAGCACCGAACGACATGAGGCACGGCGGATCGATAACCAGCTTCGAGGCCGGTCAGGCCGGCAAGGTGACCCGGGTTCTTCCCGCTTTTATCTTTCCCTGGAAGATGATCTTTTGCGAATCTTTGGGGGCGAAAAACTCCAACGGATCATGGGAAAGCTAGGTATGCAGGAGGGAGAGGTCATAGAGCATGGCATGGTTACCAAGGCCATCGAGACAGCCCAGAAGCGGGTGGAGGCGCACAACTTTGAGATCCGCAAGCACCTCCTCGAATACGACGATGTCATGAACCGCCAGCGCCAGATCATCTATGGCGAACGAACGAAGATCCTGGAGGGGGAAAATCTCAAGGAGGCGATGCTAGAGATGGCCGAGGAGGTCCTGGAGTCCATGGTGGGTCTGTATGCCCACGAGGATTCCTACCCCGAGGACTGGAATCTCGCAGGACTGTCCGAGGCGATGTACCGACAATTCGGGGTAGAATTTGCGGTCCCGGCTGATGACCTCCCGGAGCTCACGTTCGGCAAGTTGGTGGGGGACCTATCGGATAAGGTCCGTGCGACATATGACAAGAAGGAACAGGAGCTTGGGGCGGAAATGCTCCGGTACCTGGAGCGGATGATCATGCTCCAAGTTCTGGATACGCAGTGGAAGGACCATCTTCTAGGTATGGATCAACTGAAGGAAGGCATCGGCCTGCGGGGTTACGGTCAGCGGGATCCATTGGTGGAGTATAAGCGAGAAGGATTCGAACTTTTTGATGCCACGGTCGATCGGGTCAAGGAGCAGACGGTTCAGTATCTATTCCGGTTACAGGTGAGCGCCAGCGAGCTCACGGCCGAGATCCCCTCCGAGGCAGAGGCGGTCCCCTCAGGAGACGGCCGAAGCACGCCCTCGGCCCGCAAGGAACCGCTCCGTCCCGCCCCTAAACAGTCCCTCAAGCCTTCTCCGGCCCCCGTGGCTGCTGTCAAGGCTGGCGGCAAGATTGGTCGAAACGAGCCTTGCCCCTGCGGGAGCGGGAGAAAATACAAGAAGTGTTGCGGCGCCTGACCTGCTTGGATCCGAGGCCCTTTTCTAGTTCCCTTCTTTAGTTATTCCCTCGTTGGCTGGCTATCCCTTTACGCGTCCACAGATGCAAAGAGATTGTTCAACGCTTCCGCCAGGGTGGGGTGGGCAAATATCCCGTCTCGCAGCGTGGTATACGGGACTTTACCCATCATTGCGATCTCTACCATCGACATCAGCTCCCCGCCTTCCAAACCCAGAACAGCGCAGCCAAGGATCTGGTTCGTTTCGGCATCGACCACGGCTTTCATCAAGCCCCGCGGCTCGGACATTTCGAGGGCGCGCGCGACATAGGCCATGGGCATCTTGGCTACCCGGATGGGGCGACCAGTGGCGCGCGCCTCTATCTCGCTGAGCCCCACGCGGCCCAGTTGCGGGTCGATGTAGACCGTGTAGGGCACCAGGCGGCCGGTCGTGGTGGTGTTACCCCCTTCGAGAAGGTTCGTGCGAATAATGCGAAAGTCATCGTAGGAGATGTGCGTGAAGGCCGGACCTCCCTTGACATCGCCCAGCGCGTAGATGCCCGGTACGTTCGTTTCCAACCGCTCGTTCACCTGTACAATTCCACCTTTGTCCGTCTTGACCCCGGCTGCGCTCAGGTTGAGTGCATCGGTGTTGGGGACCCGACCAGCTGCCGCGAGCAGATGTGATCCGCTGAGCGTGCGTTCTCCGGTCTGCGTGCGCACCGTGAGACGGATCGCGCTGTCTGCCTGCTCAGCACGCAAGGCTTGCGTCTCTAACAACACTTCTATTCCGTCTTCACGCATGATCTTGGCGACTTCTTCGGCCACGTCGGTGTCTTCCCGCGCCAGCAATTGCTTGCCCCGCTGGACGACCGTCACCTCGCTGCCAAAGCGTCGGAACATCTGGCCGAATTCCAGGCCGATGTAGCCTCCACCCAGCACGAGCAGATGGTCAGGCAATACGTCGAGCTCCATAATCGACGTGGAATCTAGGGTAGGGACACTGTCGAGCCCAGGGACGGGGGGGCTTGATGGCCGTCCACCGGTGTTGATAAAGATGGTATCGGCGGTCAGCTGACGGGTTCCTCCATTGTTCATACGCACCGCGACCGTCTTCGGACCGGTGAAGCTCGCCTCACCAAACAACAGGTCCACGCCTTCGGTTTTTTCGAGCTGCCGCTGGCCGGAATTCCGGAAGCTTTCCACGATGGCCTGCTTTCGCTGCCGCACCTTGGCCATTTCCACCTGCACGGGGTTCGGGCGGACACCATAGTCTCCTGCCCGTCGCGCGAGATACGCAACTCGGCCACTGGCTACCATTGTCTTGGTCGGGGTGCAGCCGACGTTGACGCAGGTCCCGCCCACGTGCTCGCGTTCAACAATGGCTGTCTTACGACCGGCCTGCGCAAGGCTCAAGGCGAGCGGTTTCCCGGCCTGACCGCTGCCAATCACAATCGCGTCGTAGCGTTCTGTTGTCGTTGCCATGAGTTCACGACCTCCTTTCGTTTACGAACTCTTCTTCTTCAGTTTAGCCTCCAGATAGGTTTTGAGCGCTACAGCGTTGTTGTGCTCGGGATCCCGGGCACTATAGAGCAGGGTCACAGTCCCACGGCGGGCTGCTTCGAGAAGAGGACGCCATGCCTCGGGACGGCGGTCGAGTTCAGCAGCGTATCGGCGTTTGAATGTCTCCCACCGGGAGGGATCATGGGCAAACCAGCGACGGAGGGTATCGCTGGGGGCAATATCCTTGAGCCAGTCAACGAGTGACAAAGCATCCCGTTTTACGCCCCGCGGCCAGAGTCGGTCCACCAGGAAGCGACGGCCGTCCCGCGAGCTCGGGGGGTCGTAAACGCGTTTCACCTTAATCATGATCCACTCCCATTTTTCAGGCTAGCAAATTCTGTGTATCAACGAAATGTCAAAGGAACCCGGAAGCGATCTCCAAATGGAGGCACATAGGCCAACCCCATCCGGCGATAGGTCTCTTCGGGGATTCCAATGTCAGCCAGAAACAGTTTACCGGTCTTTTCAGGCAACAATCCTGTTTTCGGTAGCGCCAGGGTCATCGTCCAACGAGGTTTGATAAAATCTCCATCAGCCTGCCCGGTCGTGGAATCTACTCCCGATGGAACGTCGAGCGACAAAATGGGGGCTTTCGTTCCGTTTGCCCACCGGATCAATTCGGCGGCGACGCCGCGGGGGGCGGCGCGCAGGCTGTACCCAATCAGGGCATCGAGAATGAAATCAGGGGCGACCTGTCCTAGGTCTTTTGCATCCACTTCCTTTCCGGATGTCCCCTGAAAAATCTGGTGTTGGAAAGCCGGCACTTCTCCCAGGCGATCGGGAGCTGCCAGACACAACGTGACATCTGTACCGCGGTTGGCGAGGTGGCGGGCAGCGCAGATGCCGCCACCTCCGTTCCCCCCGCTGCCCGCGAGTACGACGATCTTTGACTGCTGCCAATCTTTGCCAAGGATCTCCATCGCCAGCAGGGCGAGGTTCCGGCCGGCATTTTCCATCATTTGAAAGAGGTTGGGACCCGTTTCTTCTATGGCAATACGGTCCACTTCCCGCATTTGATCCGTGGTCACTGCAGGGACTTCAACCCCTGTGTCCGTGAAAAAGCGTTTCACCATTCCCTCCATCACACTGGTCATTCGGGGAGAACGTGCTCTGGCGGACCTAGCGCGTCCGGCGGGATTCGGTCGTCCCACATCCCGGACAACAGTGCATCTCTTCAATCAACCCGCCCAGTGCCGGATCGACTTGGGCGGCCTCCTTGGGATTTACCGGGTCCACCAGTTTCTCTGCGTGGTGATTCATTTCGACGCGGCACTTGGGGCAAATCATTTTGGGCGTGTCTTTTGACATCTTTTTCCCCTTTCACCACTAGTCTAGCGGAAAATTTTGGCGTCCGTAGCGCAATGTCTTGGCCATCCAGATGAGTTCCTTCATGAACTTATCTGTTCGTCGTACGAAACCTTGATCGAGCAACTGACCAGACTCATCGAAGACCTTATTCACATTTCCAAAGTTGACGTCCCAGAAGAGGGGAACCAGGCCAAGTTCGCGAAGCACTGGCACGAAGTTCTGAATGCCACGGGTGCCGCCGAACGGGCCCGCCGACACCCCGACAATGCCGGCAGCTTTGTGGATATATTCCTTCAGGCAACTGTCGAGGACGTGCTTCAGCAAGCCAGGGAAGCTGTGGTTGTACTCTGGCGACACAATCACCAACGCATCGGCCTGGTTCATCTTGGCCGAGAACGCGGGATCCTTGATCCCTTCTCCAGCATCGTCCACGGGCAGTGGAAGATGCGCAATATCAATCAGCTCGGTCACGACGCCGTCGCGCTTTGCCAGTTCCGCGGCAACAAAACTCGCCGCGTGCGCGCTCATCCGTCCCTTCCGGGTGGTTCCCAAGATCACGGGAATATTGAGCGGTCGAACGTCTGCCATCGTTTACCTCCTTTAGTAGCGAAGTTCGCCTCCTTCGGTGATGTCCCAAGCAACAGCCAGTCGAAGTTTTCTATCCCATTCCCAAATTTTATTATTTTTCCACGATCAGCATTGCATGGCCGTCGGGATCGAGGACCATGATGCCTTTGCTGAATCCGAGCCTGTTGTCCGGCAACGTGCGTACCTGATCCGAAACGAAGCGGACGTTATTCTTGCGCAGCCATTTCGCCACTGCGTCTACGTCATCAACGACCAATTGTGTTTGCCAGTGCCAGAGATCGTTGGCGCGCGTGTCCAGCGGCATGGCTCGCCCCCCCGGAGGTGTCTCGTACTGCAGGAACTCTACATTAGGAGGCCGGGCAGGAGGTCCGATTCCCGTCACCCGAACCCTCGCTCCGAATACGTTGTCCAAGTGTTCTTGTACGGTGCCGACATTGAGAGTTCCTCCCAAAACCTCCATCCCCAAGATATCTCGGTAAAACTTTAGGCTCGCTTCGGTGTCGCTCACCGCAATTGCCGTGTGGTCTATGCCCAAAAATAGTTTGCCGTGTGCACGATGCCACTTGGGACTCCCTTTTCCCGGTGGAAACCAGAGCAGTTCCAGAGCGTGACGGTCTGGATCACGGAACTTGAACGCCTTGATGCCAGCGGCTGGGATGTTCGACTTTGGAATCGTCTGGGGACTAGTGGAAATGTGCTGGACCTTGTGTTTGCGTACTTGCTCGTACGCTTTGTCCATATCACTGACCACGATGGCGATATGCTCAAACCAGAGGTCGTTGCTGTGTGAAGGCACCGGGATCGGTCTTCCGTCGGCCGGCGCGATGTACTGTGTTAATTCGAGCGTTTCATCGCCGAGTTGCATCCTCACCACGCGGATCCGCAGGCCGAATACGCCCAGAAGTTGCTCATATTTAGTGCCTGCTAATTCCACATCAGACACCTTTTCGAACGAGAGCACTTTGGAATAGAAATCGACTGAGCGATCCATGTCGCTGACGGTCATGCCGATTGACCCGAGGGCTTTGACCTGCGCTTTACTTTGCGACTGCAGGGCCCAAGCCGCCGGCTGAGCCAGCGCGATGGCGAACAGGGCCCAGAGAAAAAGCAGTCTGGCTGTCACCGTTCGAAGTGGCGGTGTGGACGTCACGGGCGCTCCTTCAGCGCAGGCGCTCGAGTAGGTGATCGCCGACGCGCAGGGCCTGCGCCATGATCGTGAGGGCGGGATTTACCGCACTGCTCGAGGGGAAGAAGCTGCCGTCCACGACGTACAGGTTGTCCAACTCGTGGGCCTTACAGTTCACATCCAGCGCCGAGCTTTTCGGGTCGCGGCCGAAGCGGATTGTCCCGTTCTGGTGCGCCACGCCCGCCAACGGGATCTGCTGTCCAGCGAACAGGTTCCGGGCGGTCAGTCCCGTGTGGCATTCGTGACCATGCGCCGGACACTTGCTCTGCTGCTTCATCAGGTTCTTAAGTTTTGCAAGGAGCTGCTTGTGTGCTTCTTCATTGTTCAGCGTGTACGCGAGCACGATGTTGCCCTCGCGGTCGAGCGTGACGCGGTTGTTCGGGTCGGGCAGGTCCTCGGTCGTCAACCAAAAATCCAGCGAGTGCTGCGCCATCAGCTCGAGCGTAAAGCCCGGCGCGATGGCTGGCGCGCCCGCTCGTAACGTGTCTCTATCCAGCTTGCCGACAAAGGAAATGTGGCCCATGGGATGGTTCCATTCCTTCGAGCCGAGGTAGAAGTCGTTGACCGAGAGAGTCTTCTGAAAGACCGTGGGATTGGGACACTTGGAGATGGCCATCATGACCGAGTTGACGTGCCCCATGTAATGGCGGCCGACAACGTCAGAACCATTGGCCAGGCCGCGCGGATGCTTGTCGTTGGCCGAGCGGAGCAGCAACGCGGCCGAGTTGATCGCGCCGCAAGAGACTACCACCATATTTGCTGAGTACTCTTCGGTCGCCCCGTTGCGCTGCACGATCACCTTGCTGACTTCTCGCCCCGACGCGTTCGTTTCGAGGCGCACCGCATGAGCGTGGGTCAGCAACGTCACGTTGGGGTGTTCGAGCGCCGGATCCACGCACAACACTTCTGCATCCGCCTTGGCGTGCACCAGGCAGGGATGTCCGTCACAGGTCTCGCAACGGATGCACGGGCTTTTGTGCCGGTCTTGTTCGTTCAGCATCACACCGAGCGGCGTGTGGAACGGCCGGAGGCCCAGGCGTGCGAAGTCGTCACTGAGGTGCTGGAGGCGCGGTTCGTGGCTCACGGGCGGGTACGGATACGGCGCAGAAGCCGGCGGTTCGGTGGGGTCTTCACCGCGCTGGCCGTGCACCTGGTAGAGCTGCTCGGCCTGGGTGTAGTACGGCTCCATGTCATCGTAGGCGATGGGCCAAGCCGGGGAGATGCCACCGTAGTGGTTGATCTCGCCGAAGTCTTCCCTCCGCAGGCGGAACAGCGCGGCGCCGTAGAACTTGGTGTTACCGCCGACGTAGTAGTTGGTGTGCGGATGAAGTGGCTTGCCGTCCTTATCCCACCATATTTCCTTTGTTTGGTACTTCCCTTCCAGGTTGACGGCCTTCGTACTCCAGTTGTCCTTCTCGCGTGGCACGTAGCCGCCGCGCTCGAGCAAAAGGATGCGCTTTCCCGAAGGCGCCAGCTTGTAGGCGAGCGTGCCGCCGCCGGCGCCGGTGCCGATGATAATCACGTCATAATGATTCTGTCCCGGCATGGTCGTCCTCCTTTTCTACAAGAACCCTGCTCCCTTCGTACGAAGCCTGATTCGGTAAATGGCCGTATTGGCCGTAATGTAAAGCACCGAGCCGTCGTTACCCCAGGTGACGTTCGAGGTGGCTATCCCGGTTTCGATGCTGCCGAGAAGGGTACCGTCGGGGGCGAAGACGTTGATGCCCCCTGGGCGAGCGGCGAATAGATTCCCTTCGCGGTCAACCGTCAGGCCGTCCGGCCCCCCATAGTTCGGTTTTTTCCACGTCTTGGCGTCAAAAAAGACGCGGCCATTGGCAATGGTTCCGTCTTCTTTCACGTCATACGCGCGCCAAGCCGGGCGGTCTGGATCCACGTCGGTGAGGTACAAGGTTTTCTCGTCTGGAGAGAAGGCAATCCCGTTGGGAGCCCTGATTTCCCTGGTGAGGAGGGTTAGCTCGCCGTTTATCGCCAAACGGTAGACACCGCTGAAATCGAGTTCCTTATGCGGGTCGTCGAAGGCCTGTGGCAATCCGAACGGTGGATCGGTGAAGTAGAGGTCGCCATTCGACTTGAACGCAAGGTCGTTCGGGCTATTCAGGCGCTTGCCCTTATACCGATCGGCCAGGGTGGTCCTAGTGCCGTCTTCTTCCAGCCGTGCGATGCGGCGGTTGCCATGTTCACACAGCACGAGCCGGCCAGCGGCGTCGAATGTCAAACCGTTCGAGCCAGGCTCCCTACCGGCAAACGGCGCCTTGCCTGTATAACCACTAGGTTTCAAGAATAGGCTCACTCCTTTTCCATCCTGCCACTTGAAAACTGAGTTGTTCGGAATATCGGAGAAAAGCAAATACCCCCCATTACGATTCCAGGCCGGTCCTTCGACCCACGCATAGCCGTCAGCAAGCTTTTCCATTACAGCATCTCGTGGCACCAAGTGGTCTAACCGCGGGTCCAGCCGGACAATCTTGCCAAAGGTGAGTGACGGGTTTTCCTGTCGGGCGATCGCACGAGGAAGAAAATCAATGATGGCGACAAAGGCCACCACCACTGAGAGGATCGGAAAAAGCTTGCGGATCTTTTGCATCACGCGCTAGTTACCTCGGGAGACGGGGGCTGCATCTTGTAGCCACAGTGGAAGATGCAGCGTTTCTCATTGTCGTGGTTCAGTTTTGCGCACATGACCTTACGAGCTCCCACCAGTCGCAGGTAGGTCTCTGCCGCCAACAGCATGCCAAGCGGCGGAGCCGTGAAATAGATCCACAGGGACCGCCAAAGCTCAGCCGGGAGGGCCGATGCAAAAGTGCGGGCCGGGTTCATACTCATGCCTGAAAATGGCGCTTCGAGGGTGATATACGTTGCTACGAGAAACCCGGCGAAGAGGCCAGTAAATCGCCCCTTCTCAATGTTGTTGGTGACCAACACGACGGTCATGAGACCGAATGAAATCGCGAGCTCGGCCACAAACGCGATGCCAGTTCCGAGAGGACCGGGTACAGTGGCAACATAATTGACGGGTGGACCGGTGAAGGCATTGCGGAGCGCCAAAGCGACAAGGGAAACACCGGCCACCCCACCCGCGAATTGCGCGACGATGTAAAAAAATGTATCCCAAGGTTTCACCTTACCGAGCCGGAAAAAGGTCAAGGTGACTGACGGATTGATGTGTGCCCCCGATTGTTTACCCCAGGGCGAGTAAATGATCCCAATGGCAGTGAGGCCCATCGCGATACCCATCAGGCTGCGCCGCAGGAGAGGGTCGGCGATTGCCTGGCGGACTGGCGACCCTGGATATTCCAAGATGGTGCCAAAGACACCGGCTAAAATCATGAAGATGCCGAGCCCGGCCGCTTCCATGAGGTATTCGGGCCAGTGGTGTCTGAGCGCATCGAGCATGGCCGGTTTTCACCTGGGTCCTCACGACCTACGTTCCAAATGCTGCCTGACCTCGTCTTCGCTCTGGGGCCAGCGCGACAGGTCGAACAGAGCCTGCCGCTCGTCAATCTCAAAGCTTTCGCCCGGTTTCAACGAGACGACTGGGCCATGGATCTCCATCTCAAAATAGGGATACCGGTCCGAGTTGTACACCTCCGCTATACAGCCGTGGCCGTATGGCTTGTCCCTGTAGACCTGTACCTGTTTTCGGTAGCCTACCAGGCCCAGCCCCGCGACTTCGAGTACGGCGAGCATCCATCCTTCCTGTGCATCCACACCAAACTTGAACGCCTTTGGATCGGTACACCGAATGACCGGTAGGCTTTCCAGCTCACTCACGACTGTATCGCGGACGTGAACCGATTCGCCTTCCTCGGCGAACGTCTTTACCCCGTTGGGATATTGAGAAGACGCGCCTCTCGGCAAAAAGACCTGCCCGGGCTTCAGGACCATATTGACATCCCACACGCCCCACTGGGTTTCGTTTGATCCCGCGTTGAATAACCGGTGGGTGACGATCCATCCATTCATGTCAGATGACACCGTCACCGTTCGGGTGATCTGGACGCCTGTTTCCCGGCAAACTTGACTTGTCATCCGGACAACGACCACCTCCGGCCCGTCTTGTTCAATGGTGAGGTCGTAGTGACCGCTGTCCAGATCCAGAAATGGAACCCCGTCGGTCCATCGGGTCTGCGGTGCGAGCCACGTCTTATCGCCGCCCCAGAGGGGAAAGCCCATCTCACTCTTTTTGGCATGCAGATCTTGAATCGCTGAAAGGTCTTCGACGTGTCCCTCACGCTCTGGCTGGGTAAAGCAGAGATCATGGCCCCGCCACATCATGCCCATAATTCGCCCACCCACCTGGGGGACGAAGATTAATTCGAGAGGACCGCTTTGAAGGTGCCAGGCATTCCACCCTTTGTGGTTCCCTTCTCTCATTGAGACCTTCGAGGACCTCACTCTTAGCCCCTGGTACCGAGTGCTTTGTCGAGATTGAAGGCGGCGCTGATCAAGGCCAGGTGGGTAAAGGCCTGGGGGAAGTTGCCTAACGCCTCGCCACTGGGACCGGTTTCCTCGGCGTAGAGTCCCAGGTGGTTGGCGTACCCGAGCATCTGCTCGAACATCAGTCGCGCTTCCTCCAGCTTAGCGCGATTGTCCCGCCCCGCCCGTGTCAGGGCCTCGACGAGCCAGAAGGTACAGATGTTAAACGTCCCCTCTTCCCCCCGGAGCCCGTCGGCAGTCTCTTCTACGTTGTACCGGTAGACCAAGCTGTTAGAGAC